>JBJYWZ010000631.1:0-3814 GCA_046259725.1 Promineifilaceae bacterium (SeqCode) | reverse complement strand
GGATAAATCGGTGATTAATTGGCTGCACCGGTCAGCTGAAACGGCCGTTTTTCTGATGCGCCCATGTCTATTTCACCTGGCTGCTGCACCAGCCTGACCTGCCAGAAATAGTCGCCGGATTCAAGATCGACCTCTTCCGCAAGCAGATTTACCGCAAAGGCGCTGCCCAGATTAGGCTCGGAGAGTTCGGCAACAAGTTCGGTAGTTTCATTATCAGTAATGTAAAGTCTGTAGAGATACTGCTCCGGCAGCGAACGCCCAGCCTGCCAGTAGAATGAGAGGGGCACGTCCGTTGAAAAGCGGCTTGACGGAGGTGGTCCGGTCAACCTTGCTACTTCTTCCGGGGCCCACGTGGCTACCGGCGTTTGCGTAGGTTCTACGGTCAGCGGTATCGAGATAGTAGCGTTGGGGATAGCAGTGGCGATTGCCGCCTGGCGCTGGCCCGTCTCCGGAGTGGCTCGGGGCGCCGTCGCGGAAGTCGCTTTAGTGACTTCGGTCGTCGTTACTGCGACCGGCTGTCGCGCGGGCTCCACACTGCCGATTCTATAGTTCAACAAGGCCAAGAGAACCAGCAGGATGAAGAACGGCGCAAAGACACGTAGAAAACGGCCGATTTTACTGTTCTCGCTATTGGCGCTTTCAGGCTGCATATGGCTGATCCATCAGTAAAGTATCATCAGCCACATTTTAGCACGCAACAGGCAAGGTCGAAATGACCCGCCATGCCTGATCTAGCTCAGAATCTGATCCACGATCCTGGCAACGGCCTGGTACACCGGGGAATCATCTCCCAGCTCGACCAACGGCCGTCCGCTGAACTCGAACTCAAGCAGCTCATTATCCGCCGGCACTACGCCCAGAAGCGGTATGTCCATCTGGTCGATTCGCTCCTGGAGAACAGGCGGTATCTCACCATTCATGCGGTTAACTATCAGTCCCGTTTGTTCGATACTGATGTCCAATTCGTGTCGAAAATCAGCGATGCGTTCGGCGGCTACAATCCCCCGCTGGCTGGGATCGGAAACGACAAGCAGGTGCTGGACATCCCGCGTGGTCCGGCGGCTGAGATGTTCCATACCTGCTTCATTATCGATCACGACATAGCGATAATTGCGGCTGATCGCGTCAATCACCTCGCGCAGATTGTGGTTCACGGCGCAGTAGCATCCCTGTCCTTCCGGTTTCCCCATGGCGATGAGATCGATCTGGTCCCCTTCTGCAAGCGCGGAACGGATCTCATAGTCCAGATATTCTTGCTTGGTGATGCCACCGCTCAATGTTCCCATCGCCGCGCCGCCCATTGTCAGCGATTCTTTAACCTGCCCCAATAATCCTTCTCGAATGTCGCCCACGGTCCATTCGAGATCCAGACCAAGGACCATATTCAAATTGCTGCTGGGATCGGCATCAATTGCCAGCACCGCCCCCGGTTGTCGCTGTAAGAGATATTTGATTATCATGCCGGCTATCGTGGTCTTGCCCACACCGCCTTTGCCGGCCAACGCGATTGTTGTCGTCATAAAGCTGCTTCCTCAATAATATGAATCAATCTGGCCTTAATTTCTTCGGCAGCTGCGCGAAGCTCCGGCACATAGTCATATACGGCAACGCCCATTCTATCGGCGTCTTGTACTGCCGGATCGGCTGGCAGTGCGCCAATGAGAGGCATATCAAGCGAATTCGTACGCAAAAAAGAGAGGTCATCCTCGCCGCGCACCTTATTTCCTACCAGGACCATTTGATTCAAAGCAATGTCCTGAGCCAGTTTTTGTATTTGTGCGGCCGTTCCCAGACTGCGCCGTGTCGGTTCCACCACAATGACCAGCGCGTCCACGAAATCTACCGTCGCTCTACCCAAATGTTCAACACCGGCATACATGTCCAAAAGCAAAACTTCGTCCTGACGGAACATCAGGTGCGTGAACAGGGTCTTCAGCATCGCGCTTTCCGGGCAGATACATCCGGAGCCGCCCATATCCACGGCGCCCATTTCCAGCAGGCGTACGCCGCGATTGCTTACGCTAAACCGTTCGGGGAGGTCATCCACACGTGGATTAATTGTAAAAAATCCCCCGGTCGTGCCCGGTTTGGCGCCTGTGCGTTCTTCTATCAGCGCGTCCATCTGCGAAATAGGACTCAGCCTGGCGCGAAGATCGGCTGGAAATCCCAGCGCTTCCGCAAGACAGGGAGCCGGGTCGGCATCCACTGCCAGCACATCCTTCCCGCTGTCCGCAAAAGATTGGGCCAGAAGCGCCGTCAGTGTTGTTTTACCGACGCCGCCTTTACCACTAATTGCAAATTTCATTGATAATTACAAATCTCCATCGTTTAAGAATTTACGCCACTGACCATAGCCTTAGTCAGCCTTGTCGTCAACATACTGCCCAATATGGCACAAGCATCCGTCGGAAGATGGTGTTCGATAGACCTGTCGAACAGGATGCGATATGACGTGGGAAAATCTTCATCGCCCAGCCAACAGACCGCGGCCACAGGAATGCGCGGCACCGCCTGGAAACTGTAGGCTGCATCGCCTATGGCCAGGTGACGGCCGTCCAGCGACAGGGCCGCGCTCGTGAACGCCGCGATATCATCGCCAAACACCCGCGCCAGCTTATTTCCTGTATAACCCTGAAAAGCGGAACTGTAAAACTGCCCGCCAGGCAAATCTCTGAAGGCTATCCACTCGTCCCCGGCCGGGTAACCATCTGACGTATAGAAGTAATATGCCAGCATGGCCTGGGTCAGGGGATCGCAGGACTGGCCGCTTTCTCGGTCCACGGCGATAAAATCTTGCCCGTTGATGGCGATACATCTATTCCAGACTGCAAGGAGGAATCCTCCGTTATCGCGGACAGCACCTGTTCTCTGAGCCAGAGCTGCTCTGTCCCGCTGCAAGATTTCCTGCCGCAGGTCGGCGACGCGCCTATCCAGGCCGCTCTCCTGGCCGTCTCCGGCGAAACTCACAGAAGTCCCTTCTCTTCCAGGATAGGCCGCGGATCGACCAGATTCTTGTTCAAAGCGGCCGATTTTGGCGGCAGACCGAACGCCACGGACATGAGCTGCGTGAAGTACATGATGGGCATCGGCTCCTGCACATCCATCTGCATCTGCCGCGCGTCCAGGTTCATGTGACAGAGCGGACAGGCGACAGCAATCAAATCCGCACCGACCTCGTGCGCCGCGTCTACCAGGTTTCCGCTCAGTTTCAGCACTATATCCGGGCGGGTGAGCGAATGAGCAGCGCCGCAGCAAGTGGTCTTGTATGACCAGTCGACGACCTCGGCTCCCAGCGCTTGCAGCAGGTTGTCCATATCCTCTGGATTTTCCGGGTGCTCGGCCTCGGTGACTTTTGGCGGGCGAGTCAGCAGGCATCCATAGTAAGGGACAACGCGCAGTCCGGATAACGGCCGTTCTACGCGTTCTCTGATGCCATCTTTGCCAACATTCTGCATCAGGGTCTGGATAAGCGTGTTTATCTTCACGGTATCCTGATAGGTGTATCCTATCGCCTTGTCAAGGCTCGCCTTGTGATGGGGATCTTCCCGGATATCGTGCTGCGCCGCCTTGTGGCGGTTGAAGCATGCGGCACAAGGCATGGTCACTTCACGGAAACCGGACTTCTCTATCAAGGCCAGGTTTTCCATGGGAAGCTGCGTGGCTTGCTGCGGATCGATGCGGTGCGCCGCTGAACTGCCGCAGCAAACCCAGCCTTCGGGTTCTATCAGTTTAACCTCAAGCGCTTCGCAGACCGCTCTTGTTGAAAGATCAAATTCGGCCGCCGTCGAATGCAGCGAGCAGCCCGGATAATAGG
>JBJYWZ010000630.1:0-2960 GCA_046259725.1 Promineifilaceae bacterium (SeqCode) | reverse complement strand
ACCGGATTGATGGCGTAAGCACCGGTAAAGACGCCTGTCTTTTCCCGTTCGGCCGTTTCGCGATCGATATCGGACATCCTGGCCGCCTGATCACGGTAGGCCAGGACAGCGTCCGCCTGTTCCGGCGTCGTAATCTCGTCCACCAGTGGATGTTCAGGCGCCAGCACCATAAAGGTCGCGCCCCACAGCGTATCCGGCCGCGTCGTAAAGATCTCAATGGGGTCGCCCTGCTCCGTGCGAAAGGTAACATCCGCACCGGTCGAACGGCCGATCCAGTTCGTCTGCATCGTTACCACGCGCTCCGGCCAATCGATCTCGCTGAAATCCAGCAGCTCCTCGGCATAATCAGTGATCTTAAAGAACCACTGCTCCAGGTCCTTCTTGATCACGGGCGTGCCGCAGCGTTCGCAGTGGCGATCTTCGCCCCATACCTGTTCGCGAGCCAGCGTGGTATTGCAGTGCGGGCAGAAATCGACGGCCGCTTTTTTACGATAGGCCAGGCCCATTTCAATCAACTTATTAAAGAACCACTGCGACCAACGATAGTAAGAGGGATCGGCTGAAACTGCCTCTCGCTCCCAATCAATCATCGTGCCCATGGTGCGAAGCTGTTTGCGCATGCGCTCAATGTTGGCGTAGGTCCACGTCTTGGGATGCACGTTCTGCTTGATGGCCGCGTTTTCAGCCGGCAGGCCGAAGGCGTCAAAACCCATCGGAAACATCACATTATAGCCCTTCATGCGCATATAGCGCGCGCGGGCATCGCTGGGCGACATGGCATACCAGTGACCGATATGCAAATCGCCGGACGGATAGGGCAGCATCGTCATCGCGTAATGCTTGGGCTTTGACTCATCAATAACCTGGCGGTAGAGTCCGCGCTCTTCCCAGGTCTTCTGCCATTTAGGTTCCAGTTCTTGAGGACTGTATGTTTCGCTCATAATACTCCAGGAGATGGTGCCCGGGCGCTCCAAAAGCACAGCCGCTTGGATACCCGGCACAGAGATTTTCAACCAGCTATCTCGGCCGCTCTCTGTAATAACTGAGAGCTGGATTGCTGTTCGTTATCTTCAATCTTTATTGAGGAAATCGATCAGGTGTGGTGCGAAATCCTCCGCATTTTTCATGGCCGCGCTGTGGCCGCCAGTCGGATAACTGATGTATTCAATATCCTTTACACGCGCGATGAATTCGCTGCTCATGGCGACAGGAATCACCGGATCATCTTCGGCCCAGGTCAGCAGGACCGGCTGGTTGATCTGTGAAAGCTGGTCGAAATTCCTCAGCGCGGGCGCGGTCAATACCAGTTTGCCGATACGCTCGGGGTAGCTGACGGCCGTTTTCACGGCCACGCCGCCGCCCCAACTTTTGCCCATCAGGACCGCTTTCTCTTTCTGCAGCCCGTCCAAAATATCAACAACTACCTGCACGGCACGTGAGCCGCCTAACGGCAAATTATCCAACGCCGGGCTGTCGCCCCAGCCGGGCATATCAACCGACACCACGCAGAAGCCGGCGTCCGCCAGCGGCGCCATCAGCGGTTCCCAGGTGTGCCAGCCGTTACGCTGGCTCCAACCATGAATACCCAGCAGCAGCGGATCGGCCGGGTCACCGGACATCTTGCCATAAACGGTCGTCAGTTCCAGTTTGATAAACAGGTCGTGCATAACTCGCTAAGTCCCGCCACACGAAAGCCAGTTTTTCATTGTCGCGGCAGGATCCATTCCTGCCAATAAAAAAACCGGGGTTCAAAACTTGACCCAGATCAAAAAACCCCCTTCGTTCAGAGACGAAAGGGGTTCCGCGGTACCACTCTGATTGACAGCAGCTGCCGGGCAGGTTCCCGGCAATTTTTAGTGGACCCAAAGGGGCTCGAACCCTTGACCTCCACAATGCCATTGTGGCGCTCTCCCAGCTGAGCTATGGGCCCATAAACTATCCACTCTACCGCTTAACGTGCGTTTCCCGGTGAGGGCTAAACGTATTCGTCTTCACCATCACAGCTCACAGACGAGTTCAGTACTATTCTGCCATTCTTTCAGCCCGGGGAACGGCTCTCTTGTTTGTGGTGTACCTACTACTCCTGATCACAGCCTTCTTATTCGATTGTTCCAGACCAGGTAATCCAGCCTGAGCATGGACCTGAGGAGATTCGAACTCCTGACCTCTACAGTGCGATTGTAGCGCTCTCCCAGCTGAGCTACAGGCCCGGAAGCGAAAGGTATGTTAGCCCAGGCAACTATGCTTGTCAAGATATCGTTCTTACTGTTTAAGAAAAAATACCTCCATTTTTTCTCTTCGTTTTTGAAGCCTTTCTCTGGTTATGAGATGATTGCGGCAAGCAGGGAAATTGGGCTATTATTGCCGCGATCAGCCGCAGCAGAAGTGGGCTTCCTGCAACAGTGGCGCAAGCATAGTACACTCAGACAAACCAAGAAAGGAGTTTTTAACGACCATGGCCGATAAATATGTAGTCACCCTAGCATACTGCGTACCTTGAAATTATGCCGAACGAGCCGTCCGTGTGGCGGATGATATTCTTTCCAACTATCAGCATATCATTGATTCCTTTACCTTCATCACGGGATCGAAAGGCGTTTTCGATCTCAGGGTCAATGGAGACCTGCTCTATTCAAAACACGCCACGGGCCGCCATGCCGAAAATGGTGAGGCGCTGCACCTTTTTCGCGACTATGTGGGTACAGACATCCCGACCTATCCAAAATCCTGAAACCTGACTGCGGCCCTGAATCGGGACCGCTGAATCTCCAAAAAAAGAGCGGCCATACGCCTGCGAAGGGCGCATCCAAAGGCACATGGGCTCGCTTTCGTGCCAACCGCCTTAAATCTTTATGTAAATCACGCTTCTGCTGTGATTTTTCTGCCTGGTGGTTTTGAATTTGAGCCCTGGACGTGCTATGCTTGACATATTATGGAGCTGCATGCGCTGACGGGTCAAC
>JBJYWZ010000629.1:0-5040 GCA_046259725.1 Promineifilaceae bacterium (SeqCode) | reverse complement strand
GAGACATGGCTGCGGCTGGCCAAGAATATTAACCAGTCAGGCCGTCCGGTCGCCCTTTTCAATGCAGGGGCGATCCCGCCTAACGTGGAGCCGTGCGTGGAGCGGCGCTACTTCAGCAAAACACATTATCTGGCCCTGGTATGTGATGATGCTGTCCTGGAAATGCGGCTGAAGGCTCGGCCATCCTGGCGCGCCAGCGGCGATCGCGAATTCATTGAAGCGCAGGTCAAATTCAATCAGTGGCTTAAAGCCAATGCGGCGGCGACGGAGCCGGCCATTGATCTGCTGGACACTACGACGGCCGGAGAGGCAGAAACGGCCGCCGCTGCGGCACGTTGGCTGCAAGCACACATCGGCCTATAGTTACTCTTTGTACTCTAATGGGGCAGGGATGTTTACCAAATGCGCCAGGTAAACGGCCATTTCCTCTGGTGCGTAGGGCATATCGTTTTCCAGCCACCACTGCACAAGGGAAAATGTCGCAGTCACTGTGTGGTGGGCCAGGATAGGCGGAGGGACCAGGAGATCGGGAATTTCTTCCAGCGAGTCTAACGCTTCGTGGTAGGCAAAAGTCACAAATGGTTCTAGCGCTGCGCTGCCGCTGCTCAAGAGGACGCGGTAAAGATCGCTGTTAGCGGCTATATGTTCAAAGATGATACGGCCGTCCTCCACAGGCAAAGGTTGGTAGCCCGCTCCATTTCCCACTTGAGGCGTTCCCATCATCTGGCGTAGATCGGCCAATGTTGTGCGTAAGACTTCCTGCAGCAGGGCGTCTTTGTCGGGATAATGACGAAAAAAAGTGCGGTAGCCCACGCCGGCGCGGTTGGTGATCTCCTGTATCGTCACCGGCTCGTACCCCTTTTCGATGGTCAGGGCGATAAGTGCTTCCGCCA
Source organism: Promineifilaceae bacterium (SeqCode) (assembly GCA_046259725.1). Lineage (GTDB taxonomy): Bacteria > Chloroflexota > Anaerolineae > Promineifilales > Promineifilaceae > JAACFF01. Next base: position 4,147 of record JBJYWZ010000629.1, on the reverse strand, counting down.
GAGCTTTACGCGTGCGCCGCACCCGTTTGTCCTTATGATTCATTGTCGATTACTTACCCTGCCGGAATAGACAAATAGCACATGAGTGAACGACCCAAACACTTGACTTTCAAGCGCTCCTGCTGCATAGTTATCCGGAATTATGACCTATTATAGGTCATAAATATCACGGGGCAAGTCTGCTAATTTGTTTGCCAGGTGGTCAGCTACAAGGTTGAAACAATGACCCGCTGAGTCGTTGAAATCAGCTCCGTAAGCGAAGCAGCTAAATCGAAAATGATCCGAACACGTTGGTACAAAGTATTTGCCGATCTATGGGGCAATCGCGGGCGCACACTTGTCGTGGCGCTGGCCATTGCTGTTGGCGTCTACTCCGTGGGCGTGATTCTGGATGCACGGGAACTGCTTCTGCGGGAACATGATATCGATCGCGCCGAAGCCTTGATATCTTCGGCGACGGTCACCACTTCCCCTTTCGATGACGATCTGGCGCAGCGCATTGCCAAGATTGATGGCGTCAGCGCCGCCGAGGGCCGGCAATCGGCCGATGTTTATGTTTACGATGACCAGGATGTGCGCAAAGATCTGTTAATTACATCCGTATCTGATTTTGAGAACATGACCGTCGACCGCGTGACGCCGGTGGCCGGCGCGTGGCCGCCGCGAACGAATGAAATCATTTTAGAGCGTCTGGCGCTGGATTACCTGGATGTCGCCATTGGCGATGAACTATACCTGGAGCTTTCGAACGGCGGCACCAAGCGGCTGCTGATTGTTGGAACCGGCTTTGATGCCCAGCAATTTAGCCCTGAAATCCTTAATATTTCTACCGGTTATGTGACGCCGGAGACGATGCGCAGGCTGGGATTCAGCGATGAGTTCACCGAGATGCGCGTTCGCGTGTCGGCGGATATTGAAGATGAGAAGGAACTTCGACCCATCGTTATGGAGGTGGAAGATCAGATCGAAAACAGCGGCCGGCCGATTCTGGCATCTAACGTCACGCTCGAAGGGCCGCAAGAAGCAATCATCGACACCATCATCCTCCTTCTGACCGGCTTTGGCCTGATCATTCTTTTCCTGTCCGGATTCCTGGTCGTTAACGCGATCTCGGCATTGATCACACAGCAGCTGCAGCAGATCGGCGTGATGAAGCTCATCGGCGCCAGCCGTCTGCAGATCATGGTCATGTATATTTTGACAGTTTTGACTTATGGGGTGATCGCCGTGGCCATCGGCATTCCCCTTTCCTTGGTTACTGCGCAGCTTCTGATAACGGAGGTCGTGGAGGATCTCTTGAACTTGCAGCCGGAAAGCCTGGCGATTTCCACCCAGCTCATATTGGCGCAGATCATAATGGGTCTGTCGCTGCCTCTTCTGGCCGGGCTGCTGCCGGTGTTGAACGGGACGCGCATTACCACGCGAAAAGCATTAAATGATACCGGCATGCAGGCCGCCATGGATGACAGTGCGCTTACGGAGCGCATCCTGGCCCGCATACAGCGCATCCGCCCGGTGCAGCGGCCCTATCTGCTCTCTGTTCGTAATACGCTGCGACACAAAGGCCGCCTGGTGCAGACGCTGGTCGTCCTCATCATCGGCACGGCGCTCTTCATCTCTGTTTTGAGCGTCAATAGATCGGTGAATGCGACCCTGGACGGTTTCTTGCGCCATCATCAGTATGACGTATCGCTCGGTATGGCTCAGCCGTATCGTATAGAAGCACTCGAGCGCGTGGCGATGGAGATGCCCGGCGTGACCGAAGTGGAAAGTTGGTCGATTGATATAGCCAAACGCGAGCGACCTGACGACACAGAGAGCAATTTCTTCCGCGTTTACGCCGTGCCTGCCGGCTCCGTCATCATCGACCCGCAGATGGAAGAGGGCGCATGGCTTACGGGTCCGGGAAAGAACGAGATTGTGGTTAACTCTGATCTGCTGGACAATGAACCGGACATACAGATCGGCGATACGATTCGCCTCGATATCGGTGATAAGGAATTCGACAGCCTGGTTACGGGCCTTATCCGGACCGACTCACAGGGCCCGGCCGTTTATCTTAATTACGATGATTATGCCTATCTGACACGTATGCCGGGATTCGCCACGCACGTACAGGTCGTAACCGGATCGCCAAAAGCGGTTGATCAGGACAACCTTCGGCGGCAGCTTTTCCAGGCTTATGAAGATGCCGGTTTTGAGGTCAGCAGCACGCGCACCGCGCAGCAGATAAATGATCAAAATGACCTCATGTTTACCATTGTCGTGGCCGTGTTAATCTTAATGGCTTTGCTGCTGGCCGCGGTTGGTGGTTTGGGTTTAACGACGACAATGAGTATTAATATTCTGGAGCGTATTCGTGAGATCGGCGTGCTGCGAGCTGTGGGCGCCTCCAATCTTTCTGTACGCCAGATTGTGCTCGCCGAGGGCATCGTCATCGGCGTTTTGAGCTGGCTGATTGGTTTCGCGATCTCTTTTCCGATCAGCGCTTTCTTGAGTGAGGAGGTTGGCCTGGCGCTTCTAAATGTACCGCTGATATATGAATATTCCTTGCCGGCGGCTATCCTCTGGTTTTTCGCCTTGATGGTAATCGCTGTCGCCGCCAGCCTGGGCCCGGCGCGCGATGCGGTGCGCCTGACGATTCGCGAGGTGCTGGCTTATGAATGAGTCGATTTCGGATACTTCGACTGCGCTCAGTACAGGTATTGAAGGCACCAATACCAAATCCCAGATCCCAAATCACCAGAAGCAAAGCGGCTTGATTAATCTGCGCGGCGTGCAGAAGGCCTATAAAACGCCGGCAGGCGATTTTTATGCCTTGAGTGGTATTGATTTGCAGGTCGATCGTGGAGAATTTGTGGCTGTGTTGGGTAAATCGGGAGCAGGTAAAACGACTCTGGTCAACATGGTGACCGGTATCAGCCGCCCGACAGGGGGCGAAGTTTACGTTAGCGGGCAGATCATAAATAAGATGAACGAGGCGCAAATCACCAGGTGGCGCGGTAGTAATGTAGGCGTTATCTTTCAGAGCTTCCAACTGCTGCCCATGCTGACCTGTGTGCAGAATGTAATGCTGCCCATGGATTTCGCCAATCTCTATAACTCACCGCGCGAGCGGCGCGAACGGGCGCTTGACCTGCTTGATCAGGTCGGTATCGCCGACCAGGCTAATAAGCTGCCTTCGGCCGTTTCCGGCGGGCAGCGTCAGCGTGTTGCCATTGCGCGCGCTTTGGCGAATAAACCTTCGTTTCTGGCTGCCGACGAGCCAACAGGCAGCCTGGATTCGAAAACGGCCGCAGAAGTCTTTCATGTATTTGAAAAGCTGGTTGAGAATGGCACGACTATCCTCATGACCACGCATGATCGCGAACTGGCTTCGCGCGTGTCACGGACGGTGCATATTGCCGACGGGCAGATTGCGGGTCCGGATTTGGGAACTGACGATGAGCACGCTGGATAAACTAAGAACGCGCATGAATGGCAGGGTAGGAGCAAAAGCGGACTCTCAGCTTATAGCAGTCCCCGAAGCGAAGATCACTGTGCCTGATATCCAATCGAACGGTTGTAAGCAATGCGGCATGATCGATCTGCGCAACATCAAGAAAGCCTACAAAACAGATGCCGGTCCCTTCCTGGCACTGAAGGGTATCGACCTGCAGGTAGACAGTGGTGAATTTGTCGCCGTGGTAGGTAAATCGGGCAGTGGTAAGTCGACGCTCATTAATATGTTCACGGGCATCGATCACCCGACGGAAGGGGAGGTCGTTGTCGCGAAAACGCATATCCGCCAACTTGATGAAGGGCAGATGGCCGAATGGCGCGGCCGTAATCTGGGTATTGTCTTTCAGTTCTTCCAACTGCTGCCCACGTTGACGGTTGTGGAAAATGTGATGATTCCCATGGATCTGGCCGGAAAATATGAAGAAGCCGAACGCAAGGCGCGGGCTATGTTTCTTCTTGACCAGGTGGGCATCGCCGATGATGCGCATAAGTTCCCCGCATCCATCTCCGGCGGCGAGCAGCAGCGGGCGGCCATTGCCCGCGCTCTGGCCAATGACCCGCCGATCCTCGTCGCTGATGAGCCGACAGGCAACCTGGATTCGCGCACGGCCGAATCCGTCTTCCAGCTTTTTGAATCACTGGTGGC
>JBJYWZ010000628.1:0-1966 GCA_046259725.1 Promineifilaceae bacterium (SeqCode) | reverse complement strand
ACAAACAAAGACGGCTGCGGCGCAGAATCGCAGACATAATCCGCTGCGGGAGAATGATAATAACAGTTGGCCGCGGAAACAGGGCTGGAAAACAGCAGCCAGGCAGAAAGCACGACCGCTAAGACAGCAAGTGATTGGGCCGCTCGCATCGAAGCGCGGCGTAAAGAATTAGATTTCATTGTAGTCGTTTGCACAATATCTATTATAGCTACGACGCCGGTCAATTGCATTTGTAAAGACAACTTTACTCATACCGGGCCGCAATTGTGATGCTATCGTACCACACTGCAGTGGATCGAAAAAAGTGGACTGTCTTACGCTTGGCAGACGTATTCCCGCCGGGATTGTGATATTTTTTGCAAACGAGTCCTCAACGCCTATACTTTGGCCCGGCTGTTACCTGAAAATCAACTATGACCGGTACAATTCTCAACGTTATAACCGTCCTTATCGGCGGCACAATCGGCACATTCCTTGGCCACCGCTTCCCGGCCCGTTTGCAGGAGACCGTCGTTTATGCGCTAGGCCTGTTTACGATAGTCATTGCCCTGGACAGCGCCCTGATAACGCGGAACTCCCTTATCGTCTTGGGCAGTCTATTGGTAGGCGCATTTATCGGCGAAGGTCTGCGCATCGAAGACCGTCTCGAGGCATTTGGCGAATGGCTGCGCGACCGGCTTGTGGGTAACAAACAGGGAACAAGCAGCGCTCTGTTTGTAGAAGGTTTTGTCACAGCCAGCCTCATCTTCTGTGTTGGCCCGCTGACCATTCAAGGCTCAATCGAAGATGGTTTGATGGGCGACTACACCAAGCTGGCTGTCAAGGCTTTGATGGATGGCTTCGCCGCTCTGGCCTTCGCCACCACATTGGGGCCGGGCGTCATCGCTTCGGTAATCGTGATTTTCCTCTTCCAGGGGGGTATTTCTTTGCTGGCGCGCATGAGCAGCAGTGTATTTACCGAGCCAATGATCATTGAAATGACAGCTACCGGCGGTGTGGTGCTGCTGGCTATCGGCCTGCGGCTGCTGGATATCAAAAAGATTCGCGCAGCAAACCTCTTGCCGGCCATCTTTATCGCGCCGGCCAGCATCGCCCTGATGGATGCCCTGGGCATTCCTTACTATCCGCTGGGCTGAACCGGCCACGGCCGTAACTTCAATGGATCGACGGCCCCAATCAACGCACGCGCCAGGGCCATTGTGCTGTCGACGATCGGCAGGCCGTTCATTTCATTCTCCGGGAAGGCCAGGGGCAGTTCCGTACAACCGAGAATGACGGCCTGTGCCCCCGCAGTCTCTAGATCCTCTATAATGCGGAGCAGATCCTTCCGCGCTCGCTCCGTTGCGTAACCGCGGGCTTTAATTCCGTAATCTCCATCATAAATCGCACGGTGCACCAATTCTTTGGACTCACGCACAGCAGGTTCGACAACTTCGAAGCCCAATGGCTCAAGTGATAACGGATAGACGCGCGAAAGACTTGTGCCTACTGTCGACAGCAATCCAACGCGATAGGCGGAAGGGTAGTGGCGCTGCAAGAACTTTCCCGTTTCGCGGACCATATGCAGGAGATTCAGGCGGCTGCCGGAAGCTTCCAGCTCCTCTAGTATCACATCCATAATCAGCGGGGCATGAGCTGTGTTGCAGGGAATGCCGGCGACCGATGCGCCAATCTGTTCCAACTGGCGAAGCTGTTCCAGGATCGGCGCAGCCGGATTGAGCGTGGTTTCACCCATCAGGAACGAAGTACGATCGGGGATAGTCGACGGCCGTGATATGGAAACTACGGCCAGATGTTCTTGATCGCTCCGGGCTACCGTTTGTGTGGCAATCTTTTTCAACAAATCCAGACCGGCGAACGGCCCGACACCGGCGACAACGCCTATCATCATGTGTCTCCTTGAACGGCCGGATTTTATCACGCATTGAAGGCCCTGTGATCCCGGCCGGTTATGCTTCCAGAAGGC
>JBJYWZ010000627.1:0-3206 GCA_046259725.1 Promineifilaceae bacterium (SeqCode) | reverse complement strand
TTAGCCGCCGGCGATCGCGCCGATGATCATGTACGGCTCAACGCCGCGCGTCACTTCGTCGGGAAGCGGGGCGTCGGGCGGCTCGTGTGACAGGTCCTCTTTGCAGGCGAAGAAGCGCAAAAACGGCCGTCTTTCTTGCGTCGCGTGGTCGCGAATGGTGCCCCGCAACACGGGATACTGCGCTTCCAGGGCGTCCAGCACGCTGCGCTGCGTCACCGGTTCCGGCACCTCCAGCGTCACCTCGGCGCCGGTTCCGGCCAGGTTGCGCAGGTGGTGCGGGATAACCACGCGGATCGTGCGTGATGTCATGGCAGCGTCTGCACCTCTACCGAAAGCACCTTGGGCAGGCTGCTCACGATAGGCATCCAACTGTCGCCGCCATCGGCCGAGGCAAACACGTCACCGCCCGTGGTGCCGAAATAGACGCCGCAGGAATCGAGCTTATCCACCGCCATCGCATCGCGCAGAACATCCACGTAGCTGTTCTTCTGCGGCAGGCCCTTGGTCAGCGCTTCCCACTCGTTGCCGCCCACCCGGCTGCGGTAGACGCGCAGCTTGCCTTCCGGCGGGTAATGCTCGGAATCACTCTTAATCGGCACCACGTAAACCGTTTCCGGGTCGTGCGCGTGCACATCCACTACAAAACCGAAGTCCGTGGGCAGGTTGCCGCTGATTTCATACCAATTGTCGCCGGCGTCATCGCTGCGCATCACGTCCCAATGCTTCTGCATGTAGAGCGTATTCGGCCGTGCGGCGTGCTGGGCGATGCGGTGCACGCAGTGCCCGACCTCCGCTTCCTCATCGGGAATATAGTTGGAACGCAGGCCGCGGTTGATGGGCTTCCACGTCGCGCCGCCGTCATCCGTGCGAAATGCGCCGGCGGCGGAAATAGCGATAAAAATGCGCTGCGGATCGACCGGATCGAGCAGGATCGTGTGCAGGCACAGCCCGCCCGCTCCCGGCTGCCAGGAATTGCCGGTGCTGTGGCGGCGCAGTCCGGGCAGTTCCGTCCAGGTCATGCCGCCGTCGGTGGTGCGGAAAAGGGCCGCATCCTCGGCGCCGGCATACACGGTATCCGGATCAGTCAAAGAGGGCTCAAAATGCCACACGCGCTTGAACTCCCAGGGATGGGGCGTGCCGTCATACCACTGGTGCGTGCCGGTCTCACCTTCATAAAGAAATTCGTTGCCGACGGTCTGCCATGTCAGGCCGCCGTCATCCGAACGATGCACGACCTGCCCGAACCAATCATTTCCCTGCGAGGCGTAAATGCGGTTCGGATCAACCGGCGAACCTTTCATATGGTAGATTTCCAGCCCGCCGAAAAAGGGGCCGCTGACCTGCCATTTGTCCCGTTTGCCGTCGGCGCTAAGAATAAAGGCTCCCTTTTTTGTCCCCACCAAAACTCGAACGCTGCTCATGGTTTTCTCCTTTGAATGTGAAATTGGGGCCGCGCAAATCACCGGGCGCAGCATCAAATTGAACTCACAATTTAATAGAACATATATTCTAATACAGTTTCAATTATTAGTCAATATTACTTTTTTCGGATCAAATTTCACTGTCATTTAATCCATCCGACTTTAACGCCGCAGCCGGTTTTCAATACGCCGGTCGGGCACCAGCCAGATAACAGCCACCAGCACATACAACATTCCAGCCAAGAGTGGGCTGAGGAAGGCAAGCGGGATCGCCGCAACATAGATGCATAGAGAAATTTTACCCTTGATATCTCTGTCCAAAGCCTGGGCCAGTGTAGAGTTCTGGCCATGTAGTGAAAGCAGTGCCCGCACGAGGATAAAATAGGCGACAGCCGCCAGGAGCAGATCGACGCCATAAAGGGCTACCGGTAAGGCGGCAAAATTATTCTGACCCATCCAGGTTGTGGTGAAGGGCACCAGGGACAACCAGAATAGCAGGTGCAGATTGGCCCACAGGACACGGCCGTCGACGCTGTCTGCCGCCTGCAGGAGATGGTGGTGGTTGTTCCAGTAAATACCGAGAAAAACAAAACTGAGTACATAGCTGAGAAATACTGGAATCAGCGGCGCGAGAGCGGCCAGAGTGGGTTCTTCCGGGACGTCTAGCTCCAGAACCATAATCGTTATGATGATGGCCAGCACGCCATCGCTGAAAGCCTCCAGGCGATTCTTACTCATTGGCCAGGGCCATGATCTTGCTCACGCTGCGCCAGTTGCGCGCTGTGGCCGGAACGCCAAGCACCCTTTCAACGCGCTCTGCCAGTTTGGAACGGCCGATTCCCGACGGGGCATGCAGGTAAAAAACAGTGCCCTGCAGTTTAAAGCGCTCATCCTCGTTCTGCACGTCTTGCAGCGCCGCCAGATTGGGTTCAGCCGGGTCCTCGCTCAAGAAATAGAGATGCAATGATTTCGGCTCCCATTCTCCCTCGGGGAACGGGTTGCCAGACATCGCCGCCGCGAGATCGTCGGCCGTCAACAACAGGACGCGCGGCTCAAAGCCGTATCCGGCATTAATGGCCGACGCTATCTCCGCGGACAACCGATCGGCATCGACTTCATCACTCGCAAAGACCACGTTGCCGCTCTGGATATAGGTCTTTACATTTTTCAGGCTCATGTCTTCCAGCAGCGCCCTTAATTCCTTCATCGGCAGCTTATTGTGGCCGCCCACGTTGATGCCTCTGAGCAGGGCGATATATGTTATCATAGGTTGCATTGACCCATTCTAGCAAAGTAGGCAGGAGGCAACCACGCGGCTAATCTCGCCGTGCAACCCGGGGACGGACCGCTGCGTACTGTTTTCTAGGTGACTGGAAAGAAGGGACTATTACCGTATGTTTGATTCGGAAGAACGCTACCGCCGCTGGCGCCTGGTACTGGGGCAGGAGCCTGCGGGTGAGCAGAGCAGCTCCGGTGAAGGAGACGAGGGGCAGGAAGGCGGTCAGGGACTTTCCAGCGAAGACCAGATGCTGGACAAGATGCTGGAGACGCTCTACGGCGACGGCGAGGAAGGGGACTTGAGCGATTCCGCGCCGGACATCGCCCGCTGGCTGGGCGATATTCGCGGCTATTTCCCCGACAATATCGTGCACATCATGCAGCGCGACGCATTGCAGCGCTTCAAGCTGCGCGAGCTGCTGGACCAGCCAGAGCTGCTGGCGGCCATTGAACCGGATGTCAGCCTGGTGGCCGATATATTGGCCCTGAAAAAGGTCATGCCCGTGA
>JBJYWZ010000626.1:0-2323 GCA_046259725.1 Promineifilaceae bacterium (SeqCode) | reverse complement strand
TATGACGAACAACTGCCGTGGACTGCGCATGATGAAGCCTCCTCATCGCGGCGGTGCTGCTGCCGTTCTAGTACTACTATATGTCCGGTATTCTATCTTTAGAAAATGCTGCGAATTAACCGGCGCCGGGTGTATCTCATTGTATTATAACGGCCGTCTGCCACGGGGGCTTGTGAAAAATCCCGAAAGTTTGCGGCTGGAAGTGCTAAACAGGAGGCACAAAAGCGCCATATATAGTATTCGCGCGCGCGATGGCGCGTTTTGTTCTATATATGGGTTCACGCCCACCCAGACCAACGATTGGTTTACGCGATCCCCCCTATTACACGACGATGCCGGAGTACAGCGGGCAGTGAACGGTGAACAGTAGGCACTGCAACTTGGCAGCCCTGCAACCTTACACGCCGGCAGAGAAAAGATTATGAACGACAATAAGAATACCAATAGACAATCAAACAACAAAACGAACAGCGGTTGGAAAGAACCGCTTTACCGCGCCTGGTCGGCGACCCGGCGCAGCATCGGGTTGGCGAAGCCTGCAGGGCATCCCGGTATGGGCGCCTTGCCGCATTCAACGGGAACAACATTTCGTGTCTGGGCGCCAAACGCCAGGCGCGTCACCGTCAGCGGCGAGTTTAACGGCTGGTCGATCGAACGCGATCCCTTGATCAGCGAGAAGAACGGATATTGGTCGGCGACCATCAGCCGCGCCGCCAGCGGCGAACAATACAAATACGTGATCCACACCCGACCAAAGCGCCTGATGCGCAGCGATCCTTACGCCCGGGAACTCGATGGCCGGCATAGAAACTCGGTTATTCGTGCAGCCAAGGCCGTTGGCCAGAAGGAAGCGCCATCCTGGCTGGCATCCTGGAACGAGCTGATCGTTTATGAACTGCATGTCGGGACTTTTTCCGGTGCAACGGCCGACCGTCCGGGCAATTTTGCCGCGCTGCAAGAGAAGCTGCCTTACCTGAAGGAGCTGGGCATCAACGCCATCGAACTCATGCCCGTGGCCCAGTTTCCCGGTGATTATTCCTGGGGCTACAATCCCTCCCACCCCTTCGCCGTGGCTCAGGCTTACGGAGGCCCCGACGCCCTGCACAACCTGATTGAAGCGGCGCACGATCTGGGCATCGCCGTGATCGTGGACGTGGTCTATAACCACTTCGGTCCGGGAGATCTCGACCTCTGGCAGTTTGACGGCTGGCATCAGGACGGCAAAGGCGGCATCTATTTTTACAACGATTGGCGCTCGACAACGCCCTGGGCAGACACCAGGCCGGATTACGGCCGTCAGGAAGTGCGCCAGTTTATCCGCGACAACACCATGATGTGGATCGAAGAGTTCCAGGTTGACGGCCTGCGCTGGGACGCCACCGCCTATATTCGCAATGTTCACGGTCAAGAAGATCCGGGCAGTGACATCCCTGAAGGTTGGGGGCTCCTGAGATGGGTGAATGACGAGATCAATCTAAGGCGGCCATGGTTTTTGAACATCGCCGAAGACCTGCGCGATAACGAGATGGTAACCAGACCCACTCCAGAAGGTGGGGCTGGTTTCGACGCGCAGTGGGACGCGCGTTTCGTGCATCCTATCCGCGCCGCCGTCATCGCTGCCGGAGATGAACAGCGAGATATGACGGCCGTTGCCGATGCCATCCGTTTCCGCTACGCCGACGACGCTTTCAAACGCATCATCTATACCGAATCGCACGATGAAGTTGCCAACGGCAAAGCGCGCGTGCCCGAAGAAATTTCCCCCGGCGAAGCGGACACGCTCTTCGCCCGCCAGCGTTCCACGCTTGGCGCGGCCCTTGTTTTTACCACGCCGGGCATCCCCATGATCTTCCAGGGGCAGGAATTCCTGGAGGACGGCTGGTTTGACGATCATGATCCGCTCGACTGGTCAAAGTCGGAGAAGCATGCCGGCATCACGAGTCTTTTCCGCGATCTCATTCACCTGCGACGCAACACGGATGGCCTTACGCGCGGCCTCACGGGCCAGCGCGTGGATATCACCCATGAAGACAACGAGAACAAACTCGTCGCCTTCCATCGTTGGGAGTTAGGCGGGCCGGGCGATGATGTCTTTGTGGTAGCCAACTTCGCCAACCGCACCCATGAGGCCTACGAGCTGGCATTCCCGCGCGCGGGCGAATGGCGCCTGCGTCTGAACAGCGGCAGTACCCTCTACGACGCCGAATTTCCGGAAACGGCCGCCGGCGACGTTACCGTTGATGATGACAGCACACCTATTGCTGTCGGTCCTTACAGCGTGCTCATCTATTCCCAGGACCCGGAGTGAACAGTAGGCAGTAGC
>JBJYWZ010000625.1:0-2305 GCA_046259725.1 Promineifilaceae bacterium (SeqCode) | reverse complement strand
CGCCTTGCTTCCGACGGCAGTCATATTGAAGCCATCGAACTCGGGCGCCAGGTAAATCTAAAGAATGGAGATGAATACCAGCCCCTCGTCAACGTCAAGGGCCTGGACTGCTGGCCTACCGAACCCCTCTACGATCAAATAGAAAACGGCGAGAAATTGGCGGAGAGAATATCCGTCGCCGGCCAGGAGGTTCCTAAGTATGACCTGGAGTCCTTTTGGACCCCCTGGGAAGACGCCGAATCGATCAGGCTTGAATATCAAAAGGATTTCGACATCATCGTCATGGGCATCTCATTAGGCAGCGTACCCTGGATATGCCGGGATCTATTGCAGAACGAAGACCCGAAGTGGAACAAGTGGCGCAACATGGTTGATAACGTTAAGACGGTTCAGACACAGGCTTTTCAACTCTGGATGAAACCTGACAGCGCCGGATTGGGTTGGCCGCTCTGGAAAGATGGGCTGCCCGTAATGGATGGTTATGACGTTGCCAATGATACGGTCGATAGTTGGGCTGACATGAGTCACCTGATCAATCGCGAAGCGTGGCCGGAAGATGTCTACCTCAACAATATTTCCTACCTAGTTAGCGTTCTGTCAGGCCCGGACGCCTCTGAACTACCACCTCCAACGGACCATCAATTTCCACACGAGCAGTTCAAGCGCGTCAAGGAAAACAGCCTCCGCTTTCTACGCAGCTACATGGCGCCGGTGTGGCCAAATGCAGTCCTCTCCAAAGGCCCGAATGGAGATGCGCTTGACTGGAGTCTCCTCGTGGATATGGAGAACCGTGAGGGAGAGGATCGCTTCAACAGCCAGTTCTGGCGCTGCAATATCGATCCCTCCGAACGCTATGTTCTCTCTGTCGCAGGAAGCAGCAAATATCGAATACGCACAGATGAGACCGGCTGTCACAATCTCTTAGTGACTGGTGACTGGATAAAGAACGGGGCTGATGCCGGTTTTGTGGAATCGGCCGTCGTCTCCGGCATGCAAACTTCGCAAGCAATCACGAGGCGCCTGCTCGGCCAGCAATTTCCAGAAAACATCTACGGCTGGCCCAATGCAGCCTGAGCGCGCTCCAGATCGCCGGCCGCATCAAGATTCTTGAATATTTCAATCGCCCTCAGCAGGTAATCGCTCCTGCCTGTATCGCCATCCGGCAGGTTCAGACCCAGCTCATACGCTGCCCGGCCTTGCTCGTATGGCATATCAAGTTTCTCTGCCAGAGCGATGCATTGTTTCCATGCTTTGAATGCCTTGTCAGGATTTCCTTTCAACCACTCAAGCTTCCCGAAATACAACTGGGCCGCCGGCTTCCCTATCGGGAAAATGCGTGAATAGCTCTTAATGGCTTTACAGGACTGTTCCGCTCCGTCAATCAGTTCAATTAAATCAGCATCCCCCACCGTCCCATCCGTTTCCCGGCCCGCTTCCCAGGCAAGCAAGAAAGTTTCGCTAACATGGGAGATGGCGCTTAGCGTTGCAAACCCAGGTGTTTCTGCGGCCACGGAGATATCGATCTTCCGAAGGCTATCGACGGCTTTTTGAGCATCTCCATGATACCAAGATGCGAGAGCGAGCGCGCCGTAAACATGCAATTCTTGCAGTTTATTAGCGGCACTTTCCTCCAGCGCAATTGAGGCTTCGATCTGCTTGATCGCGTCCTCAATTTGCCCCAGACGCAGCAGATTCTTTCCCTCCATCCATAGCCCCCAGTCCTGGTGCTGTGGATTGTCATTTTCCAAGGCGACTCGCTGCAATTCACGGCTCAACTCGGCGCCCTCTTCAAATCGGCCGTAAATCGTCACCATCTGCATCAGCGCATTCATCGAATCGCCCCAGCCCCGCAGGTCGTTAATCAACTCATAATTTGCGATTGCCTTTTGGGCGGCTGACCGGGCTTCAGTCCAATGGCCTACGCCGCTGTGATAGACCGAGATGCGAAGCCATACATTTCCCAATATCGATGGTTCGCCCAACTGATCTGCGGTTTCGACAGCCATCTGAGCGTAGTTATCGGAAATGTTTAGCCCGGGCACAAACGAACTGATCACGCAAAGAGTTGCATAGCCCTCAGCCAATTCGCGCGACGGAAAGGACTTTTCGGCCAGGTTTAAGGCGCGCAGCGTTGCATTTGTAAAAGCCAAAGAATTATTATCGAAGTAATGGATGACGGCAAGACCGTGATAGGAGTGGGCTGCCTCGAGTGAAACGAGATCTTCTTGATCAGGCTTAACGTATCTGGAGGGCCACAGGCGATGAAAGGTTTGGCGAGCAGCTTCTCGCAGCAATGACAAACTTA
>JBJYWZ010000624.1:0-2846 GCA_046259725.1 Promineifilaceae bacterium (SeqCode) | reverse complement strand
TGATCACCTGGGCTACCGAGTTAATGCCACCGGCCGACAGCGCCCAGAGCAGCGCAACAAGGGAAATACCTCCCGTTGCCAGAGCCGCGTTCCGGGGCTCCCCGTTTGGTGCCTCTATGGCCAGGAAGTCGCTCTTTGGCAGCACCTTCTTACTGGCCAGCGCCTGCATCACGCGCGGCGCGGCTACCAGCGAGCCTAATGCCGACGAGAAGGTAGCGCCCAACATACCCACGTATACTGCCCACCCCCACAGCGCTTTGTCTACCATGATCGTTGAATTCGTGAGCAGTTCCTGCGGAGTGGCCACCTTCACAAGCCAGAAGGTTAAGGCGATATAGACCACAAAACCCACGATGATGGCGCCCATCGTGCCTACAGGGATGCTGCTGCGCGGGTCACGCAGAGACCCGCTCATACTGATGCCGGTCATGATACCCGTTACCGCGGGGAAGAAGATGGCAAATGTCGTCCAGAAGTTCGCCTGGCTGAAAGGTCCCCAGAGCACCGGCGATTCAACCAGCGCCCCTTCCCTCGCCAGCAGGACTCCTCCCAGGAATATTGAAACCAGAGAAAGCAAGATGCCCAGCAGAATTAGAAACTGGATTCGTGAGGCAAAGCGCGCGCTGATATAGGCAATCGCAAAGACAAGGACGAAAGCGACAACTGAAATCATCCACAATGCCAGGCCGCTGTCGGGCGGAACGAGGCTCATCACGCCTTCAGCAAAAGCCAGGATATATAGGGCGACAGAAACCCCTTGAGCCAGGTAAAGTGGCACCCCTACACTGCCCCCGATTTCGATGCCCAGGGACTGGGAGATAATGGCGAAGGCTCCGCCGGCGCCCACGCGTGTATTGGTGGCTACGGATGATACGGAGAGACCGGTAGTAAAGGTGATCACATGGGCAAGGACAATGATCAGGAGCGCGCCAATCAGACCGGCGTTGCCCGCAACCCAGCCCAGGCGCAAATACATGATCGCGCCCAGAACGGTAAGAATCGTGGGCACAAACACGCCAGCGAATGTGCCGAACCGGTTGTCTTCAACCACGTCGCCCTTACGCATCCGAAACCGCTGGCGCCATTTGCCGATCTGGGACTCTTCGCTCATTTCGTCTTCCTCGCTAATGCGCTTTAAGCCATCTATTCTTCGTCAATTAACTTCTCTGCCGTCCATTTTAGCACGTCCAGCGCATGATCAATATCGCTTAAATAGATGCGGAAAGAACTGATGGCCATGCGCAGGGCGAATTTGCCCTCTTGTGCACATAGAGCTGATGAAAATACGGCCGTCTCGCTGGATGCGCTTCGCCGAACGCTCGTTGAAGGCAGACACAGCCCACGAAAATGCGTCGTTCTCAACATTACCATCAAGCTATAAGGCTATCCGAAGCGGTCCATCGCCGCTAGAATCAAATTTCGACCTGCGACGTGAAAAAGAAAACTCAGCGTTGTCATACGGCCGTAACTGTTTTACCATTATGATTATCAAAGGATATTCCCCGGAGAAGCCAGGATTAACGCCTGGCTGATTTTTGTTTTATGGAAAAATTGCGACAAATAGACAGGCGCCTGCTGACGATCATGCTCATCGTCTTTGTACAGATGCTGGGCGCGGCCATGATCTTGCCCATTCTTCCGCTCTACGCCAAGGAAGAATTTGAAATGACGCCGCAGGTCATCACGCTGCTTAACACAGCGTTCTTCGCCGCGCAGTTTCTGGCAGGTCCCTACCTGGGACGCCTGTCCGACAAGTACGGCCGGGTACCCGTCCTCATTCTGAGTCAGATAGGCACCGCGGCCAGCTTCTTCATGCTCGCCTTTGCGCCAAACGTGGCCGTGCTCTTCCTGGCACGGATCCTTGACGGCATCACGGGCGGCAATATCATCGTCGCCCAGGCGTATATCACGGATATCACCCCCCGCGAGCGGCGCACGGAAGCGTTGGGCTATGTTTTCGCCCTCTTTGGCCTGGGCTTTATCTTCGGCCCCATCCTGGGCGGCACCCTGGCAGCCGCGTTCGGCCCGCGTGTACCTTATGTCATCGCCGCACTGGCGGCAGTTGCCGTTGTCTTGCTGACCTATTTCACCTTGAATGAAACGCTTTCCGAGGAACAGCGCACGGCCAACCGCAGGTTCAGCCGCGGCGGCATCGGCCCATCTGAGATCGCGCACAATGCTCCCCTGTTGCTTATCCTGTCCATCGCCTTCGTCGGACAGTTCGCTATGGGCCTGCTCCAGGCCACCTTTGCTCTCTACGGTGACGCTGTGCTCTTCGCCGGCCAAAGCATGCAACAGGTCGCGTTTGGCGTCAGCATGCTGCTGGCCATCGTCGGATTAGGCCAGTTCCTGACCCAATCATTCCTCCTCCGCCCGGCGCTGCGCCGCTTTGACGAGGCGCGCCTGGTGATCATCGGCCTCACGCTGCGCACCATCGCCCTGTTTACGTTTGCCGCCCTGACGACGGTCCTTTTCGGCGCTATTGGCTCCTTGCTATTCGCCGTGGGTATGGGGCTGATGATGCCGCCGCTGCAATCGCTTTCCACGCGCACAGTGGCCGACGAATTGCGCGGCGGAGTCCTGGGCGTTTACCAGTCCACGATCAGCCTTTCTATTATCATCAGCACGGCGATCTCCGGCACGATCTTCGCTATGAATCCCACCGCGCCTTTCTGGATGGGCGCCGGCCTCTCGCTCCTCGTTTTCTTCCCGGCCATTCTCCTCGTCCGGCAGCAAGATGGGATGATGCGCAACATTCAGAAGACGATGGACAATGTAAAACAAGAAACGACCTCGTGATCAAGCGTTCAGTAATTTGCAATCTACCCATAGATAAATTATTTGCT
>JBJYWZ010000623.1:0-1628 GCA_046259725.1 Promineifilaceae bacterium (SeqCode) | reverse complement strand
AATGCTGCGCGAGGCGGGGGCGGAATAACAGCCAGAAACCGAGGTTTTGGTAAAAACTCGGTTTCTATCAACAGAATGAAGGAGGTGATGTTTCCGGCCACTTGAGAATATGGCTCCTTCAACGCCACTTTTTGGCGTGCCAATAATTTAAACAGTAGTACCACCAGAACAAAAAGGGGAGTGAACAATGAACAAGAAAACATTACTATTGGCCGTAGTTTTGACGGCCGTTCTTCTATTCGTTTCTTTACCAGCCGTTTCAGCAGAGCCCGGCGCCATACAATGCGACCTGGACATTACCCACGACTATCATGATGGTGAAGATATGCCGCCATATTGGCTTGGGACCGTCATCGGACCCGACTGCACAGTCGCAGGGGAAATTGAGTTCCGCGCCGTTCCAGAAGAGTATTTCACCTCAGGTAAAACAATACACTTCGTAGAGACCTTCGTCATACGGCCGTATGATGGAGGCGAACTCTACGGGAAGAACTACGGCGTCTGGAACCTTTCTACCTTCAACTACAGAGCCAACGGTTGGGTGCTGAGCGCGACTCCTGAATGGGAACAGATGATTGGATACAAATATCACGAATCAGGTACAACCAGCGATCCGGCCGATGCTCCGCCGATTTATGCCCCGGGCGGCTGGGCGATACTGGTGCCCGCCAAGCGCGCCCCATAGGGCTCGATCCAGAGATGCCAACATTTCGGCCAGCTCAATACAGGCTTCTGAAAAGTTGGCATCTCTTTAATTCAGTGTTCCACTTCTGATAATCACAGAAATCCCCGCTCATCGAGCCGTGCAAAAAATATACGCGAGCCGATCTTCTGACGCCAGCACCGGCACCCTGACGATGCTGTATCCCAAGGCGCTGTAATCGCAAACGTGCCACTCGTCTGTAAAATTGGTCAATTCGTCATCATCAAACCTGAGGCCGTTAAGCTCACTGCCATTTCTTCTCCCCCGCTTCAACTTCAACCGCCAGCGTATTCTCCTGCGGGGCCAGCGGGCAGGACCAGCGCGCGTCGTAGGCGCAGGAGGGATTGTAGGCGAAATTGAAATCCAGCACGATGCTCGACCAATAAGCCCCGAGGTCGGCCCCTTTGATCGTATCGTAGAGATAACGGCCGCCGCCGTATGTTGCGCTGCCGCTGGTGGCGTCTCTGAAAGGAAGGAAAAGGCCGCCGCCGTAGCCAAGGATCCAGAAGAGCGTCAGCTGCAGCGGCCGGTCCAACAGGCGGAAATGTATCGAGGCCACGCGCTGGAACTGAAATAAGCCATCATCACCCAGTTCTACACGAAAAACTTCTGGCTCGACGTCATACTTGACGCGCCCCATGGCGCGCATGGCTGGGTCATACTCAAAGTACGACAGCCCCCGGAAGTTGCGCCGCTGTTCTGCGAGTAAAGGCGTCTGTGTGTGTTCTTTGAACAACTCATTACGGCCGTCTACAAAATCCTCCCACGCCTGCGCCGGGTCGTCCGACTCGCGCACCGCCGCGTACAGCTCGGCCACCGTGCGCCGCCATCCGGCCAGGGAAATCAGGTCAGTCGCTGGTGCCATCTTTGGCCTCGCGGCGCATGGCCAGGGCGTCGGTGAAGAGGACGACGCTGCCGATCAGCG
>JBJYWZ010000622.1:0-6830 GCA_046259725.1 Promineifilaceae bacterium (SeqCode) | reverse complement strand
CTACTCCACCGCATTGGCTACAAAATCAAGCTCCAGCAGCAGGTTATCCTCCACCGACTCGACGGACTGGGAGAAGGGGATAGTCAGCCCGAAGTCGGCGTAGCGGATTTCCACGGAGGCCAGGCCGGCGATTTCCCCTTCGGACAGGGGTGTCACCCGGGCGTCGAAGGTCACTTCGCGCGTGGCGTCGGTGATGCCCAGGATGCCCGTAATCTGCAGGTCGTACGTCTGGCCGATTTCGGCCGTTTCCGGCAGCCCGCGAACGGCCGTTGGTTCAAAGGTGATGTACTCGTAGTCGTTGGTCAGCAGGATTTCGTTGCTGATCGCGCGGTTGCGGAACTCGTTGTCGGTGAGGAAATCGCGCGCGTTAATGAGAATGGTGCCCACCTGAGCCGTGGAGGGATTGGCCAGGTCGAGCGCGATCTGCCCGCCCAGATTGCTGCTGCGGCCGACCACGGTTGTCGGCGCACCGCGCAGCACTTCGTTGATGGTGAATCGCGCTTCCGATTGGGCAGGATCGATCTCGTAGATGGGCAGATCGCTTGCGCTCTCCGCGGCCGGATCGGCTTCAACCGCTTCATCAGCCGGATCAGCCTCTTCAGCGGCAGGGTAATCCTGCGGCGGCTCCACCACGGGCGGCGCGTCGGCCGCCTCCTCGGCGGGATAGGCGTCGTCCGTTTGCTGGACATCAGGGACCACGGGCGCTTCTTCCGCGGGATAGGCATCGCCGGAAGCGGATTCCCCGGCGGGGTACGCTTCATCTCCCTGCGGCGTCGCTTCAACCGTGGGCGGCGCCTCTGTAACGGCCGCGGGCAGCGTCGGCGCTTCCACGGCGCCGCTTGACTCCTCGGGTTCCGATATGGCGAAACAGCCGCTGGATAGCAGCAAAATAAATAGGAGTATTGTGACTGCTGTGAGTTTTTTCATATGTTCTCCGATTATATCTTTCTTGATCGCCGGCAGCCCGGCTGAGCGCAAGACCATAGCACAATTGCCGCCCGGTTGATAGGTTCGTGTGAATTTATTCAGGTTGCCGGGGCCCAGTGAACCGTGAACAGTAAGCAGTATTCAGTCAGCGGTATTCAGTGAGCCGCCTGGGATTGCAAATCCATATCAAGACTATTATCATAATAGTAAACAGTGCAGCATATAGTGAATACTCTTTATTGATTACTGGTCACTGGTCACGAGTCACTGAGACAGGGGTGAAGGATGAAATATACAACTAAGCAAGCGGGAGAGTATAAATCAACGGCCAATCCGGCCGAGCTGGCGGCGGCGTTTGCCGCTTTGCAGGAGAAGATGCCCGGGATGTGGCGGGAGGTGGGCAGCACCGACCCCGGCGGGGCACCGCAGCGCCAGAATACGGTCGTGGTCGTGCCCTCTCTGTCGATCGACTTGGAAATCCCCACGGTGAGGCAGCAAGCTTATGAAGAGCGCTTCTTGTTCATGCTTTTCATCCTGGCGCAGCCGAATCTACGCCTGATCTATATCACGTCGCAGCCAGTGCTGCCGGAAATCATCGATTATTACCTGGATATCCTGCCCGGCGTGATCGCCGGCAACGCCCGCAAGCGGCTTTTCCTGGTCTCGCCTTACGACGGCTCGCACCGGCCGCTGTCGCAGAAGCTGCTGGAACGGCCGAAACTCCTGCAGCAGATTCGCGACCTGATTCCCGAGCCGGAGAATGCGCATATCGTGCCCTTCAACACGACCGACATGGAACGGGAACTGGCCGTGCGCCTGGGCATCCCCATGTACGCCGCCGATCCCGCCTGTTGGGCGCTGGGCACGAAAAGCGGGGCGCGCACGCTGTTCAGCGAAGAGGGCATCGGGCACGCGCTGGGTGAAGAGAATTTGTTCAGCGAGGAAACGGCCGTTCAGGCCATCCTGGCTATGCGCGCGCAGAAGCCGGAGATCAGCCGCGTGATTGCCAAGCTCAACCTGGGCGTGGGCGGCATGGGCAATTCTCTCGTCGACCTCGCGGGCGTGCCGCGGCCTGGCGAGGAAGGGGAGCGCGAAGCCGTTAAGGAGCGTTTTCGCGAGATGCAGTTTGAAATTGACGGCCTCGCCTACGAGGAGTACATGGAAGCATGGCACGAGCACGGCGGCATCGTGGAGGAATTCATCAGCGGCGCGGAGGTTCACAGCCCCAGCGTGCAGCTGCGCAATTCTCCCCTGGGCGAGGTGCAGATCTTGTCCACGCATGACCAGCTTCTGGGCGGTCCCAGCGGGCAGACGTTTCTGGGCGCGGTCTTTCCCGCCAGGCCGGAGTACGCGGCGCTGATCACGGCCGACGCACAGAAGATTGGCGAAAGGCTGGTGAAGGAAGGCGTGATCGGCCGTTATGCGATCGATTTCCTCGTGACGCGCGAGCCGGGCGAGGCGTGGCAGTCGCACGCCATTGAAATCAACCTGCGTAAAGGGGGAACGACGACGCCTTACCTGACCCTGCAGTACCTGACGCGCGGGATGTATGACCCCGAAAGTGGCGTATTCCGCACGCTGCGCGGGCAGGAGAAATATTACGTGGCCAGCGACCACGTTGAATCGGACGCATATCGCCAGTACACGCCGCAGGACCTGTTCGACCTGCTCAGCGCCCGGCGGCTGCATTTCGACCACAGCAGCCAGACCGGCGTGGTGCTGCACATGATGTCCGGCGTGGGCACTTACGGCAGCATCGGCGTCACCGCCATTGGCGATACGCCCGAGGAGGCACAGGCATTGTATGAACGGTTCCAGGAGGAGCTGGATCAGTAAACAGTGTTCAGTGAACAGCAGAAAGGCTGCAACCTACAACTCGCATCCCGCAAATTTTCGCTTGCTAGGGGCGATGAGTGGTGGTGCGCGAACAGGCGAGATAGATTTCCCTTTCTCGCCTGTTCTTTTACGACCGGACGATCAGTGCTGTCGAACAAAGATATTGGTGTGTATTGCTGTCAATTTCGACGATGCCTGCGCTTCCTGGACGATCCTGGCTTGCTCAGGCGTGAGCATGACGCGGGGGTGGAAGAGAACGATCTTGCCGTCTTCGATCTGGAATTCGGCGATGGAATTCACCTTGCCGATGCCCATCATCTCAAAACGGTCCAGGAGTACCTCGCCGATCCCCGCTACAAATGGCGGATAGGCAATCCATTCAGAATGCTCAGCACGCGTGGTTTTGACATCCTCAGCCAGCCACTGCGCCACCGCTTCCTTGCCCACGAATAAGCCGAGTGGATTGCTAACGACGGCGTCATCCGCGAAGAAGGCCAGCGCGCTGTCAAAGTCACCAGTGTTCACCGTTTCGACGTAGGATTTAGCGATGGCGATATCCTCTTCGAGTGAAGGCGGCGGACTATCGGCGGCAGCGCGCACTATATCCTGCTGTTCGGGGGAGAGCATCACGCGCGGCGCAAACCACAAAATTTTCCCATCGGGATTGATGCGGTACTCGCTGCGATACTTAACGGGTCCCGCGCCTGCCTGCTCGAAGCGCTCAAGCGTAACAAGGCCGGTGTTGACCAGGAATGGGCCTTCCATGTGCCATTCCTCTGACTCAGCGTGGTGGTCTTTGACGTTCTCAGCGAGCCAATTGGATACGGCTTCTTTGCCCACGAACATGCCGATAGGAGTGCTGACGACGGCATCATCGGCAAAAAGAGCAACGGCCGTTTCATAATCTCCGGCATTGGCTGCATCGACGTATCCACTGGCGGCCGACAGCAGTTCTTGCGGCGGAGGCGGCGGGCCGGCAGGTGCTTCAGCCGCTTCTTTCGCCAGTTCTTGCGTAGGCTCAGGAACTGCCGTCGGCTTTCCTGTTGGGGGCGGCAGTTGCGTGGGTTCAGGGACGACCGTCGGCTCGTCTTTCGCAGCAGCGACATTGCTGTACGGTGCCGGAGCTGCGCCGCAGCCGCTCATACTGAGCAAAACTACAAACAACAAAAATAGGAACGCGACTCGTTTCTTCATCAAACTGTCTCCTTTGCTAAAAAGCTGGTTAATATCAACCCATCATAATAGGGAAATGCCCGGCAGTGGTCACGCTCAGCGTTACAAAATGCGTTACAATAATTTAATGGACAAATTCGTGACCGGCCTGGAGGGGCATGTTTCATTTGGCTATTGGCTGCGCCGCAGGCGCAAAGCGCTCGATTTGACGCAGGCTGAACTTGGGAGGCGTGCGGGGGCCAGTGCAGCCATGATCCGCAAGATCGAGGCGGATGAAAGACGGCCGTCTCGCGAGTTGGGCCAAAGTCTTGCCCGTGAACTGGCGGTCGCTCCTGAAGATAGGGAAGCTTTTCTCCGTGCGGCACGCGGCATTGCCCTGGCGGCTGCCCCTGTGCTTCCTACAGCGCCGCTTAACCCTCCCGCGCATAATTTGCCGGCGCCTATGACTTCGCTTGTCAATCGAAAGGCCGCTCTGGCAGAAGTCAGCACTTTGCTGCGCAGAGATGACGTACGCCTGCTGACATTGATCGGTCCGCCAGGCATCGGCAAAACGCGCCTGAGCATCCGCGCTGCGCGCGAAACCATGCTCGATTTTGCGGATGGCGTCTGGTTTGTCGACCTCTCGACGCTGACTGTGGCGGCGCAGATCATGCCGGCCATCGCCGTTACGCTTCCTCTGGAGCCTGCCCCGGGGCTGCCTATCTCACAGCAGGTGATCACGGCATTGCACGAGAAGCGCTTACTGCTGATTATGGACAATCTGGAACAAATCGTGGAAGGAGCCGCCCTGGAAATCGCCCATCTGCTGCGTGCCTGCGCGCGAATCAAGGTGCTGGCGACCAGCCGCATTCGCCTGGATATTTACGGCGAGCATGAATACACTCTGCCGCCTATGTCGCTGCCGCCTGCCGCCGATCATTATCAAGTGCCGGAATTAATGCGCTATGAAGCCGTGCAGTTGTTCCTGGACCGCACACGGCAGCACCGGCCAGATTTTTCTTTGACGGAGGAAACGGCCGTTCCTGTGGCCGAGATTTGCCGGCAGATGGATGGCCTGCCGCTGGCGTTGGAATTGGCAGCCGCGCGCACGCGACGCAAATCGGTAAGCGAGCTCGTACAGGCACTAAAAGAGACTTCCGGTCAGGATTGGCACCTGCTGCTGCGCTCAACGAACCGCGATCTCCCCCCGCGGCAGCAGACCTTATTCAGCGCCATCGCCTGGAGTTACAGTCTGCTGGAAGCGGATGAGCAGGCGTTTCTGCGCATGCTCGGCATTTTTGAGGGAAGTTTTGTCGTCGCAGCGGCCGCGTCGGTTTGTTTCGGCGCTTCTGACGCGGGCAGTGTGCAAAAAGCGGAGATGATGTTAACCCATCTTGAGGACCAGAGTTTGCTCAGCCTGGTTAGCACCAGCCCGCGCCGCCGGCGGCTGTTGGAAATGATCCGCGAATTTGCGCTCTCTGAGCAAACGCCCGAAGAAACCGCGCTGGCGCGCCAACGCCACATGCGCTATTTTGTGCAGCAGTCGGAACTCCTATCCGCCGATTGGGTCAGCACGCATATGCTGGCTGCCCTCGATGGTGATCTCGCCAATTTTTATGAGGCACTTAATACGGCCGTTGTGCTGCAAGATGCAGCGGCGGCGTATGAGCTTGTTTCTAGGTTTGTTTACTTTTGGGAAGCGCACGGGCTGCTGCATGAAGGCCGGGCGTTGTTGGACCGCGTTTTGGCGCTGCCCGCTGAAGCTGAATCCATCCCACGCTATGGTGTGCTGCACCAGGCGAGCAATTTGGCCTGGATGCAGCATGATTTCGAGGCCGCCGAAGAAAGGGCTGCGCAGGCCATGGCCCATGTGGAGCGTTACGGGCTGCTGCCCCAAAAATCATCTCTGCTCAATATGCTGGGCCGCATCTATATAGAGCAGTCCCGCTACGAAGAAGCGGATGCCGCCCTGGAACATTCGATTAACGTGGCCAGACTGGTGGCCTCGTTTGAAACGTTAAAATTCGCGAAAATTCAACGCGGTGAAGTCTCCCTGGCTCTGGGGCGACTGGCTGATGCGCGGGCGTTGACCAGGGAGGGGCTGGTCGGACTGAGCCCGCAGGAAGCGATTCCCTTTGCTGTCGGCTGGAACAATATGGCGGAGATTGCGCTGGCGCTTGGGGACGCGGAGGAAGCGCGGGAGGCGCTGCGCCGCGTGTTCCCCGTGGCCCATCTACACAGTCGCCGGCTGCGTTTTTGCCTGCTGGGCTATGCCGGTCTTTTTCTGCTGGATGCTGAGGGCGCTGCGGAAGAAGTGAAAACGGCGGTTCGTCTGCTGGGGGCGATTGATGCGGCAAACGGCCGTCTGGGCGATCCGCTTTCTCCCTTCGGCCAGGAAAAGCTGCACGAACGCGCGGCTTTCTCACGCACACTTTTGCCCGAGTTCACCTGGCAGGAGAACTGGATAGAGGGCCGCCGCTGGTCGCTGGACACGGCGCGGGATGTCCTGCGCCCCTTAATTTAAGCACTCCCTCTGCCCATCCCCACAGAAGGCGCAAAAAAGGACAGGTCCGCGAAGACCTGCCCTTTTTTAGTTTCTCAGTACGTCAGCATGTCTGTAGGTCAGTTGTTCAGTTCACTGTTTACAGAATACTGCTTACTGTTTACTGAATCCTGATCATGGCCGGTTGTCGACGTTGATCAGTGTCAGACCGAGCAGGGCTGCATCCTCTTCGCCTTCGGCGCCGGCGTGCGAGATCGCACCCAGGTTCCATTCGGCGGGAGCGCCGGCCCAGCTGTACTCGACCGTACCGCTGGTGGCCAGTTCGGCCATATCCGGCGCGGCGTCAACACTCAGATTGCCGCCCGGCGTGGCCGAGATGGTCCACCAGTACATGGTAAAGTCGGCCGACGGG
>JBJYWZ010000621.1:0-3464 GCA_046259725.1 Promineifilaceae bacterium (SeqCode) | reverse complement strand
CCCGGCGCCAGCACGCTGTCCAGAAAGTAGGGAATAGATGCCGCCAGGGCATTCACGGCCATAAATGCGAAGTGAATTGGACCGGTCTGCGGGGTGGCGCCAAACCAGGCGACAGCCAGCGTCAGCCAAAGCACCAGATAGAAAAAGAGATATTTACGCCTTTTGGGATATGTGTGCAGATAGCGTATGCCGAATATCGGGGCGAACCAGGCTGCTAAGGCAATGGTCCAACGTCCCGAGGTAAACAGATTTATCAGACCAAAGATCAGCAGCCATAAATTCGACTGTGAGAATAGTTTTTTATTCATGATGCCCTCCTTCCGTGAGCTCTACTGAAACCAGATTGAGGTCCAGATCTCTAAGTTTTGTCAATATGCCATACAATGCCGCCTGATCGGCAATCGAGCCGGATAACTGTGACTGGTTCTCTTCGATATGGACGATCTGCAGACCGCCTAACCAATCTGACCAGTGGGTATCAATCCGTCCTTTGATTATGATTTCTACATCCTGCATCACCTTTACCCCTTTTCCAAGGTTATGGGTCCCATGGTAACCATTCGCCATGCATCTGTATTCACCCAAAGCGGGTGGTTGGCGGGTGGTTTTCAGGTTTGCAGAGTAAAGTGACAATTGACCGAGGGTGAATCAAGCGAACAAAAGGGCTTTTTTGGATTTACCTGTCTGGGTCCAGCAAATGGAGGACACGAGCCTGAGCGACGGCCTGGCGGCGGTTATGGACGCCTAGCTTGCCATAGATGCTTTTCAGGTGACTCTTGACCGTGTTCACGGAAACAAACATCGCCTCGGCGATTTCCTGGTAAGTGAGACCGCCAGCCAGGAGCCGCAGCACCTCGATTTCTCTTTCGCTAATCGTCTCAACCAGTGAAGGAGCGGCTGGATTGGGCGAAGGAGAAGTGGGTGGTGGGAATTCTTTTTCGAATTCGGCCAGCAGGCTGCGACAGTAGTCGGGAAAAAGGCGCCTGCCTGCGGCCATGTGTAATAGTGGGATGAGGTCTTTTCCTTTGTCCAGAAAGCTGCGTACAAAGCTGTTCGCCTGGGCCAATGTCAGGGCCTCAATGAGGAAATCAAGGGCCTCGGCTGTATCAACTACAGCCAGGGTTTGCAGCAGGCGGATTTCAATCCGGCCGTATTGGAAGCCAGCCTTGACGGCTTTCTCATATTCGGCGGCCAGGTGAATGCCGGCGGCCTGCCTGTCGCCATTGGCCAGGTAGAGTCGCGCCGGGCCAAGGAAGAGAGGCGCGTAGAATAGCGAAGCAGATGCCTCCGCCGGCATCCTTTCCAGCAGTAGACGCGCCCTATTCAGGTCATTGCGGGCCAGGGCGATAGTGACGGCCGTGGCATCATTCCGAGCGCGTGTGATCTGGGGCGCATTTTCTCCCGCGGCCTTCTCCGCCAGAGCGAGCGCAGCCATGGATGCAGCGCTGTCACCCAGAGCCTGCATTAGCAGCGCTCGCTGCCGGTAGGCGCTGCTTTCCAGTTCTCGATTATCCATGTGCCGGGCAAGGGCAATCGCTTTTTGCAGATGGCCAGCAGCCTCTTCCAGGCGGTTCCATTCATAGAGCAAGGCGCTTTGTACGAGATGGGGCAAGGCATTGGCCGGGAAATCCGCGTCCCAATCAACCGCCGTTTGCAGCAAGTCCGCCGCCTGGTGGAGCTGACCGCGGGCTGCCTGGACCATGCTCAGAAAACCAACGGCCAGAATGCTGATATGAAAATTATGCACTTCCTGCGCCATGACCCGCGCCTCAGCGAAGGCCTGCTGCGCTTCATGAATCTGGCCGCTTTGCCAATAGGCTATGCCGAGGTTCAAGGAAAGCGCGCTGCGAGCTTCGTGCGCAGCCGGCTGCATGAGAGAAAGGGCGCGGCGTGACAGGGAGATGGTTCGGGGTAAATCCTGCCGGATGCGGGCCACGTGTATTTGCGCCGAGAGTACCCGGCCGTACCGGGCCGGATTGGTGCGAAAGGCCTCTTCAGCAAAATGGAGGAAGTGCTCTGATTTATCGGGTTCTCCGCTCAGCGCCAGGGCCCAGGCATATTCGAGACATAAACCGGGACGGGCCTCAATCACCTGATCAGGCAGCGCGCGCATCCAGTGCAGGAAGGTCGTATTTTCACCACGCTTCTGCAGCTCACTGCTGCGCAGCTCGATGAGAGCGGCTGCCTGATCCCAGGCTTCGGCCGCCAGATAGTGGCTGATGGCTCTGGCGGGAAATCTGTTTTCCTCGTGCCAGATGGCAGCCTGCAGGTGTAACGCGGCCGTGTCTCCTGCTGCGAGGCGCAGCCGCTGGCGCAGCAGATCGGCAAATAGGCGGTGGTAACGAAACCAATGCCGCGCGTCATCGAGAGGGATGATGAATAGATTGGCCTGCTCTAATTGTTCCAGGATGGCCTGAGAGTTTGGTTTGGTAGATCTGTTCCGGAGCGCGAGGTCGTGATTTGCTTCCTCATCACCGCCAGCGGACGTTTCGCCAACCGATAAGAGTGCATCGCAGAGCGGGGCTGTAAACTGTTCCAAAACGGCCGTTTTCAGCAGAAAATCCTGTACTTCCGGCGACTGCCGGTGAAACACTTCTTCCATCAAATAGTCGAGGATAAAGCGATTGCTGCCGGCGAAGGAGCGCACAAACTGCTGTACATCTTCCTGGCCGCGCATGGAAAGCGCGGCTAACTGCAGGCCTGAAATCCAGCCTTCGGTCTTGCTTCTCAGGGTCTCTATTTGCCCGGCTGTCAGATCCAGCTCGATGATTTCATTGAAGAGAGCGGTTGTTTCGGCCGTGCTAAAACGTAGATCGTGCTCGCGGATTTCGATCAGCTCTCCACGCGCTCGCCAGCGTGGAAGGGGGAAAGGCGGGTCTTCCCGGGTGGTGATGACGAGGTGCAGCCGGGGCGACTGGTGTTCCAGCAGGTAGACGAGCGCATTGTGTATGGCCTCGTTGTTGATCAGATGGTAATCATCCAGAACCATAATGATGTCACGCGAAAGCGTACCAATCTCGTTGATCAAGGCAGTGACGACCATTTTCAGGGGCGGCGGCTGCGGCGTTTGGAAGGCGTTCAAAATATCCTTTGCAAAATCTTCCTTGATTGTTTGCAAACTGGCGATGAGATAAGTCAGAAAGGGTACCGGGTCGCTGTCATCTTCATCCAAAGATAACCAGGCGACTTCATGTTTATGGCCGGCGGCCCATTCATTGACCAACGTGGTTTTGCCGAAGCCGGCCGGGGCGGAGATGAGGGTCAGTTTGTTGGCCAGGATCTGGTTGAGTTTTGCAGAGAGGTCAGGGCGAGGGACAAGGTTCGGCCGCAAGGGAGGCGCATGCAATTTTGTATATAACAAGACATCAACCATACACAATTATAGGAGAATGTGGGGTTGTGAACGACTGAACAATCTTGACTTTTCATTTTGATGTAGGCTAAGCTGTGTGCAGCACAAAAAT
>JBJYWZ010000620.1:1281-2791 GCA_046259725.1 Promineifilaceae bacterium (SeqCode) | reverse complement strand
TCCAGGTGATTGGTCGGCTCGTCGAGGAGCAGCAGGTTCGCGCCGTCCGCCGCCAGCAAAGCCAGGGCCAGGCGCGCCCGTTCGCCGCCGCTGAGATCGCCGATCTGTTTAAAAACGTCCTCGCCCGTGAAAAGATACTGGGCCAGGGTATTACGGCCGTCTTCCGGCGACATCGCCTTGTGAGCCAGCAGTTCGTCCAGGACGGTGCTGCGGTCGTTCAACTGCTCGTGCGCCTGGGCAAAATAGCCGGCAATCACCCCGTCGCCAAATTTCAGTGACCCCTTCAGGGGCGCCAGTTCACCCACCAGCGTTTTCAGGATCGTGCTTTTGCCGCTGCCGTTCGGCCCGATCAAGGCCACGCAGTCCTGGCGGTCGACCTGGATGGCGCGCGCAGCCACCAGCGGCGCTGAGCCGGGATAGCCAAACTGCAGCTCGCGCCCGCGCACCACGCTGCGCGCCGAGCGCTGCTCAGCCTGCAGGCGAATAGCCAGTGGCGGCGGCCCGTAGGCCGGGGGCTTGAGAGCACGCAGGCGACGGTCGGCCTGGTTGGGGCTGAATGTGCGCACGCGGCCTCCGACTTCCAGCCAGCTTTTGCCTTCACGCCCGCTGGCGCCCACTTCTTCCATGAGCACGATGTCACGCGTGAGCCGCTTCAACTTACCTCGGGCGATATCCGCCTTGCCGCCGGCAATATGTTTGCGAATGAACTCTAATTCGCTCTCCATGCGCTCTTTTTCGGCCGTATACAGCGCCATCTCCCGCTCCCAGGCCGCCTGCCGCTGCTGCACAAAACTGCTGTAGCTGCCGCGGTAGGTGTCCAGACGGCCGTGCGCCAGGTCCCACACCCGGTTTACCACGGAGTCCAGGAAGTAGCGATCATGGCTGACGACGATCAGCGCCCCGGCCCAGGTCTTCAGCGTGCGCTCCAGCCATTCGACGGCCGGCATATCCAGATGGTTAGTCGGCTCATCCAGGATCAGCAGGTCCGGCTGTTCCAGCAGCAGCCGTCCCAACAGCACGCGCGTCTTCTGCCCGCCGCTCAGATGCGACAACGGCGTCTGCCACTCCCCCTCCGGGAAGCCCAGGCCGCTCAGCACACGTTGGATATCGACATCATAATGGTAGCCGCCGGCCACCTCATACGCTTCTTGCAGCGCCCCGTATCGCTCAAACAAGGCATCATCCGCCTCGCCAGAGGCCATCGCCGCCTCCATCTCGCGCAGCTCAATCTCCATCTCGCGCAGCCTGGCATAGACGCTCTGCATTTCCTCGTAAATCGTGTTTTCTTGGCCGGCGAAGGTCAGCACCGCCTCCTGCCGCAGGTAACCCAGGCTCAACCCTTCCTGCCGCCACACCTGCCCTTTCGTCGGCGCTGAAATACCGGCCAGGTCCAGCAGCAGCGTCGTCTTCCCCGATCCATTCGGCCCCACCAGGCCCACGCGATCGCGCCGCTCAACCTTGAGCTCGAGCTCTTCAAAAATATCATCCGCCCCAAAAGAATGGGCAAGTT
>JBJYWZ010000620.1:0-1181 GCA_046259725.1 Promineifilaceae bacterium (SeqCode) | reverse complement strand
CTGACGCGGCAGTAATTGCGGTAGCGGGCATAGGTGCGCCGGCGTTCCGGGTTCACATCAAAAAAGACGCCGGGCACGGTGATGACGTTTTCCTCCAATCCCTCTTTGAAGAAGTGCATGCCGTCGTTAATTGGCTCCGGCAGCAGCGCCAGATTCGCCCAAACATAGAAGGTGCCCGCCGGCTCCGCCTCGACGGTAATGCCCATCTGGTAGAGGCGCTCCAGCATGTAGTTGCGTTTGGCGCGGAAATGGGCCTGCAAGGCCGCCGCGTCCTGCATCACACAGTCCGCATCCAGCAGCCCCAGCACCTCCGGCTGGAATGGGTTATTCGCCCCGCCGTCCAGAAACGATCCGGCGCTGGCGATGGCCGTGATCACTTCCTTCGGACCAACCGTCCAGCTGATGCGCCAGCCGGGATATCGCCACCCCTTCGTCAGGCCGTCCACAAGGATCACCGGGTCGCTGTTGACATCCTCCACGTAAGCCGCCGCGGAGACCAGCTTCGGCCCGTCCTCCGCATTCCCGGTATAAATGAAATGCGAATAAAATTCATCCAGGATCAGTGAGCAGCGGTAGCGGCGCGCGAGCTGCACCCAGCGCTGCAGTTCATCCCCCTCCACGAGCTGCCCCGTGGGATTACAGGGATTGCTGGCCAGCAGCGCCTTCAAGCCGCGTCCCAGAATCTCCTGTTTCAGCGTCTCCACCGGAATGTGGTAGCGGTTATCCGGCTCCAGCAGGATGGGAATGCTTGTAAAGGCCTTAAAGACGCTCAGTAGTTCCTCGTACGCCGTATAGTCGGGCAGGAAGTGGCCCATATTAATCTGGCCCAGGGCGGCCGCCAGGCGCGTCAGGGCCACACGCCCCCCGCCGGCGATGCTCACGTTTTCGTACGTGTACTGCGAGCGTTTCCCCTTGCGATAAAGTTCATTATAGAGGTCGGCCACCTTCTGCCGCAGCTCCAACTGGCCCATCACGGGACCATATTCGTGGTTGGATGGGTTCATGCTCACCGACTCGACGCGCGGCGGCGCACCGGGAATAGGTCCGGTCTCCGGAGCGCCCTGTCCCAGGTTGGCCCAGGCGGGATTATCATAATGGAAGCCGCGATCGCTGGCTCTGCTCATGACATAGATAACACCAGTACGCGGCACACGGCGAAAGCCGGGGATGCTTATCTTCTC
>JBJYWZ010000619.1:0-1945 GCA_046259725.1 Promineifilaceae bacterium (SeqCode) | reverse complement strand
CAGCCCGGGGATGAGGTGTATGCCGACAACGGCCGTTTTGGTTTTGGCGCCTTTGCCGAATATGTATCTATCCCAGAGGAAGCGCTGGTCTTAAAACCGGCCAATGCGACATTCGCCGAAGCAGGGGCCGCGCCGCAGGCGGCCGTGGTCGCGCTGCAGGGCCTGCGCGACAGCGGGCGGATCGAGCCGGGGCACAAGGTCTTGATAAACGGCGCCTCCGGGGGCATTGGCCCGTACGCGGTGCAGATCGCTAAAGCGTTCGGCGCTGAAGTCACCGGCGTGTGCAGCACGGGCAACATGGACCTGGTACGCTCCATAGGGGCGGATGAGGTCATTGACTACACAAAAGAAGATTTCACAAAAGGCGCGCAGACGTACGAGCTGATCTTTGACATTGTGGCCAATCGCTCAGTATCAGATAATGCGCGTGTCCTCACCTCGAAGGGAACCTATGTCGCCTGCGCCTTCAACGCCACCTCGTTGATTCTCGGCCCGTTGATTTCAATGGCCGGAGACAAAAAAGTGACTTCGCTGGTGCACAAACCAAACCGTGAGGACCTGGCCGTCATGAAAGAGCTGATGGAAGCGGGGAAAGTCGTTTCGGTCATTGACAGTTGTTACCCCTTGAGCGAGCTTGCAGACGGGGTTCGCCATTGGGAAGAAGGCAACGCGCGCGGAAAAATTGTCATTACGATGTGAATGGGGAAAGCCAGAAGATAGTGACCCTTAATCGCCGCTTTCAGGAGAGCGGCCAAGATGGAGAAAAACGATGAACATTAATCTGAACAGGACAGCGAGAATTGTGGGAGCCCTGTACCTCATTTCCAATGCCACCTTTCTCATAGGCGCCACGGTATTTCTTGAACCATTCCTCACTGCGCAGGATACTCTCGTTCAAATTGGCGCGAATGGTTCCCAGATCGCCCTGGGCGCGCTCCTCGAGATAATCAACGGCGTCGCCTACATCGGCATTGCCGCGTTGATGTTTCCCATCCTGAAACAGCGCTTTGAAAGCATGGCCCTTGGCTATTTCGCCTTCAGGATTATTGAGTTTGTCACCCAGATCGCCGCCAGCATCGTGCCCTTTTTATTGGTCGCTTTGAGCGGGGAAATGGTGGGAGCAGGAGCGCCAATATCTCAGGCCATCGGCGAATTACTGCTGGCGACACGGTACTGGAGCTATGAGATGCTCTACTTCGTTTTCTGCCTCAGCGCGCTGATGTTTTACTACATGCTGTACCAGACGAAGCTCGTTCCACGGTTCCTGTCGGTTTGGGGCCTTATCGCAGCCGCATTGGTGCTTTTTAACACCCTCTTTGAGCTTTTCAGCATTGACCTGGGCACGGCCGTAGCGATGGTAACGGGCCTGCCCATGCTGCTGAACGAACTTTTCCTCGGGGTCTGGTTGATCGTGAAAGGATTCAATCCGGCGGCGGAGATTATGGATTCCGCCGGCGTGCCCGCAAAAGAGGCCCAATTGCGGGTATCCTGAAACAGATTAATCCTTTGTAGAGCTGTGGCAAATGCATATGCGCGCACGCCTCAGCCTGTGGGTCCAGCGGCTTACTTACGACACCGCGTGTCACGCTGCGAGACGGCAGCGTGACACGCCGCGCGTGATCGTGGGCTGGGCGGCCGTAGTTCTTTCCACCGCCATCACCTGCTTCTGGGCATTCTGGGGCATCATCGAGAACTTTCACGAGGGATGGTATTTAGAATCCTGGCCGTCGAACGTAGGCTTGATGTTCACACAGTATCTCAGCCCGATGCTCCTTTTTATGGGCGTTACGCTGATCTCAATTTTCTGGCCGCGGATTGGCGCCGGCCTGTATGTGATTTTGGCCTTATTCGCGGTCTGGTTCTTTGATGCATTTACGAACATGGCAACCCTGCTGCTCATCGCGCCGCTGATCGGGCTTGGTGCGCTTTACTGGTACGGCCGTCC
>JBJYWZ010000618.1:0-9243 GCA_046259725.1 Promineifilaceae bacterium (SeqCode) | reverse complement strand
CTGGTTAATGCCGCCACCGGCGAGCAGTTCACGCTGGCGGATTTTCAGGGCAAGACGGTTTTTGTGGAGCCGATGGCCACCTGGTGCAGCAACTGCCGTGCACAGCAGGGAGAAGTTCGCGCGGCCAAAGGACGCCTGGGGGATGATGTGGCGTTCATTGGACTGAGCCTGGAGACAAATCTGCCGCCGGAAGAACTGGCTGCATACGCGGCGGACAACGGCTTTGATTGGACTTATGCCGTGATGCCGGTGGAGCTTCTCTCGGCGCTCTCGGATGAATTCGGCCGTTCAATCACCAATGCACCGTCTACGCCGCACTTCATCATCCGCCCCGACGGCAGCTTCAGCGAATTATCAACCGGAATTGATTCGGCCGACGAGATTGTGGCGCTGATTGAGTCCTAGAAACTATCTCCGAGAAGCCGGGTTTCTTCCTGGAAACGACTTGCCCTTCCTAAGCAGTCTGAAAGAAACCCGGTTTCTGCCCGACTGAAAAACTGACCATCTGATAAACTGAAAGACTGATCCCCATGTCCGAATATCTGCAGGCATTCGTCCTCGGCAATGCCGCAATCCTGACCAACGTCTGCATCCTGCCCCTCTATCCTGGGCTGCTGGCTTACATGGCTGCCAACGCGACGAATGAACGCTCGCAGGGCGCCATGAAGTGGATGGGATTGCTGGTGCTGCTGGGCGTGCTGACGATGATGGTCCTGGTTGGCGGGTTGTTGTTTATCTTTCAGCAGTCTTTCGGCGCTATTTTGCCCATCGTCCTGCCAACGATTTATGGCGTCGTGATCATCCTCGGTTTGCTGATGCTTTCCGGCCGCAACCCGTTCAACCGCCTGCAAACCGTGCAGACGCCCCTGCTGAAGAATCCCTACATCGGCGCCTATGTTTACGGCCTGCTGCTGGGACCGATGACGCTGCCCTGCGCCGGGCCGGTCATTCTCAGCGCCTTCCTGCTGGGTACGAACAGCGCAGCCGACCTGGCGGACGGCTTACTATACTTTTTCTTTTTCGGCATTGGCTTTGGCTGGCCGCTTGTGCTGCTGCCCTTCCTGGCTTCGTCCTTCCAACGCCGCCTCATCGGCTGGACCACAAAGAACTACAAACTACTGACCCGTGCCTCAGGCATGCTCCTGATCGCCATCGGCCTGGCGGGCATCTATGTGGAACTTCTGCCGCAGCTTTGAAGTGACCGGTGACCAGTGAGCAGTGACCAGTTACCAGTTGCCAGTGAGCAGCGTGCCACCTCCCTCTTGCAACCTGATCCCTTTCCCTCTACAATTTCTTAATTCCTCCCGACAACCTGCTGAAATCCACTATAATAACAAATCGGTTTGGCTGGCCGTTCGCTGCGAGCGGTTTTTTTATGCACCAGGCCACTGTTAGATTATGCAAATGGAAACTGTTTTAGACGCTCCAGCAGCGGATAGTAGGGTAGCGACCGGTTTCGAGTCCGCGCCGCTGGTCCAGCTTCGCGGCGTCGATAAGATTTATGAAACGGCCGCCGGCGGTTTTCAAGCCCTGACGGATATCAATCTTGACGTCTATCGCGGAGAGTTTCTGGGCGTGGTCGGCAAATCGGGTGCTGGCAAGACGACGCTGCTCAATGCCATCTCCGGCGTCAGCCAGGTCACGTCCGGCGATGTGATTTATACGCCGCCGCAAGATGCCGAAAACGGCCGTTCGCCATCCCCCGTGTACATCAATAGGCTGAATGAAGACGAACTCGCCGTATGGCGCGGCAATAATGTGGGCATCGTCTACCAATCCTTCGAACTGCTGCCCATGCTCGACCTGGTAGACAACATCATGATTCCGCAGGATTTCACCGGCCGCTATGCGCCTGCCGTCAGCCGCGAACGGGCGCTGGAACTGCTGGAACTGGTCGAAATCAGGCAGCACGCCTACAAACTGCCGGCCCATGTTTCCGGCGGGCAGAAACAGCGCGTGGCCATCGCCCGCGCACTGGTCAACGACCCGCCCCTGATCCTGGCCGATGAGCCGACCGGCAACCTCGATTCCGTAACAGCCGATACCATCATGCGCATCTTCGAGAGGCTGGTCGACCAGGGACAGACAATCGTCATGGTTACGCACGATCGCGGTATGGCCAAACGTTTCTCACGCATGGTGCGTATCTCCGACGGCATGCTTGTTCCCGACAACGAACACGACCTGCCGGATGAGCCGCAGCCGGTCGTCATTGCCTCCCCTCTGGCGGAGCAAAAACCGGAAGCGATTATTCCTGCGCCGGCAGTTCTCAGCGCCAACAGCGCCTCGATATACGATGGCCTGGGTGAAACGTCGACCAACTTCGGCGAGCCGGCCATCGTGCTGCGTGATGTCTATAAGGTCTACGAAAACGCGGCCGGCAAATTTACGGCGTTGAACGGCGTTGATATGCAGCTTAACTACGGCCAGTTCGTGTCCATCGTCGGCAAATCGGGCAGCGGCAAATCGACCCTGCTGAATATGATCACGGGCATCGACCACCCGACAAGGGGCGATGTGCTGGTCGCCAACAGCCATATCTACACCCTGTCAGAGAGCAAGCGCGCGCTGTGGCGCGGGCGAGAAGTCGGCATCGTTTTCCAGTTCTTCCAGCTCCTGCCTATGCTGACCCTGTTGGAAAACACGATGCTGCCCATGGATTACACCAACGCCATACCCGCTTCGCAGCGTGAAAAAAGGGCGCTGGAACTGCTGCGTATGGTCGGCCTGGCAAAGCAGGCCGATAAACTGCCCGCCTCGGTTTCCAGCGGCCAGCAGCAGAGCGCGGCCATCGCCCGCGCGCTGGCCAATGACCCCCCGATCATCGTCGCCGACGAACCGACCGGCAACCTCGACTCCAAATCGGCCGATATCATCATCGATCTGTTTGATGAACTCGCCGATCGCGGCAAAACCATCGCCCTTGTGACACATGATTCCTCGCTCACGCGGCGTACCGACCAGACCGTCATCATCGCCGACGGCGAGATAATCGATAAGACCGTGGCCGCCGCGCTGCCCATGCTCGATCACCCGCAGCTTCTGCAGGTTACGCAGCATGCGCAGCGGCGCACCGTGCAGCCTGGAGAGACGATCCTGCGCCAGGGCGAACCTGTGGAGAACTTCTACATGGTCGTCGACGGGCACGTAGAGATTATGCTCACCGGCCCCTCCGGCCGCCGGACAAGCCTCGCCCGCCTCGGTCCCGGCCAATTCTTTGGCGAGGTGGAGCTGCTGCGCGGCGGCGACTCCATTGCCAGTGTGTGCGCCGCGGGGGATCAGCCGGTCGAACTGGCCATCATCCCGCGCCGGATGTTTGCAGACCTGATTAGCGGCTCGCGCATTGCCGAAGAAACAATGGCCGAAGTCGTTGAAGAGAGAGTGGCCGAGAACACAGCGCAGCGGGCGGAGGTTGGCGGCTGATGAGCGACACGGCAAAACTCATTCGCCCGCGCTGGCGCAAGGTGCTGGCCGATCTTTGGGACAATAAACTGCGAACGATCCTGGTCGTGGCTTCGATTGCCGTGGGCGTCTTTGCCGTGGGTACGATTGGCAATTCCTACGTCATCATTTCCGAAGATATCAATGTCAGCTATGCATCGATTAACCCGGCGAATATTGAAATCGTGACCGATCCTTTCGATGATGATGTTATCGACGCTATCAAGAACGTGCCGGGCGTAAAGGACGCCATCGGCCAGCACTTTGTGAGCGTGCGCCTCAGTAAAGATGGCCAGACCTGGATCAGTCACAATGTGGTTGCCCAGGAAGACGCCGCAAATTCGCCGATCAGCCAGCGTATTCCTAAAGAAGGCGAGCCGTACCCCGGGTATCGCAACCTGGTGATTGAGCGCAATGACTTCTACGCGAACGATTATGAAGTCGGCGACATGCTCATGGTCGAATTGCCGGACGGCAACATCCGCCAGATGGAGCTGGTTGGCGGTGTGATCGATCAGGCGGGCGCCGGTCGTGATTTTGCCGCGCTGCCCAAAGTCTACGCCACGATGGACACGCTGGACTGGCTGGGCGAACAGGAGAACTTTAACCGCCTGCTGGTCACCGTCGACGGCGACAATGATGACCTTGACCATATTGAAGAAATTTCCACCGCGGTTGGGAACAAGCTGGAAGACAGCGGACGGTCAGTCTACCGCACGATTTTGGGCAAAACGAACGAGCACCCGTTCGGCTCGACCGTCGCCGCCATGCTGGCCGTTATGCTTGCGCTTGGCGTGCTGGTGATGGTCTTGAGCACATCGCTGATCGCCAACACGCTGAATGCCCTCCTGAGCCAGCACCAGCGTCAGATCGGCGTCATGAAACTGGTCGGCGCGCGCAGTGTGCAGATCCAGACGATGTACATCCTGCTGATTCTTGCCTTCGGCCTGATCGCCCTGGCCGTGTCTCTGCCTCTTTCCGTGGGCGCCAGCTACGGCCTGGTAAATATGCTGGCGGAACAGTTAAGCATTATCTTGCAGCCGTACCGCTTTTCCCCCTGGATTGTGGTGATCATGATCGTGGGCGCATTGAGCGTACCGCTCGTTGCCGGCTTTTTCCCCGTGCGCCGCGGTTCGCGGACGACGGTACGGCGGGCGATCAGCGAAGACGGCATGGGCGGAGCGCCGTCCGATCCGGGGCTGCTGGCGCGCTTCAGCGAACGGCTGCGTTGGATTTCAAGGCCGATTATGCTTTCCATCCGCAATACCTTCCGCCGTAAAGGAAGGCTGGCGCTGACCCTGTTCACGCTGATCATGGCCGGCGCGGTCTTTATCGCCGTGTTCAACGTGCGCGCCTCGATGCTTGGTTTTCTCAACCAGCTCGGCGAGCACTTCGCGGCGGACGTGTCGCTGACGATGGAACGGCCGTACCGCATCCAGCGCATTGAGCAGGCGTTGATGCAGGTCGACGGGGTGCTGGAGGTCGAAGGTTGGGCTGGCGCCGGGGCGCAGATCGTCGATGTGGACGAAAATGTGATCGCCGATCTTTCGCTTATCGGCCCGCCGGCGGACAGCCAGCAGATCGATCCGGAAATGGTCAGCGGTCGCTGGCTGCAGCCAGGCGACGACCGCCTCTTTGTCGCTTCCGATTCCATTTACAAGAGCTTCCCCGACATCCAGCCCGGCGATAAACTGCTGCTGAAGGTGAACGGCCGTCGCGCGGAGGAGTGGGAGCTGGGCGGCGTATTTCGCTTCACCGACATGGTCGAAGGCGTTTTCGGCTACGCGACCTTCGATGCCCTCTCGCACGTGACGAATACGCCGGGGCAGGCGGCTTCTTACCGCATCATGACCGATGACAACAACGTGGAGGAAGAAAAGGCTACCGTGCGCGCCATCGACGAGAAGCTGCGCGAGGAAGGCCTGTTGGTCAGCCTCGTCGAGTCCGGGCGGGCGACGCTGGAGCAGGCGGCGACGGGCATCAATGTCCTGATCGTCTTCCTGTTGATGATGGCCATTTTGACTTCGCTGGTGGGCAGCATCGGCCTGATGGGCACGATGGGTATGAATGTCCTGGAGCGAACGCGCGAAATCGGCGTCATGCGCGCCATCGGCGCCGTTGACATGGCGATCATGGCCTCGGTCATCATTGAAGGGGCGACCATCGGCTTTATCAGCTGGGTATTGGGCAGCCTGCTGGCCTTTCCCTTCAGCGTCATGCTCCTCGAGCTCATGGCCGTGGCCTTCAGCGCGCCGGTCGAACCCATCTTCACGCCGCGAGGCTACATTCTCTGGCTCTTCGTGGTGCTGGCGCTGAGCATCATCGCCAGCGTCCTGCCTGCGCGCAACGCCGCGCGCCTGACCATCCGAGAAGTACTGGCGTATGAGTGAATCGATTTCGGATTTCGGATGTGGGATGTCGGATTTGGCTTCCTGGCTTCCGACTCCCGCATCTTGCAACCTGCCCCTTGCCCCCTGCTATCCTTTGTACGCAATCGCCTCTATCTGAATCCGGCAGCGCGGGTCGACGAAGCGGGTTGTGGCCGTCATGCGCGCGGGGAATCCTCCTTTGAAGATGCCGCGGTAGACGTCGCGCATATCCTCAAAATCACGCATGTCCTTAAGATAGACCGTCACCTTAACCACGTCATCCAGGGATGCGCCGGCCGCGGATAGGATCTCGGATAGGTTCTCGAAACACTGCGCCGTTTGCACGGCCGTCCCTTCCAGCACTTTGCCCTCTTCGTCCAAGAAACCGCCGATATGCGATGTAAAAATATAGTCACCGGCGACGGTGGCGCTGGAATAGGTGTGGCCATCTCCAGGATCGTTGAGATCGATGTATTGGATAGTCATATTTATTCCGTTCTTGTCTTTTCCCGTCCGCAGGCTATTCCTGAAACGGTGGGGCAACCAGACCGCTGGCATTTGCTTGATCTGCCGCGGGCCTGTGAATAACCTTCACGGCAGGGACCGGTCGAAAATGCCGGCCCCTGCCATACAAGTGAAGTCGCCCAAAAAGGTGCGTCAGACGAAGCTCAGGTAGTCCGGTTGGTACATGCGCTCCTTGATGCAGGCGAGCAGGTTGTACGGACACGGTTCCGTGGCCAGGCCCTCATCAAAGGCGATCTGGGCAACGGCCGTTGCGATATAAGCCGACACGTCGCGGATCTTGGTCAGCGGCGGGTAAACACGGCCAAGCGCAAGGTCTTGATCCGTCACCTGTTTCGCCAGCGTCTTGGCGGCGGCGAGGAACATGCTGTCGGTCACGCGTTTTGCGCCGACAGATGAGACGCCCAGGCCGATACCGGGGAAGATATAGCTGTTGTTGCCCTGCCCGGGAACGAGAACACGGCCGTCGGGCATCGTGTATTCGGGGAAGGGGCTGCCGCTGGCGAAAATCGCCCGGCCGTCTGTCCAGGTGTAGGCCTGTTCGGCCGTGCACTCCGCCTTCGAGGTCGGGTTCGAGAGGGCGAAAATAATCGGCTGCTCGTTCAGCCGGGCCATCTCTTCGACGACCTCTTTGGTGAACGTCTGCGGCTGGCCGGAAACGCCGATAATGGCCGTCGGCTGCAGTTCCTTGACCGCCTCCAGGAAGGACGTCATCGGCGCGTGCTCATGCGCGAAGGGCAGTTTATGTTCCGCCAGGTCGCTGCGGCTGCTTTCCACCAGACCCTTGGAATCAAAGAACCAGCAGGTTTCCCGTGCCTTGCGCGCGCTCGCGCCCTGCATCTTCATCTCCGTGACAAGGAGGTCGGCGATGCCGATGCCCGCTTCTCCCGCGCCCAGGAAGAGGAACTTGTGATCGCGCAGTTTGCCACCGGTCAGGCGCAGTGACGCGAGAATACCGGCCACGGTCACGCTGGCTGTGCCCTGGATATCATCATTAAACGTGCAGACGCTGTTACGATACTTCTGCAAGAGGCGGAACGCGTTATGGTTGGCGAAATCCTCGAACTGGATCACGGCTCGCGGGAAGCGTTTGGTCACGGCGACGATGAATTCGTCGATGAAATCATCGTACTCTTCACCCGTTATGCGCGGGTGCGGGTGTCCCAGGTACAGCGGATCGTCGAGCAGCTTCTTGTTATTCGTGCCGACGTCCAAAGTGATAGGCAGCGTCGTGCTGGGATGGATGCCCGCACACGCCGTATAGAGCGACAGCTTGCCCACGGGAATACCCATCCCGCTGGCGCCCAGATCGCCCAGGCCCAGGATGCGTTCGCCGTCGGTGACGACGATCACGCGTACATCTTCGTAAGGCCAGTTCTGCAAGAGCTGGTCGATCTCGCCGCTGTCCTCAATGGAGATATACAGGCCGCGCGGCCGGCGGAAAATGTGGCCGAACTCCTGGCAGGCCTGGCCGACGGTCGGCGTGTAGATGATGGGCATCATCGTTTCAATATTATCCATGACCACCCTGTAGAAAAGATTCTCATTGCGATCTTCAAGGTCGATCATGTAGGTATACTTTTCCAGGTCATTGGATTTCTTGTTGAAATTCTTCAGTATCCGCTCGGCCTGCAGTTCCTGACTGATAACTCTGGGCGGAAGCAATCCTCGCAGGCCAAGGCGTTCGCGCTCTTCCAACGTAAAGGATGTTCCCTGGTTGAGGAACGGATCGTGTAACAGGTAGATACCGTGGGGCATCTTGCTCTCAAATGTGGGTTCCAGTGGCATATCTATCATTACATCACTCCCCTTGATATCAAGGTAGTTTACAAATGTGTTAAATGACCAGCTAATTATAGTATAGCAGACGGGGTGTGGGTTTGAATGACAAAGGGCACTTGTTTCGCATGACAAACGTCACAGTAATGGTTAATTCGCCGTTGTGCCTTTTGGCGCCACGAGCGCCAGCACCTGCGGCGCGGTCTTGGCCAGGCCGAAGGCGATGTAGGCCTGGGCGATGGTGGAGAGGATGCGCCGGCGTTCGGCCGAATCGACCTCATTCCACAACATGCCCACACCGATGCGCATCAACTGCGTGCCCCTCTTGAACAGCCCAAGATTGAGGTACTGTATGGCATTGATTGCTGCCACCCGACCGACCGTGCCTCTACTGCCCATCTGCAGCGCCAGATCTTCGAGCGCCTGGCGGCATTGCTGCGTAGAGGGATTGTCACCTGCCAGCAGCCGCAGTTCATAGGTCGCCGTAACCACGGCCGGATATACGTCAATTTCCAACGCGCGCTGCAAAGCCAATTCGAATTGCTCGCGCGCATCTGCGTCGAGCCCTTCTCCGCGCAGACTGATTCCCAGAAAACATTGAAATGTCGGAACCATAAAAGCTTCGGGGCCGATCAGTTCCAGGACATCGCCGAACAGCGCCGATGCCGCATTCACTTCACCCTCCGCAAAGAGCCTGACGCCCTCGCTGTGCGCACTGATTACTTCTGCGGCTTTTGCCAGATGCTCTCCGGTGACAGCTCGAAATTCCCGCTGGATCTCCTCCGATGTCGCCCTCTGGTTAAGGACATAATCAGCCGTAAATAGGACCGCCCGGGCATACGACCCGGCATCGCTTTTCTTGCTGTCCACGCCTGATTCTTCCAGTGTCTGCAGCGCGCGTTTTGACAGCTTCACCGAGCGCGGTATCTCGAAAAGACGCGCCGCGAAAACTGATTCGGCCTCATCCAGGAACGCCTGCATGCGCGGCACCGCGGACGGCAGGCGCCGGCGCGTGGCCGCAAAGAAGGCTGCTCCCTGGCCCCAGGTGCCTCGGGCTTCGAAATAGACGATGATGTCGCGGCAGGATTCCAGAAGCTCGTAGCGCTCGCGATCAACGGCCAGCCACCAGGCA
>JBJYWZ010000617.1:0-21830 GCA_046259725.1 Promineifilaceae bacterium (SeqCode) | reverse complement strand
GGAATTTGCCGCGCAGTTGATGGAAGATAAAGAAGCTTTGCAGGAAGCGATCAGTCGTTTGCCGGCTGAGCGGCAGGAACTTTTGATGCTCAAGTATGTTGAACGCCTGTCCAATGCTGAAATCGGGGATGTTATGGGCAGAAGCGAAGGCGCGGTGAAGTCACTGTACCACCGGACACTTCTATCCCTGCGCGAAGAATTGGCCGGTGAGGAAGCGGAAGCACCAAGCAGGAGGCGCCCCTTCACCCGCTATCCTTTCCGCCGAAAGTAAGTATTTCATGATCCTGAAGTTCACGATCCACAGAAAGTTCTGACAATTGAGTTAACGATTGCCTGTCCAACAGCAATGAAATATGATTTCAGGTTGATAGCTCGTTACATTGTGCTAGAATACGCGCGTTCAGCACCATTACCTGCGGGAAAAATTCGGAGACAGCATTTTGAGTCGAACAGAATCTTGGAAGGCATGGCTGGTTGTTATTGCTATCCTGATATTCAGTGGTTTGATGGCTGCTTTCTGGCCGACCATCAGTGAAAATCTATTAGCTGCTTTTTCATCCTCGGGCGGGGCCGCCGCGCCCCGTGTGCCCGCGGAAACGGTCACATTGCCGATCCCCGGTGTTGAGGGGGGCGTGACGCTTACCAGCGTGCAGATCATTCTTGGACTCAGCATCTTCGTTATTGGCGCTGTTGTTGTGACCGGTATCATCATCGGAATTATCAACATCATCATTTCACGTTGGATTACCAATGTCGAAACGAGTGATCAATATATTGAGGGAACGGCCGCACTCGCGGAGCGAGAGTCGGCCGAATTAGCCGCAGACCGTGAAGCACACCCCGCTGACAGTTCGCAGCAGAATGACTATTCCCGCTGGTCGGTTGTTGCAACCTCAATGGCGATCCTCTTTTTTGCCATTATTCTTGGCTATCTTTTCGGTTACACGCTCTTCCCTTCGGGGCAGTTGGCCAGGAACGAACAAATAATTAACATCACCGCGATTATCGGTGGCGTGATTTTCTTGCTTACGCTGCTCTTTCTG
Organism: Promineifilaceae bacterium (SeqCode); assembly: GCA_046259725.1. GTDB lineage: Bacteria > Chloroflexota > Anaerolineae > Promineifilales > Promineifilaceae > JAACFF01. The sequence continues at coordinate 20,787 of JBJYWZ010000617.1, read as the reverse complement.
ACGTTACGTATGAACAAAGAGCGGCTGAATGAAATAAACGCCAGGGCGAATGCCGGGATTCCATGGGATGCAATTGTCGTCCTTACATTGGGAGTCCTGGTCATGGGGCTCGGAATCGGCGTCGTTATTTTTCTCAATCTTCCGACGTAGGGTAGTTGGAAATTGGTGGATAGTCCGGCTGCGCGCCCGGCATCAATAGAAAATAATCTGGGTGTCACTGTTTTCCACAAGTGGAATCTAAAAAATTAATTACAGGGCACATCAACTGCAGGATAAGCACTCCTGAAATAAATTAGGACTGGCAGATGAAAAAGGCGAAACATATTATTGCAATTGTGGTTCTGGTGGCCCTGTCCACTGTATTCCTGCGCTGGGTTTTCACCTGGCTGTTTGCATTGCCGACAGCGGCAAGTACGCAGGCTGGACCCATTGATGTAATGTTCAACGTACATTTCTGGTTGATCGCCCTCTTCTTTTCGCTGATCATGGTGCTGATGCTTTATTCGTCTGTCGTCTTCAAACGGAAACCTGGAGATGAAGAGGACGGCCCCCATGTCCATGGCAATACAGTCCTGGAGATTGTTTGGACCGTCGTGCCATTGATCATCGTCATTGCTCTCGGTATTTGGGGTGCTGTCGTTCTCCGTGATATTACGGCTGCTGCGCCTGATGCTCTGCAGATTGACGTAACCGGTCGCCAATGGTCATGGAGCTTCGCATATCCATCCGAAGGTGATTTTCAGTCGGCCGAGATGATTGTTCCCGTTAACCAGCCGATCGCGCTGAATATGCATTCTGAAGATGTGCTGCATAATTTCTGGGTGCCCGAGTTTCGTGTCAAGCAGGACCTGGTGCCGGGTCGAACCGTGGTACTCAATATTACGCCCTCTGAATTGGGCGAATACAAAGTGCGCTGCGCGGAAATATGCGGCACTGAACACTCCGGTATGCTGGCGCCGGTGAACGTGGTGACCCGGGAAGAGTACGATGCCTGGATTGCGGAAAAGAATGCGGCGCCGCAATATGCAGATATGACGCCTGAAGAGCGCGGTGAGCTCTGGTACAGTGCTGAAGGCTTTGGGTGCGCCAGCTGTCACAGCCTTGATGGGACGAGAATTGTTGGTCCCACTTGGCAGGGCGTCTATGGCCGTGAAGAAGTGCTTGAGGACGGTACAACGGTAGTTGTAGATGATGCCTATATCCGCGAATCCATTTACCAGCCAAATTTGAAAATAGTTCAAGGTTATGCTCCCGCCATGCCACAGAATTATGAGGAACTGTTCACAGCAAAACAGGCCGAGATTCTGGCTTCACAGGGCGTGGAAATCGATATCGTCGCCGATCTAATTGCTTTTATGAAGACGCTGGAGTGAGACGGGGTGATGGCCCTAATCGCTGATTATTGAGGAGAAGCAATATGCAGTTCATTCTTAAAATAGTGCGATCAAAACCATTTGATGCCTTAATGGGCGCGCTCTTTGGCTTTCTCGTTGGCGCGATCCTCTTTGGCATCATTAATTATCTGCACAATCTGATTCTGGTGTCATTGCTTGGCCCGCCGCCCGCTATCGTCACCAACTTGCTGCTGCCGGGGTTGGCGGGACTGTTGGTTTTGGCTTCCGGTGCTTTCGGCTTTGCTACAGGATTAGGTATGTTCCGAGGAACACGCCTGGGAGATTTCTTCTACTATGCTTCCTCTACGGCCTTGTTCCATGGCTTTGTGGGCATGGCCATTGCCTTTGTGCTGGCCCTGTCATTCTTTAATTTGCTCACCGGCCATCCACCCATTGAGCTAACGGAAGGGGGGCTGGTCTTTGCGGCTGTCGTCAGCGTCATCGGCTTTGTCCTGGGCGCGGGCGTTCTGACAGATTGGCTATTATGGATTGGCGGATACGAGACGCCGCTACGTCATGGTACGCCTGAAGGGAAACCGGAATGGTTCCGCTATTTTACGGCCGATGTCAACCATAAAGTAATCGGCATCCAATATGGCGTAACTGGTCTGCTTGTGCTCCTGATCGGCGGTCTATTTGCCATCATGTTCCGCATCGAATTGGCACAACCTGGCATGCAGTGGCTGACCAAAGACGAATATAACACGCTTTTCAGCGCGCATGGCATTGTCATGATCGCCAGCATCTTGCTCGGCGTGGGTGCGATGATCAACTATCTCGTGCCCATCATGATCGGCGCTTCCGACATGGCTTTCCCGCGCCTTAATGCCTTCAGTTTTTGGGTAGCCATTCCCTCAGTCACGCTGATTTTGGGCGGCATGGTCATTGGCGGTTGGGATACCGGTTGGGTTGGTTACCCCACCTTAAGCTTAACCACGCCCAAGGTTGGCGTTCTGCTGTTTTTGTTAGGCTTCTGGATAAATGGTTTCTCTTCCATAGCCAGCGCGATCAATATGATCGTGACCACCGTGACGATGCGCGCGCCGGGCATGACTCCTTTCCGCATGCCCATCTTCATCTGGGGCGCCTTAGGCGCGGCCCTGATCCAGTTTACGTCGACCCAGACAGTCGGCGTCGCTCTGACCTCCAGCGTTCTTGAGCGTGCTTATGGCCTGACTTTCTTCAACCCCGAGTACGGTGGCAATCCCATTCTCTATCAGCATTTATTCTGGTTTTACTCGCACCCGGTTGTTTATCTATTTGTTTTGCCCGGCCTGGGCGTCATCAGCGAACTGCTGCCCGTATTCACGCGCAAGCCGCTCTTTGGCTATAAGTGGGTTGCCCTTTCCAGCCTGGGTATCGCATTTGTCGGCTTCATGGTCTGGGCGCACCACATGTTCGTCTCCGGGATGAATGATGCGCTGCGCATCCCTTTCATGATGGCCACAATGCTCGTCGCAGTACCTACCGGCGTCAAGTTCTTTAGCTGGGTGGCGACATTGTGGGGCGGTAAGATCTCTTTTGAAACACCAATGCTCTTTGTCCTGGGTGCTATCTCAGTATTTCTTATTGGTGGTGTGACCGGACCCATCCTGGGTACCATCCCTACCGATATGCACCTGCATGATAGCTATTGGGTAGTCGGCCATTTCCATGCCACGATGTTCGGTGGTTTTGTCTTCCCATTCTTCGCCGCGATTTACTATTGGTATCCAAAAGTGACCGGGCATATGTATAACGAAAAACTGGGCAAGATCCACTTCTGGCTCATGGTGCCTGGTTTCTGGGTAATGAGCTTCGGTCAGATGAGTATTGGTATTCTGGGCATGCGGCGGCGTATTGCGGATTATGATCCGGCCCTGGGGGTTGAACCGGGACAAATCTTGATTACACTCGCCGCGCTGGTTATTGCCTGGTCCGTTCTGATTTGTGTTTACAATCTCATTTCCAGCGTACGCACCCAGCCTGCCGCGGGCCGCAATCCGTGGCGTTCTCGTTCGCCGGAATGGCATACATCCAGCCCGCCCCCCGAATTCAATTATGATACGCCTATCGTGGTTGTTGGCGAACCCTACGATTATGGCCTGAAAGAAGCTCCTTATACGAGGAAGGTGGCGCCTGTACCGGCCGGTGACTAGTCGGGTCGTCGCCAGTTAGCTGCAAGGAGAAGCAGTAGTGAGTGAAAGTAAATCTAACGCTTTGCGCCGGGGCACCTGGACTTTTTTAATCCTTATGGTACTCACCCTGGTAGAGTTTGCGGTGGCCAATTTCATGGGTGCCTCAATTATATTGTTGTTCTTAATTGCCCTGGTCAAAGCCGCCATGATCGTATGGGTATTTATGCATATGGCCCGGCTTTGGCGTGAGGAGAGTCACTGATGAGCATGGTATCGACGACTTCCCACGAACACCACGATGATGCGCATCCACCGCAGATTCCCTGGTCTGTGCAGCTCAAGAGCAACCGCCTGGGCATGTGGTTGTTCATGTTCTCGGAGATTTTCTTATTTGGTGCGCTCCTGGTTGCCCGCTTTGTTTTATGGGGCCAGTACCGGCCGGAATTAGGCCAGGAAATCGGCCTTGCAGCGTCAACCACGCTGCTGTTAAGCAGTTGGTTTGTTTATCGTGGCCAGACGGCCATAGAGTTCGGCGACCACAAGAAATTTACAAGGAACTTCTTAGTGGCGGCACTGTTGGGTTTCATGTTTCTCGTTGGCGTCGTCGTCTTTGAATGGAATATCTTCGGGCTGTACGCGAATGTCGCCGGCATTGAATTATTTGGACATCTCAAACCTTCTGATGGCGTTGAATCAGGCATATTCTTTGCCATGACCGGTTGGCATGCCCTGCACGTCGCCACCGGCGTGATGTTGCTGTTAATTATGTGGAATAAAGGTCGCCGCGGAGAATTTACGCCCGATAGAAGTTGGGGTGTGGAAGGGGCTGGTCTGTACTGGCACTTTGTCGATGTTGTGTGGGTCTTCTATTACCCGGCCCTCTACTTGATGGGAACACCCATGGTCTAGCGCGGTCTCGCGTTGCGATGCTGCGCAAACCGGTTCGTGTGCGACATGTCGCCCAAACCGTATTAAACTGGGAGCTAAATGGATAGAGCCGGCAGCAGCGGTCCCATACGGGCCGTTGCTGTATTCGTTATGACCCACACGTCTGTTTCATGGACCCGATAAACAAAGCGATCTTACAGAGCTGGAACTGGCGGCTCGAAGTTATCATTCCCCTGCTGACTCTGGGTTATCTCTACACGGCCGGGTGGCTGCGGCTGCGCAAGCGTACGGCAGGTTCCCGTCAGAAACGGCCGTCAGCCGGTCGCCAACCGTTGACTGCCACCTGGCGTCTGGTCAGCTATTGGACCGGTCTTGTTTGTATCGCTCTGTCCCTCCTATCTCCCATTGACTCTCTTGGCCAGCAGCTTTTCTTCATGCATATGATCCAGCATTTGTTGTTGATCATGATCGCTCCGCCGTTGCTGCTCATAGCCAATCCGATGCCTGTGGTATTGTGGGGCTTGCCCGACAAATGGCGACTTAAAGCCGGCAACGCGCTGGGGCATGTGCTGCACCGTGACAGCCAGTTCCGCAAAGTTTTGCGCAAGATTACCGCGCCGGGCATTATCTGGTTAGTATGGGTCATCGCGCTCTTTGGCTGGCATGATCCGTCCATGTACAATGCCGCGCTGCGCTACGAATTCTTGCATGATCTGGAGCATCTTTCCTTCTTCATCGCCAGCATGTTGTTCTGGTGGCATATCACCGGGGCAGGGCCGCGCATTCACCGGCAGTTTGGCTATCTCGCCCGGATCGCCTTTGTCCTGGCCGCTGTTCCTCCCAATATGGCGCTTGGCGTCTGGCTGGCTTTCAACAATAATGTCATTTACTCCTACTATGAGGCCGTACCACGGGTCTGGGGAATCGATGTGCTGACTGATCAACGCATCGGCGGCATCATCATGTGGATTCCCGGCAGCATGATGTTCCTTCTGGCAGCGCTTTTTCTCATGTCGCAGTATCTAGGGAATGAAGCCGACAAGCCGCCACTACCAGTGAAGGAATGGTCGGCGGAAGAGAAATTGATTGCCCCAGGATTGGAGAAGTAACTAGGCCATGCGCCTTCTTAGAGCTTTATTCAGCCGCCGCTGGTTGTGGGTCACGCTTTTGGTGATCGCCTTAATGGGCGTTCTGGCTCGCCTGGGCATTTGGCAGCTCGATCGCCTGCAGCAGCGTCGGGATGCGAATGCGCTAATAGCGGCATCGCTGGCTGCGCCTCCGTTTGATCTGAATGCAACGGCCGTCCCCGAAGACATTTCAGAGTGGGATAACCGGCTTGTCGCCGCCAGCGGCATGTTCGACTATGAACAGGAGGTGCTGCTCGATCTGCAGAATTGGGGATATCGCGCCGGTGTGAACCTGATTACGCCTCTGGTGCTCGACGGCAGCCAGACGGCCGTGTTGGTGAACCGCGGCTGGATACCCGATGCCGAGTCCGCTCCGGAAGCAAGAGCAGCTTACAATGTGCCCGGAGAGGTCGAAATCACCGGATATGTAGCCCTTTCAGAAAAACTGTCGCGCGAACCTGCGGTAACGCCAGAGGGACCGCAGGTTAAAGTATATCGCGTGGATGTCGAGGCACTGCAGGCTCAAATGCCGTATACCCTGCTGCCTTTTTACATCGTTCAAGATGTGGAAAACGATAACGAACAGCTTCCCTATCGTCTTGAGCGCCAGATCGATCTCTCGGAAGGTTCCCATCTCAGTTATGCCATGCAGTGGTTCATTTTTTCCATCGGATTGGGCGTCGCCTATCTGGTCTTCGTCAATAGGAATATTCATCAGGCCGAAAAAGCGTGAAACAAGCCACTGCCGCGGTAGCCGTACTGGCCTTCCTTTTCATCCAGGTGCTTTCTGCCGCGGCGCATGGAGGCGGACAGCTCGTCGCGGGACCGGTACAAAGTGGCCCCTATACGTTCTCCGTCTGGGTCAATCCCCCGCAGCCGCGTACAGGTGCACCACTGCACTTCACGGTAGGTCTTGCCGACCCGCACGATGGCGCACCCATTCTCGATGCCCGGATTCTTATTAGGATCGAATCCAGAACAGGGGGTCTGCCGCCAATTACGGCCGAAGCGACGACCGAACAATCGGTGAACAGGCTTTTCTATGAGACCGATATCGACGTGGAGCAGCCCGGTCCATATCTGGTGACCACGTCTGCGACCGGCCCAGGTGGAGAGGGGAACGTGGTCATTGAATTGGATGTCGATCCGCCATCTCGCGTGAATTGGTTTCTGTTAGGCCTGGTAGGATTGTCGCTGGTGTTGATTCTTGGCTGGTGGCAGGCCCGTCGCGGCCGCGCGGACAGCGAATGAGCTATCGCTGAAACTTCTCATTTGCGCCTGGCAATGCGATATAATAAAAGCAGCATGGCTGCGTTGGGGGGAAATATGAGCCGGCTGTGCCTTTAAGCAGGTTTCTCATTTGTTTTTAGCAAAAGCACAAAATGCGCGATTTTATTCTTGAGGTCTCCAATTTATGACCATACCACCAAGATATCGATTGAAAGAAGGCTGGTCAACGCTATTCTTGCTCTGGGCGATGCTTCTTGTGGCGGGTTCGGCCATCGTGCAAACAAATCTGATCGAAGGTTTGCAAGTTGTTTCCATCGCCGCCACATTAGGACTTTTTGCCGGGCTTGCCCTGGCCAAAAGCACGTTTAAGGATCGAACCGCCCATTTCTATGCCCTTGTATTTGGCCTATTCGCCGTCGCTTATTTGATCGGCATGATCTTGCCAGGTGATGAGATATGGCGCGAACGCGTCTTCGAGATAGCGGCCCGCCAGGGAGCATGGCTACAGAAGGCGGTCAATGGGGGAACGAGCCGTGATGGGTTGATATTTGTGATCCAGACAACGGCCGTCTATTGGGTGCTGGGTTATACCGCCGCCTGGTATACGTTTCGACACCCGCGTTTGTGGCGCGTGATCGTGCCCACAGGCCTGGTGCTCCTGAGTGTCGTTTACTATTACAATGGCCCGCGCCCGCTGGTGCTATATCTCGCCGCCTATACCATCCTTGCTTTACTTTACGCGGTTAGAACGCATTATAACGAGCAGGAAACACAATGGCGTTCAACGGCCGTTCGTTACGAAAAGGGCGGCTGGATGAACTTTTTGCGTGCCGGGTTAATTGCCTCGGTTGCGGTGCTCCTGCTTTCATGGAGCATGCCGGCCATGTCCGCCAGCTATCAGGTGGGCGACGCATTGAGCGGGACGCAGGGTCCCTGGCGCGAATTCCAGGATAATTGGACGCGTCTGTTTTCTTCCTTGCGAACTTATGGCGTCGGCACCGTCGATCCATACCAGGATACGCTGTCACTGGGTGGGCCGCGCACGATCGGCAGTACGTTGATAATGGACGTGAACGTTCCGCGCCAGTTGCGCTCCGTATACTGGCAGGCTATCGCTTACGATACATATGAAGACGGCGCCTGGAAGATCGCGGAGGATGTCGAAGCCCGTCTACACTACCCAGATGATGGCTTGCTGTCTGTGCCGCAGTCGGCAGCGCGTGAATCTGTCAGACAGGTCGTTCAAAACTATGTTCCCAATACCGGTTTTATCTATGCTGCCCCGCAGCTGATAGGTTCTAATAAACAGATGTTTGTTGAAAGCACGCGCGATATGGAAGACAAGGAGTTAGTAATATTAGCTCGCTCTCGATATGTCCTACGACAGGGCGAATCGTATGAGGTGGTATCTAGCGTTTCAACGGCCGATGCCGAGAGTCTGCGCCTGTCCGGGACGAATTATCCTGACTGGGTTACTGAACGATATTTGCAGGTTCCGCAAACGGTAACAGATCAAACAAAAGAACTGGCCGTGCGGCTCACGGCGCCCTTTGATAACGCGTTTGACAAGAGCATTGCTGTAAGGGATTATCTGCGCGATAATATTACCTATAACGACCAGATCCAGGCGGCTCCTGAAGATGTTGAGCCGGTCCACCATATTTTGTTTGATACCCAGGAAGCTTACTGTACCTATTACGCGTCGGCGATGGCCGTGATGCTGCGTTCGCAGGGCGTACCGTCACGCATTGTCAGCGGTTATGCGCAGGGTGAATTCGACGAAGAGAGCAGTTCCTACAGGGTGCGGGCCAGCAATGCCCACACATGGGTGGAGGTCTATTTCCCTCGCTACGGTTGGATTCAGTTTGAGCCCACTGCGACGATACCTACGGTTGATCGTCCGGAATCCTATGGAAGTGGCGATGCATTCGCCTCACCCGTGACTAATATTCCGGATCAGTTCCCGGATGATTCTCTGTTGTTTGATGATCGCCCCAGTACTGCATTAAATAATGAATCTGGGCTCGACAGTGAGGCGGCCGGACCAGACTTTTCACTATGGCAGGCGCTGGTGGCGGCCATCGTCCTGCTCATCGCCGCGGCTCTGCTGTTTATTGCATACCAATCGAATAAGCGCGTCGAAGGTGACGTTGACCGCAGCTACAGTCGACTCGGTTTCTGGGCGAGTCTCCTGGGTATTTTGTACGGGCCGTCCGAGACCCCTTACGAACGGGCTGAAAAGATGACGGTTGTCGTCCCCGAAGGACGCTCGCCTATTCGCAACCTGACCCATGAATATGTGCGTAAGCAGTTTAGCGGTAGTTATATGGAAGATAACAGCTTTGATCCGCACGGAGAGTGGCGCACGCTGCGCCCACTTCTGATTAAGGAGAGCATCGCCCAGCGCATTCGTGGATGGCGCGAACGAAACGGAAAAGAGAAATAATCCCCGTTTGTCTCTACGCTTTTTCTAAATTCGCCGGGAGCTATTTGGGGTTACTAAGGCGAGGGTTGCGCTTCGTCGATCAATGACTGTACCATAATGAACAGTTCGGTCACTTCTGTTGGCGCATCAGCCGAGTCAGTGGTGATCAGACGCCATTCATTGTCGCCGTTGACCACCGTCAGGGTATACGTCATACGGTCGCAGCAGACATCGGTATTTGCGGTTTCGGCCGCCAAAGCCGCGAAATCTGATTCCTGACCCTTTCTGATAATGTCCTGGACGTCCTCGGAAGGTACGCTCATTTCCTGGTCGCCTGGTGCCTCGATTTTGCCGTCCAGGTGAATAACCCATTCCTGGCTGATGCCGGTAAACCCACCCTCACGCGCGTATATGATGACTGTGCCGACTGCAATATTATCCTGACGGCCGTCACCGGCATCGCCGCTACCCGGCGCGCAGGCCGCGAGCAGTGACAGGAGCAACGGCATCCCGATCAACCAGACTTTGCGAATCATTACTTTCATTATGATGATAACATATTGTCGTTTCACATAATAATGACGGCTTTGGAGCTTAAACAGTTCCGTTTCTTTTCTCTTATTCTCTTCCTGCTCTAACTCACTCCACTGTCACACGGCCCAGAATATAGCGATCGCCCGTCAGATTGCCCACTTCGTCAGCGATGTGCAGCCTTCGTTTGCCAACCATTTCGTAAAGACCTACTTCAACCAGGTAGCTGCCTGGCGCAAGGTCGGCGGGGACCGTCAACTGGTATGGGTCTGTATAACGTTGGCCCGGCAGCCACTTAGGGATCCACAAATGGGTGGGAGCAGCGCCGCCGAGCGGCGTGTAATCAAGGGCCACAATCGGCCGATTTGCCTCGTCGATCAGGTGCACAAATACGGTGTAACTTTCCTCCGCAAAATCGAGGCTTCGCCAATCCAGCGTCAGGTGAATCGTATCGCCTGGATTAACTTTCAGCGGTTCTTTCCAGGGTGCCTCGACCGTACGACCACCGGCGCGGGCAGCTGCGCTGCTGAGACCTACCCGTTGCCGGAAGTTGGCCAGCAGGTCAACGCTGGCTGCCGGAGTAGGGAGCTCTGAGACATGCAGCGAATCCAACACAACGGAAAGCCCCGTATCTTCATCGCTGCTCAAGTTCTTCAGTCCGAGAGTCAGCGGATAATCACCGGGAGCCAGATCGTGCGGCAGCGGGAAATCAAAGCGCTCGACAATGATTTCCCCCGGCAGCCATTGTGGGGTTACGAGGTGGCTGTCGGTAGTAAAAGGAAACGACAGGTCGCCCATGGTAAGCACGGGAACGTAGTAGTCGGCCGTTCCTGCCGGCGCACGCATGGCCAGCGTCAGCGGCACATAGGCGCCGGGCTTCACCGCGCGCTGCGGAAGCGCGTAAGCCATGATCTCGATCTCTCTCCCGGAGGCTTCAACCGGTGTAAGTTCTGGAGGCAGGCTGTCATCGCCCGGCTCGACAACCTGGTAGAAGGGACCGGACGGCCGCAAACGGAAGCCGGCATCGACGATTTCACGCCGGTAATTGCTCAGGTACACCGGCCCGCCTGGCAAGAAGTCGTACACGTGCTCCACCCAGGTTCTGGCGGTCGAGACAAACTCAGGGCGCACATCTTGCTCATCAGGCCACCGTTCCTCCACAAGCTGCGTATACCACAGCGGCGTCATATGTTCCCAATCATTGAGCAACACAGCGCCCTCGTTCTGTCCCTCGAAATGTGAAAAAACAGCTTCTACATAGCTGCTGCCCTCACTGTAATCACGCAAAGAGATACGCTGGAAATTGCGCACAATCTGCACGAACGGCCCCAACAAAAATAGCGCGCAAACAAGTAACACCAGCGGCGTCGTACCTGGCCGCAAGGCACGCTGTGTGTTCAACAGCAGGTAATAAAGACCGAGCCCTGCGAGCAGCCCCACTACAAGCAAAGGACCCAATAAATAGGCCATGATATCTTGTGCCTTCAGGCTGATCACGAAAGCGTAATTGCAGATAAAAGCCAGAAAATATAGAAGCGAAGGCTTCATTGCACCGGGATAGAGCCCTGGTCTCCCGGTGCGCTTGACGATCCAGGCGATGGCCGGCCAAAGAACGCCCAGCACGGCCAGGAAAATAACCGGCAGCGTATACTGCAGGCGCAGGATGGACCAAAATACCACGGCGCGATCCGGCTGTTCATGGGGCGCGTAATAGGGCAGCGCTTCCGTGATACCTCGCCCTAATACGTGAGCAAGGAAACCGTCTAGCGTGTTCATAGTTGTCGGACCGACAGGAGGGCCCATGGCGCTGCGGATGGGAAAATAGAGCCAGACGCAAAGGCCCAGCAGCGTCATCAAGACCATTTTCAAAAGCAGCCGCCAGTCACGCCAGATGCCCGGACGAACGGCCAGGATGAAAATGGCATAGGCCGGGAAGGAAAAAACAGTCAACGGGTGATGCGTGACGCCCAGTCCGGCGCTGAGGGAGAATATAAGGAGCCAGCGATCAGCCTTTGCTCCTTCGCCGTTCTGTGCATTTGCAGCCCGGCCCTGAGTCCACCAGCGCGTCAGAAAGAAGAGATTGGCCGAGAGAAATGCCGCTGTAATAATGTGCGGGTTGGCGTGGATGGCATGCTGCCAGAAATCGGCGCCAAAAGCGATTGCCAGGGCGGCGAATACGCCGGCCAGCGACCCGGCAGATAACCCGGCCAGATGAATTTGGTCTCCCTGGCCATTCTCGTAAGCGCGCACTGTCCCATACACCAGTAACACGGCCGTTGTCGCTGTTACCGCCGAGAGCAAGTGCATGCGCCAGGGGATTTCGCCGAAGGGCATGATCGTCTGGAAAAGCTTGCCGAGCAGCGTAATAAAGGCGTAGCCAGGCGGGTGGGCGATGCCCAGCACGTTGGCCACGTAGGTATATTCCGTGGGATCGCCCAGAACCAGCGACCGCGCCAGCGTGGCCACGTAAAAGATTGGTATGAGCAGCAGCAGGAGTTCAGGTCTCAGGTATTTGCGCATCCTTACTTTCCCGCAAGCAGTTGATCGTAGACAGCCCGTGTGTTCCTGGCAGTCTTTTGCCAGCTAAATTGGGCTGCCTGCGCCAGGCCAAGCTCGCGCCGGCGCCGGTATTCTTCCCTGTTCTTTAACAAGCGCAAGATCACGGCCGTCATCTGCGCCACATCGGTCGGATCAAAATAGGCCGCCGCTTCTCCGCCAACTTCCGGCAGGCTGGCCGCGCTGCTGGCCGCCACCACCTGTCCGCTGGCCATTTGCTCCAGGATTGGCAGGCCAAACCCTTCATAGAGGCTAGGCTGAACGGCCAGGTCGGCCGCGCCCAATATGGCGGGCAAATCTTCGTCGGGAATCCAGCCCAATGGCCTCACGATATCTTCCAGCCCTTGCTCCGCAATGCGTGCAAAGAAATCATCATACAGCCATCCCTTGCTTCCTGCCAATACCAGCTTTAAGTCAGGGTAACTGTGTCGCACCGCCAGCAAGGCATCCAACAAACGATCCAGGTTCTTGCGCGGCTCGATCGTGCCCAGGTGAATGAGAAATCGACCGGGCAGATCGTATTTTGTGCGCACGACCGCGATCTTCTCAGGAGCAGCCGGCATGAAATGATCGGCCGCCGCCTCGTATACGACATGGATATTTGCCGGATCGACGCTGTAATTTTCGACGATATCCCTCTTTGTCGATTCGGAAACGGCGATGATAGCGCTCGCATGCTTGCAGAAGAGGGGCATGGCGCGATTGAGATACCACAGGTTTAGCGGTTTGTGATATTCGGGATACATTTCGAAAATCAGATCGTGAACGGTCAGTACGGTAGGAGTATCTGTCAGCGGAAAGAGCAGGTGTTCCGTGCTGTGAAATAGAGTGGCATCGGGAACCAGCCGTTTCAATGAAAGACCGCATTGCTGCGCCGCCAGGACGGCCATGCGCCATGGTTTGTACCCCAGGTTGATGCTTTTCTGCGGCACATCGTCTGGAAGGCCTTGAGGAAATCGGCCGTCCCTGCCGAGATTATAGAACAGCGCGTAAGTATCCGGCTGATCCGCCAGTAGCGCTGCGGCGAGATATTGGCTGTATCGGCCCAGTCCGGCCCTCGAATGTACGGCCGCTGAAATGTCAATATAGATCATTGACCTGAACCACTCTGACGGTTGAATAAGACCGCCAGCGCGAAGCGCGGCAAAGCCAGCATGCGCCGCCAGCGCCAGGGCTCCTTGACCAGCCGGTGCAGCCATTCTATGTTCAAGCTCTGTGCCCACTGGGGCGCGCGCTGCGCGTGTCCGGTAACGAAGTCCAGCGAGCCCCCGACGCCCATTGCCAGCCGCACAGAAGACAATACGTCACGATTGCGGGCAATCCATTTATCCTGGTTGGGTGCGCCATAGGCGACATACAACAAGTCTGCCTTACTCTTGTTGATCAAGCTGACGATAGTTTCGTTCTCGTCCGGATGCGGTGAACCGGCGTAAGCGCCGGCGATAACCAGCGCCGGAAACCGCGCCTGGAAAACGGCCGCCGCCTGCTCAGCCACTCCAGGCGCCGCGCCAAGCAGAAACAAACGCCGGCCGTCCTCCGCCGCTGCTTGAGCCAGCCGGTAAACAAGCTCGGATCCGGGCACGCGTTCAGGCAGCGGGCTGCCCAACCGGCGCGAGGCGTATACCAGTCCGATCCCGTCAGGGATACAGAGATCCGCCTGCCGCAGCACGGCCATAAACGCCTCATCCCGCTGCGCCGAGATAACAAACTCCGGATTCACAGTGGCTATCTGCGAGCAGCCTGGCTGCGCCATGAACCGCCGCCCCAGAGCCACTGTCTGATCCATCGTCACCATATGCACAGGCACACCAAGAATATCGACTCTCTGAGGAAAATAAGTTTCCGGCATTCGATTCATGTTAAGTGCCGAGGCGGAAGAAAAAATGCTGCCGGGTTGAACGTCTTTTTGGACATGTAACGAAGCATACTTTTGTTAGCAAATTATGCAATAGCGGGTGAATTCTTGTCCATTTTCCGGCGGTTGAGCGTAGGGTGCTTTGCGGGATCATAACTTTAATATTAAGGTGAAAGGCGACAATGGAGCGTGTAAGGCATACTTGCGCGACGATTTATGGACGACAGCCAGTCACAATTCACGCCGGAGGAGCCGGATCCTCCAGAAGGAGGCTACGGACTTACACGCCGCGATTTCCTGAAAGCGGCCGCCATCCTGACGGGCAGCACGCTCTTGCTGCTCAGCCGCTGCAGCTTACCTTACAATCCGGAACTGCCACCTATACCGCCGGACTTCAAGCGCTTCATTCTTACAGAGCAGTCGCCCAAAGCAGCCACAGAACAGATCGTCGTGGCCCTGGGCGCGCAGTGTCCGGATTTAAAATGCACGTTGTGGTGGGGAGCAGGTGAGGAGTTCCACTTTTTCGAAACAATGGATCAGATCAATCAGCAGTATGTGGAAACCGGTCGTAACAATCTCTTCTGGCTGGATTAAATGGAGCTGGCAAGCTTCTCCAGCTCATCCGCGCTTAAGAAACCTTCGGCAGCGCCCGCTGCGCCAATCTTGTAAGAGGCGAAAAGCACTGCTTTGCTAATGGCTTCGTAAGGATCAGGGTTCTTCCCGTAGTAGTAATTGAAGCCTGAAAATAGCGCGTCTCCGGCGCCAATTGTATTGACCACCGGCCTGGTTGTCACCGCGGGCACACGCTCACAAAAATTGTCGCCGCGCACGGCCAGCAGCGCTCCATCCCGCCCTAAACCGATCACGATAACGGCCGTACCGAAGCGCTCCTGAAGCCGCTGTACGAACGTCTCCGGGCTGCATGGCAGCAGCTCGTCGCTCAGAAATAAGATATCAGCTGCGGCCATGTAATCCGCATTATATGCATCATCAATGCTTGAAACAGTATGCACATCAGTCGCTACCGGTATGCCGGCCTTGTTGGCGCGGGCCAGGAAAGGGCGGTTGTAGTTGATGTTGCAGAGAACTGCCAGGGACGCTCTGGATAATGCCTCTCCAAATAAATGCGCCGGGTATGCGCGATCCTGAATGTCTTTCAGATCGGTATGAATTTGGCGTTTGCCTTCATTATTGTAAATAATCACCGACTGCGCCGTGGCAGGCATGGCGCTTAATACCAACGAATCTTCGATCCCATCCGCGGCCAGCGCAGCTCGTACCTGGCTGGCTGCCAGGTCTTGCCCGATGAGGGATGCAAAGGCTACTTCATCACCCAAAACAGTCAATGCTCTGGCGATATTGTAGCCGACGCCGGAGACGGTGCTGTTGATCCCGAAAAAGGGGTAGCGCACGGGCTTGTACTCCAGGGGAAAAGTATCCACCTTGAGCGTTGTTTCGATGTTGATCAACCCTGATACCAGAATTTGTGCCATCGTTCCTGCCTCTAAATGTCGCGATCATAACTCACTCTTATTGCCCGGTAAAACGTGTTATGATTCTGAAGTCGCTCAACAGTCTGGCAGCTATGCCGGTTATTTCTATAGTGACGGGATTAACTGTATGAATATCGAACCTTTCGCTATCGAACACTATTTTGCACTCTACGAGTTCAACACGCCCTATTTGCTCTGTTCCTCAGATTGTGAAACGATGTCCATTAATGAGCTGCTGGCCCTATCCGGCGGTGATTTAGGGGCATTGGGCGATCTGCGCCTGGGTTACACGGAATCGCAGGGTGATCCGCGACTGCGCACGGCCGTTGCCGGCATTTACGAGACAGTCGATGCGCAGCATGTAATGATTCTCAGCGCGCCGGAAGAGGGTATCTATATCGCTATGCGCGCGCTGCTCAATCCGGGCGATCACGTCGTTGTCTTGACCCCTGCATACGATTCCCTGGTCAACCTGGCCCAACACATCAGCGGCAATGTAAGTAAGTGGGAAATCCAGGCTGCGGAGGGGCAGTGGCAGATCGATCTCGAACGCCTGGCTGCGCTGGTGACAGCCGACACCAGGCTTATCGTGGTCAACTTTCCGCACAACCCGACCGGATATTTGCCGGATGAAGACCAGATGGCAGCTATCATTGATATCGCCCGCCGCTACGGCGCCTGGCTTTTCTCTGATGAGATGTATCGGGGCTTGGAGCTAAACGGCCTGGCCACGCTGCCCTCGGCCGCTGATCGTTATGAACGCAGTGTGGTGCTGGCCGGCCTGTCCAAGGTGGACGGCCTTCCCGGTTTGCGCGCCGGCTGGCTCGTGGTTCGTGATCCCGATTTGCGTGAAGCGCTTCTCAATTGGAAGTTCTACACCAGCATTTGCCCGCCCGCGCCAGCCGAATTTCTGGCCCTGGTCGCGCTTAAGGCACGCGATCGCCTTGTGGCACGAAACCGGCGCTTGATCGAGGACAACCTGATAGTCGCCTCCTCTTTTTTCGATCGCTGGCCCGGTATGTTCACCTGGCGCCCACCCATTGCAGGATCGGTTGCCCTTGTGGGCCTAAACCAGCCCTCGGCCACGGATTACTGCCACCGCCTGGCAAGGGAAGCCGGTGTGCTGCTTCTGCCGAGCAGCTGCCTGGGTTACGGCGATAAGCATATGCGTATGGGATTCGGCCGAGCGAATTTCTCCCATGCTCTGGCTCATTATGAAGAATTTTTAGCTAAAGACAATCAATCATTGAAGGGCAATGATGAAGTTTGATAGCGCCGTAATACTCGAAATTTGGCTTCGCTCGCGTGGTATTGATACGGGAGATTGGGGCACCACCGGGTCCAAGACGATCACCAATTTGTGGCAAGAGTATGAGCAAGGGGAAATCACCTTCCGGGATAATCCGCCGACGCGCATCGTTCGCGTGGTGCAGATAATCCTGCGCCGTGACGATCTGGTTCTATATGAACTTGCTCAGGAGTTTGACGACGGCCGTCTGCGCCGCCGCCGGCAGCCCCCCTCTGAAAAGATCATCGCCGGCGAATCACAATATGCGGCTGCAGAGCGCTGCCTGACCGAGGAGCTGGGTCTGGACCCGCGCGCGATTCATCTTCTCGGCTCTTCGGCCGATGCCCTGCAAAACATTGCTGAATCCCCGTCCTACCCCGGACTGCATACTCATTACACTATTTATACGATCGAGGCGATAGCCGACGGGCTGCCGGAGACAGATTTTTGGCGCGAAAATGAAGCCGCCGGCGAGAGCGATCCGGTGAAACGCCATCTATGGGGCTGGCGTCGAGGTCTCTGAATCCGGATCAGGCTGGAACAAATCTCGCAGCTCGCTGAAGGTGATCTTTGTCGCAAACAGGCCCCACGAGGCCAGGATAATCAACCAGACCATCTCGATGATGTGCAGCAGGACAGCATAAGCTGTCACCAGTTCAGCATCAAATCCGACGGCCGCCAGCGGCGCGACGACGGAAGCGTGGAAAAGACCAGGCTGAGTTGCCGCCGAGGGGGGCGAGAGCGCCAGCGCACCCAGGGAAACGGCGATCTGTTCCTGTAAGGGCAATCCTGTGTCCAGAGCCCTGAGCGTGAGAAAAAAGAAAAGCCAGAATAAACTCGATGAAACAAGCGACCAGCCGAAAACGACGGCGAAGCGCCGCGGATGGGTGATGTTGCTGAGATTTTGTAAGAGATCGGCCGTAGCCTGGCGAGCGCGCTCCTCACTGACGCGCGGGATTTTTGACAGCAGCCAGGCCCCTTTTTGCAGCGTGAAATCGGGATGGTTTACCAGCCATAAAACGACGGCGAAACCCGCAATGACGAAAACGACTCCTCCGATCAGCGCCTTCAGGGATGTTTTCAATCCCACACCGACCAGCACTGCGGCCAATATGGCCAACAGTCGCATCACCTGTTCAAACAAACGCTCGACGACAAAACTGGCCGTCGCTTCTGCGAGCGACACCTCTTCATCCGTGCCCATTACCAGGATGCGAATCGCCTCCCCGGCACGTGCCGGAAGAAGGATATTGCCTGCCTGGCCCATGTTGCTGGCGTGAAAGGTAAAGATGAAGCTCGGCTCGTAATTTAACAGCGCCCGCCAGCGTGCCGCGAAAGCTGCCAGGCCGGCGATGAATGCCGCCGAGCCGAGAAGCAGCATCACTGGATCGGCCGTTTCCAGCTCATTCAGCACTTCCTGCATATCCACGAGCAGCAGAAAAACGACAATGATCACGGCAATGACCGCAATCACGCCCAGAATGCGCTTTGTGCTGAGCTGGGAAGTTTGGTTCACAGGCTCCTGTAGAGCAAGCTTCAGGTTGCCGCTCTCAACCTGTAAGTTTTGTTACCCTACGGCGTCATGCGGTTAAGCGTCCGCGGGTATGGACTCGTCTCGCGCACGTGTTCAATGCCGCAGATCCAGGCCACAGTGCGTTCGAGCCCAAGACCAAAACCACTGTGCGGTACGGTGCCGTAGCGCCGCAGGTCGACGTACCATTCGTAATTTTCCATCGGCAGTTCATGCTGTTTGATGGCCGCAATCAATGTCTCCGGATCGCTCATACGTTCGCTGCCGCCCGTGATCTCGCCATATCCTTCCGGCGCAAGGAGATCGACTGACTTGCACACTTCCGGCCTTCCTGGCCACGGCTCCATGTAAAATGCCTTCACCTGGGTCGGGTATCCATAGACAAAAACCGGCTTATCGAACTGCCTGGTCAACTGCGTCTCGTGCGGCGAGCCAAAGTCGCTGCCCCACTCGATTGCCAATTCCTGCTTAAGCACAGGATCGTCGGTTTCGTCGCGAATGGCCGCCAGACGTTCCAGCGCTTCGTCGTAGCTGATGCGCGGGAAGGGCGCCTGCACATTTTTTAGCATGGTGAGATCGCGTTCCAGGAGCTCCAATTCCGGCCGTCTTTTTTCCAACGTGGTCTGCACAATAAAGCTGACAAAAGCTTCTTCAAAATCCATCAGATCATCAAGGTCATAATAGGCCATTTCCGGTTCCACCATCCAGAACTCCGTCAGATGGCGCCGCGTCTTTGATTTTTCGGCGCGGAACGTAGGACCAAAACAGTACACTTTACCAAAGGCGGCGATATCCGCCTCGTTGTAAAGCTGGCCTGTCTGCGCCAGGTAAGCTTGCTCTTCGAAGTAGTCAACCGGGAAGAGCGTGCTCGTTCCTTCCGCAGCCGACGGCGTGATGATCGGCGTATCGATGTTCAGGAAACCGTTGTCATCCAGAAAGTCAATGATTGCCTTCTTAATCGTCGTACGGATGCGCATGATCGCCCATTGGCGGCTGGAACGAAGCCAAAGGTGCCTTTGGTCCAATAGAAACTCAACACCATGTTCTTTAGGCGTTATCGGATAATCCTCGGTGTTCTGAATAACGGTCACTTCTTCAATGCCGATCTCATAGCCGCCAGGGGTGCCTGGTGCCCGATTGTTGGCGCGCACTTCGCCGCTGACGATCACTGAGGATTCCTGTCCCAGCCGTTTCAATGTCTCGAACAATTCATCGCCTATCTCGGGCCGGTAGGCTACACCCTGGATGATGCCCGTGCCGTCGCGCAGGCGGATGAACATCAATTTTCCTTTCCGCGTACTGGCGTACACCCAGCCTTTTAAAGTAACGCGCTGGCCTTCAAAGCCGGCGACACTCTCAATCGTAAATGGTTCACTCATTTGATACTCCAGATTCTGTCAGAGGCTGAGTATAGCAAAAAACAGGCTTAATGCTTATCTTGATTGATACCATTCAGGGGCGCGCTGATTAGCCCATCCCTGGTTTCGACAATAGAAAGTGCAAGATTCGAATTTGCCTTCATGCCAGATTTCTTTTACTTTCATTCTTCTCTATCTTACAATTTGGTGACCTCCTTGAATAGCTGTGATCCAGGGCTTTGCTGCATATCAGTGGTCGCTCTGGAGAATACAATTCACTGCCTCTTGACATCGGAGAAATTGGAGGGCAATCGTGATCGCGGTGTGGCACGATATCGAGACGTCCTGATAGCGCGATGCGGCAAGACGACTGTGCCGTACATCTGTAGAGTGAGAATTAGACATGGTCACTTTCGCTTATTATTTACCTCACCACGATGGATCGGAAACCTATGTTCCCGATCCCAACCCAAAACTTGGCGGCAAGGTCAGCGTTTATCTACGCATACCACGCATGAGCGATGTCCGGCGAGCCTGGGTGCGGCTCATTATTGACGGCGAGCCTGAATTGGTCCAGGCAAGCCCCGACCGTTTTAACAAGCGTGAGACGTGGCTGCGTGCTGAACTGCCGGTGATTAATCCTGTTGTGAGCTACCGCTGGCTTCTTGATGGCGGTCAATATGGTTACCAATGGCTGAACGGCAGTGGGATACATGGTCATGATGTGGCCGATGCCGCTGACTTCAGGATCAGTACGTACGATCCGCCGCCGCAATGGGCGACAAGAACGATGTATCAGATTTTCCCGGACCGTTTCGCAAAATCGATGGACCGTCCCGCTCCCGCATGGGCGAAACCCGCTGACTGGGATGATCTGGTGATCGGCGAAGGTCCGGACACGCCGCGACAATATTTTGGCGGCGATCTGGATGGAGTAATGGCCCATCTCGACTATATTGAATCGCTAGGCGTGGGCACGATCTATCTGACACCC
>JBJYWZ010000616.1:0-6128 GCA_046259725.1 Promineifilaceae bacterium (SeqCode) | reverse complement strand
GCCACCAGGGCATTGCCCCCGGAGAAAGTCTCGATCAGCCGTTCCTTATCCAGCGCATAGTTAAATGCCTGGCGCACACGGGCGTCATCAAACGGCGGCAGTTCATTGTTCAGGCCGATGGTGGACGTACACATGGTGACAACCGTTCGCAGGTCATTATGAAGCTCACTGTTGGGGTCCTGCACGCGCTCAAGGGTGCTGCTGCTGATGCCGACGAGATCGATCTGCCCTGTTTCATACCTGGACAGCGGCAGCCCCGGCCCCAAATCGTAGGCCACGTGGCTCACCTGGGCCAGATCGCGGTAGTAATTGTCATTCCTCTCCAGGATGATCAAATCATCATCCTGCCAGGTTTGCAGCTTGAAAGGACCGCTGCCGTTTGGATTGTGTTCCCAATCCGCTTCACTCACGTTCTGGCGATCGACTATAAAGGCGACGGGATAGGCCAATTTGGCCAGAAAGGTGACATCCGGCTCGACGAGGCGAGCGGAGAAAGTATGGTCGTCAATGACCTCCAGACCTTCGATCTCGGCTGCTTCGCCCGCAACTTTTCCGCGCACGCCGGCGATGTTTCCCAGGTAGGTGAGTACCGTATCAGAGCCCGTTTGCGGGTCCGCGGCTCGCTCCCAGGAATAGACGACATCCTGCGCGGTAAGCGCACGGCCGTCGTGAAAAGCGGCATTTGGATTGAGATAGAAGGTGTAGAGTAATCCGTTTTCACTCACTTCCCACCCGGCGGCCAGATCCGGCTGAACCTGCAGGTCGGGATCGAGCATCACCAATCCGCTGAAAATGTGACCCAGGGCGCCATCCGGCCCGCCCAAGGTTTTTGCCGGATCCATTGTTTGCGGCTGCCCGCCAATGAGCATAATCGCGTCCTGCGGATCGACGCCCAGACTCTCCCAATCACGCGCCGAAGGGGTGCTGTCCTCCGCGGAAAAGCCGCAGCCGCTCAAGAGGGTCAGCATGACGATAGCCACGGCGAAGACAAAATTTATCGTCCGTCTAGCCATGGGACGATTTCCGCAGTCGCCAGGTGAAAACACCCAGCAGCATTAAGGGGATTAAACCAAATGAGCAAATGCTGCTCGACGGCTCCGCCTGCGGCACTGGATTTTGAACGTATGACTGCGGCGTGGGCTGGTTCACCGGACCGGCAAGGGGCGCCATCGTGGGTACGGCAGCGGCGCTGAAAGGCGTTGGCGTAGGCGGCACGACTCGCAGCGGAACGCCCACCCAACTGCGCCAGGCCTGTTCCAGACCGTCGACGTTGAAGCCGTAGACCTGTTCGAGGGCGCCATCGTAGCTTTCTCCTGTGGCCAATACATGAATCAATTCCTGGATAGATTCCTGGCCGTACTGTTCGCGCAGGAATTGGATGACGCTGTAGCTCTGGCTGTAGGCCAGGCTGGCTGCAGCGCCGTGCGCCGGAAACGCGCCGTTTAAGCTGCGCAGGGGAATAAAACTGTTTTCGCGCACGGCCGATTCGATATCACTTGTTACCGTCTCTGAAGGATCGCCTTCAGCGTACATGGCCAATCCTTCCTCCAGCCAGGAAGGCCGGTCGCCTCCAACGCAGCTGTTGCCATATTGCCCGAGGACGAGATGCGTCAGTTCATGGCGCACCGTGTCACGTCCCCAATCCTCGGCGATTGAGGGTGGAACGCCCATCAGGATGATGTTGTATTCGGAGAAGGCGACGCCGCCCGCCCAATCTTGAATATAGAGCACGGCCTCCCGCATATCCTCCGGCGAACCATAGATGTAGAACTCCACACCCTCCTGTAGTTTGATTCCCAGATCTTCTTCCAGGAGCTGCAGCCCTTCCGTCGCTGCATCCAGCAGCATTGGGCCAACCTCATCTCCCCTGTACCAGTGCACCGTCACATCACCGTCGCTGACGGTCTGCCAGTCAAATCGGTCATCGCTAAAGGTCAGTTCCTGCCGCGGTGTTGTATAACTGTTTCCCTGGTCGTCTACCACTGTCCATTCCCACCACATGGTCGCGCCGGGTGGTGGATTGCCGGAGCGGATCATGATCCAATCCCACTCCAGGGTGTCGCCGGTTACTTCAACCGGCACCTGGGTGCTCACATCGAGGCAGCTTGTCTGTTCCAGATCATAGGTGAGCGTTGCATCGACGATAGTCACGTCCGGGTCGAGCTGTAAGCGGAAGGTGACCTGGTCGGGGTAAGAGACCAGCGCCTCGTTGGCTACCACGTCCGTTTCATCAAGCTGCGAGAGCGGAAACAGCGCCGCCAGTAGCGCAGGAATAAGTAGGGCAATAAAACGCGTGAACATATTGTGGGAAAGATAGCAGAGTAAAAGCCACTCAGCAATTGAGTTCCTCAGTTTTTCAGCATATCATCTCAACAGGTTGCTTATATTGGCAAACTCCATGCCTGGAATCATTTACTGACTTTGGAAGCAGCTGCTCCTCAAACGATCTGGCAGGCGATCTGGCCTATTGGACAAACGCCGATCCTCTGTTACAATATGAGCGTCATTTGTAGTATGTCAACTGAATATGTCAAGTTGGGTGCGTCAATTCTGTAGAATCTGACCTTGTACAACGTATTGGAATCTCGTTCGCAGCGCGATGGTCTCTTGCTTTACCAGTAAGAATCCATCCGCGAAGATGAGTCGCACCCGGCAGCGACATTTTAGCGGGGCGCGTATGGTTGTGCTTTCTAACCCCTATATCGCCGGTAACCCAGTTCGTGGAGATGCATTTTTTGTCGGCCGTACAGCGATTTTGCGCGATGTGCAGGAGCTGCTGCGAAATCCCGATACCAATGCCATCGTCCTCTACGGCCAGCGACGGATCGGTAAGACATCAATCCTGTTCGAACTGGAACAGCGTTTGGTGGAGTCGGGCGAATATCTGCCCGTCTATTTTGACCTGCATGATAAAAGTGACCTCAGCCTCTCGGAGATTCTCTTCAGGCTGGCTGAGCAGATATCGCGCCACATGGACGGCGTGATCGTCGAACGCGCCTATTTTGATCAAGAGGGAAGTTTCTTCCGCAACGATTTTCTACCTGGCGCCGTATGCCCGACGAGCAAGCGGCTGGTTTTCCTGTTTGACGAGTTTGATGTTCTGGACCGGCCCTACAAGGGGCAGGTCGGCGCCACGTTTCTACCCTATTTGCGGCGCTGGGTCGCGCGCACCTGCGATGTGAATTTTGTCCTGGCCATGGGCCGGCGCCCTGATGAATTATCAACCCCGATGCTCAATACATTTAAAGACGCGCAAACGCGCCGCGTTTCGCTGATGGACATTCCGGAGAGCCTGGCGATTGTGCGACAGTCGGAAGACAACCATACGCTCTACTGGTCGGAATCGGGCATCAACCGCATCTGCTATTGGACGCAGGGTCATCCTTACCTCACGCAGCTCTTATCCAGTGAGGTATGGGAAATGATCTATGACGACGCGCCGCAGCAACCGCCGACGGCGACGGTTGACGATGTGGACCTGGCTGTCGCCGCCGCGCTCGAGCAGGGTGCGAACGCATTCCAGTGGATGTGGAACGGGCTGACGCCGGCCGAAAAGGTGGCGATCTCGGCCATGGCTGCGACGGGCAAGTCGTCGTTCACTCGCCAGGCGCTGCGCTTTCGTGGAGCGGGTATGTTCCGCCGCGAGCTGGAAATGGCCCCGGAAAGCCTGGTCACACGCGATCTGCTGCGCCGTTCTGGGAGCGGCTACCGCTTCGCGATTCCTCTCTTCCAGCGCTGGGTGATGGAGGATCAACCCCCAGGTCGCGTGCGCGCCGATCTGGAGAACCAGCGACCAAAGGCGGAAAACTTGTTTAAGGACGCGAAGAACAGTTTCGCGCTTGGCGATCTCAATGATGCCGAAATTCGCGTACGCCACGCGTTGGCCGTAAATCCCAATCACGTGCGGGCGCGCCTGCTGCTGGGCCGCATCCATCTCTCGCATGGTCATTATGCGGAGGCGGTGGCGGCGATTGAATCCGCTTATCGCTCCGATCCGCAGACGGCGCGGCCTGATCTGCTGACCGCGCTCTTGGCCCTGGCCGATTCCCAGAGCAATATCGATGAACAGTGGCAGACATTGAACCGCGCGGCAAGGATTGATCCTGACCTGCCGATGATACGTGAGAGGCAGTCGGCCGTGCTGCGCGCATGGGCCGAGAACGCCGTCGAAGCGGGCAATTACCAGGTGGCCTTGAACGCCTACGAAAAGCTGGGTGACAAATCCAACGCCGCGTCGGTGCGTCGCAAGATGCGCCAGCAGGCGTTTGCCGCGCGCATGCCCGGGTTCTTAAAGATCTCTTCCAAGTGAACGTGAACGTGCCTAACTTCAGGAGCTTTCAGGTATGAGCCAATCACCATTTGAATATGGCGGTCCCGTCTCTCCGGCCGATTTTCTTAACCGCCGCCGCGAACTGCGGCGTCTGCTCAACCGTCTGGAAAAGGGACAGGCCACGGCCGTTGTCGGCCAGCCCCATACGGGAAAAACATCCCTGCTGCGCTACGTGAAGGACAAAGTGAAGCGTGATAGTATCGTCGGCGACAGGTTGGATCCCTGCTGGTTCCGCGATATTGATTCGCACATGCTTGGCAGGTCGTTCAACCTGCCGGCTTTCTGGGCTCATGTCTTAGAGCCGGTCGCCGTCTATTTTCCCAACGGTGAGCTGCGCTCGTTTTACGAGACGGCGCGCGACAATGCCTTTGGCGCCTTTTCGTTGATGAGTCTCTTTACAGCCCTGGAAGATGCCGGTTTGCGCATCGTGGTGATGCTTGATGAATTTGACGCTCTGCTCAACCATCCAAATCTGAACAGCTCCGAGTTTTACGGCAGCCTGCGCTCACTTTCCTCGCGCTTCAGCAGCCTGGCGCTGATCATTGCCACGCGCCGTTCGCTAAATCAGCTCAATGTGCAGACGCAGGAGATCAATCCACATAGTTCTCCCTATTTCAACATCTTTACCGAATTACGCCTCGGTCCCCTGCCCAAGAGAGATGTGGCCACGCTGCTCGCGCAGGCGGGCAAGCGCTTCGACAATAATGATCGCCAGTTCATCACGCTCGCTTCGGGCCGCCACCCCTACTTATTGCAGCTAACGGCCGATATCATGTGGGAAGCGTCAATGGAAGGCATGACCAGCACCCAGCGTTACAGGCATGTGGGTGAAGAGCTGCAGATGCAGAGCGAAGGCCACTTTGCCGACACCTGGCGGTCCTGGTCCAATGCGGAGCGCAAAGTGGTCATGGCGATTTCCCTGGCGCAGATGACCACACTGGCAGAAGATCACTATTTTGACTTTGCCAATTTGATCGAGGACATCACTGATTACAGCCCGGAGATTCGTGGCCTGGAAAAAGCGGGGACCATCGCCGAAGTGAAGGCAAACAAGTGGCAGGTCACGCAGCGCGCGCTGCTCTGGTGGCTGGCCGATGAAATCAAGCGCCAGGTCAGGGACGAAGCCACGTTGGAATCCTGGCTGGACACACAGGAACTGACGGGTATCCTGACCCAGCAGGAGAAAAAGGACCTGGCCAAGGTGCTCGGCAAGCTGGGCGGTTTCCTGGGCCACGGCGCGACGTCGATGATCGAAGCCTTTGCCAAGGGCGTTGGCGAAGGGTTGGGAGAGTCGACGATTCGGATGGGCCTATAGCTCGAATCACGATTACAAAAGCGAAGAATTCGCTATCCCAAGCGCTTTCGCAATCCCTATCGAACTGCCTCAAACCATCCCCACTTTGCAGAGCGAATCAACACCTCTCTATCCCGCCCAAATAGAATAAATGTGCTATACTATCCGCTGCTGTTTTTCCACCACAAATAGTACAATTCTCCGGATATTGCCTGTGTAGAACACCTGGGAGTACAAAAAATAGAGGAAATATTCTTTGGGCCAACCTATGAAGATAGAAGATTTCGATACCTACCAACAAGAATCGCGTAAAACCTGGAGCTACATTCCCATGGAACATGCCATCGTCTACCCGACGATGGGCCTGGTAAACGAGGCCGGAGAGGTTGCCGGAAAGGTGAAGAAGATCTTTCGCGACCGCGGGGGAGAGATCTCAGAGGGGGACCGCGAAGCTCTGAAGCAGGAATTGGGCGACGTTTTATGGTATCTGGCTCAAATATGTAC
>JBJYWZ010000615.1:0-3134 GCA_046259725.1 Promineifilaceae bacterium (SeqCode) | reverse complement strand
AACTGCTCTTGCGGGTTGCCTGCCAGCAGCAAATCCATATCGCCGTGAAAGGGCGCCGGCCCTGCGGCGTGGGAAGCCACCTGTAATACGGGGATGAAGGGGTGTCCCTGCTGGGCGCGTGTTTTACATACGGCGACGACAGCGTCAACGCCGGCTGCGCCCATGCCGGCCAGAGTTTCTGACCACGAGGACGTGGGATTGGCCATTAAGTGGAAGCCGGCTTCTAGCGGCTCCGCACCGTAGGCGATCGTCGACTGGGCACTGCCTGGCAGCGACAGCGTTTCATTGAACGCGGCGTTCGCGGCCAGCGGATCGTTGGCGGGCAAGATGACGGTTCCCCCGGCATGGGCGATCTGTTGGGTGAGGGCGGCCAGGGCGATCGCTGTCTGCTCATCCACGTCTTCCTCGGCCATCAGTCCCAGCTGCAGATCGCGGAAACCGGCGTCTGCGTATTGGGGCGGGGGCAGTTCTTCACAAACGGCCGAAAACCACTCCTCAATCTCGGCCAGCACGCGCTTGATGCCGCCGTCTCGCTGCACGCTGGCCCAGCCGATCTCTTGCGGGTTGAGGCCCGCTTCCACCATGCGCAAACGCCAGAAATCATTGTGCGTGATTTCGCAGCCATGCTCCAGCACCAGGCAGGCGGCGACTGATGGATGGTTGGCGTATCCCACCACGGTGCTCACAAGTTCCGGTTCGATGGAGCTGCCGCATCCTTCCGTATGCACGAGCGCCGCGAAGCGGGAAATGCCTTTTTCGCTGCCCAGGCCGGCTTCATTCAGGCGCCCCGCGGCGAGGCGTGCGACCTGGCCGGAACAGAGGCTGGCCGGCAGGATCAGGCCCACGCGATCAGAAACAACCCTGCCACCTGCCCCTTTGCATCCCTGCCATGTGAACTCGGCCGTTCGCGGCGGCGGCTGAATGGGAAGCGGACGGCCGTCGGGCGTAAGGGAGATCGCCCTATAGTCGCGCGCGATGAGGCCAGGATCGAGGCTGCCAGCAATTGGCCAGTCGCGCCAGATCTGCACCTGCGCGTGGCCCGCCTTTTCGCCGGCGCTGAACTGCCCGGAAGCGACAGCCAGCGAGAGATTACGCATCTCTTCCGCCAATTGCGCCAGCGGCGTACCGTCCAGATAAGCGCCGGCATTGACGTCCATCTCGTTAGCCAGCAGCGCATAGCGTTCGCTCGTAGTGACGATCTTAATCGTGGGCACAAAGGGGAAATTGGTGATAGACCCATTGCCGGTGACAAAAAAAATAAGATTGCAGCCGGATGCCACCTGCCCGGCGATACTTTCCAGATCGTTGCCCGGGCTGTCCATAAAATAGTAACCGGGCGCGGCGATTCTTTCACCGTAGTCGATGACATAGTCGAGGCGCACATCGGGGTGGCGCTTGGCCGCCGCGCCCAGCGATTTGAGGTAAATATTGTAAAGGCCACGATATTTGTTGCCGCCGGTGGGATTGCCGTGCGCGGAGTGACCGTGCCGCGCCGCCCGTTCCTGGAAGCGGTCTACAGTTTCTAAAAAGCGCCGCGCTGTTTCCGCGTCGCGCACTTTGTCCAGCACATAGGATTCGGCGCCGATCAGCTCGTCTGTTTCAGCAAGGACGGCCGATCCCCCGGCCTGGATCACGTCCTTGCTGACCAGGGCAGCCAGCGGGTTGCCGGAGATGCCGGAAAAGGCGTCCGAGCCGCCGCACTGCAAGGCGATCTTCAGCTCACCGAGCGGCTGCGGGCTGCGGCGCGATTCATTGGCCAGGCGCAGCAAACATTCAACCATCTTTTTCGCCAGCAGCATATCCACGGTGAAAGGCCCGCGCAGCGATATAAATCGATGGGGCACATCATCCACTGAGTAACCGTAGGCGTTGCATGTTTCGCGCAGCATCTCGTTGGTCACGCCGGCGGAGGCGGCATCGAGCGCCAGTATGCCGCCCACGTTGGGATGGACCAAAAAACCGGCCAGCGCGCGCAGCAGGAGCTGCTCGTTGTTGCCGCCAATGCGCGCCCCTTCCGTGTGCGTAACGGCCACGATGCCGTCAACATGTTCGTACTGCTCGAGCAGGGGCTGCACTTCTTTTTCAAGCTGGGCGGCGAAGCCTCTGACCAACGAAGTGACACCCAGCAGCACGATTATATTGCGCGTGCCTACGCCGCGCTCGCCGGGACGCCGGTGGCCCATAAAAGTGAATGGGGACGATAAGAGGGGCAGGGTTGGAGCGGGCTGAAAACGAGCGTCGTCAAATTGATAGGGGGTCAGGTCATCGGCGAAATTAGGTTCTCGCGGCAGGTCGAAGTCCAGGTGCCGGCTGCTCAATTCGGCCAGCACGCCGGCATTGCAAACATACTCCCCGCGCGCGATATCACGCAGAGCACGGCCGAACGTTTTTCCCCAGGAGAGCAGGGGGGTTCCTGCGGGAATAGGGCGCACGGCAAAGCGGTGTCCTTCCAGGATGGTTTGGCAGAGTGTATATTGTGCATTATCAGGGCCGGCTATGGCTGTGCCCACATCCAGCCGCTTAACGGCGATGGCGCAGTTGTCATCTACGGACGGCAAACGGCCGATTGTTTGAAATGCTATCATTGCCACCTCGACTGATCAATGGGATTATAAGCTATCAGCGGATAGTTATCAGCTTTCAGCCGAAAAGGTGACCGGTTTCAACTGACCAAAGGACAGAAGCGTATGGACTACAATTACTGCTTAAAACAACTTGCCGGCGATATGCTGCGGATTCGCTTGCTGGCACAGGGCGTTGATGACGACCAGGCGCGCTGGCGCCCGGACGCGGATTCCTGGTCAATTCTAGAAGTCATCTGCCACCTGCTGGACGAAGAGAGAAAAGATTTCCGCGTGCGCCTTGATATCACCCTGCATAAACCGGACGAGACCTGGCCGGGCATCGATCCGGCAGGCTGGGTGACGGAACATAACTATAACGAGCAGGTCCTTGCCGCTTCTCTGCAGGCATTCCAGGAAGAAAGGGAAGCGTCGCTGGCCTGGCTAAAACGTCTTGAAGCCCCCGATTGGGAAGCAAGCTATGAAGCGCCATGGGGGACGATGCGCGCCGGCGATCTGCTTGCTTCCTGGGTGGCACACGACCTGCTGCATATGCGCCAGCTCGTGGAGCTG
>JBJYWZ010000614.1:0-2630 GCA_046259725.1 Promineifilaceae bacterium (SeqCode) | reverse complement strand
GACTTCGAGAATATTCATAAGGAGTGCACCCCCATGTCAGATAATCAAGACGATCGACAGAAGCGATTGAAACTGCCCATGGAGCCGCCGCCGTTCGAAGGCACGATCGGCCGTAATTACAAGGAGTCCGTGGAGGATTGGCCCAAACTGCCGGCGGCGCCGGAAGGGGCGCCCAATGTGGTCATCATCCTGCTCGACGATGTGGGCTTCGGGCAGGTCAGCACATTCGGCGGTCCGGTGCCCACGCCGGCTCTGGACGAGCTGGCTGCGGGTGGGCTGCGCTACAACCGCTTCCATACGACGGCCATCTGCGGCCCTTCGCGGGCGGCGCTGCTGACCGGCCGCAACCATCACAACTGCGGCTCTGGCTTCCTGGCAGAGTGGGCGACCGGCTTCCCCAGCTACACCTCGATGATCCCATCGACCACGGCCACGATCGCCCGCATCCTGCGCGAAAACGGCTACAACACCGCCTGGCTGGGCAAGAACCATAACACGCCTGATTGGGAATCGAGCGTTGTCGGACCCTTTGATCGCTGGCCGACGGGCCTGGGCTTTGACTATTTCTACGGATTTATCGGTGGCGAAACGCACCAGTTCTATCCCGTCCTGTTTGAGAATACGAAGCCCGTGGAACCGGAAAAAACGCCGGAGGAAGGCTATCACTTTACGATTGACATGACCGACAAGGCCATTTCCTGGATGCGTTACAGCAAATCGGTCAATCCGGACAAGCCGCTGCTGCTCTACTTCGCGCCCGGCGCCTGCCACGCGCCGCACCATACCTTCGCCGAATGGCGCGAGAAATTCGCCGGACAGTTCGATCAGGGTTGGGACGCGGTGCGCGAAGAGACCTACCAGCGCCAGTTGGAGATGGGCATCATCCCCGAAGGCACGGCGAACACGCCGCGACCGGAATGGTGCCCGGCCTGGGATTCGCTCAGCGAGGAGGAACAGCTGGTCTATGCGCGCTTCATGGAGAACTACGCCGCTTATCTGGCGCATACCGACCACGAGATCGGCCGTCTTTTGCAGGCCGTCAACGAACTGCCCGACGCCGATAATACACTCATCTTTTACATCGTGGGCGACAACGGCGCCAGCTCGGAGGGCGGTCTGACAGGCACCTTCCAGGAGGTCATGAACCTCAACGGCATCCCCACGGAGCTGGCTGACGTTTTGGAAAACATCGACGAAATCGGTGAACCGAATACGGAACCCCACTACCCGCTGGGCTGGGCCTGGGCAGGCAACGCTCCATTCCAGTGGGTCAAACAGGTAGCCAGCCATTTCGGCGGCACGCGCAACCCGATGGTCGTCTCCTGGCCGAAGCGCATCGGCGATCGAGGCGGCATACGCTCCCAGTTCACCCATCTGATCGACATCGTACCGACGATATTGGAGGTGGCGGGCATTCCCGCACCGCAAGAAGTCAACGGCATCGAACAAAAACCGCTGGACGGCACCTCGATTGCCACGACTTTCGATGCGGCCGACGCGCATGCCGTGCGCGAGCGCCAATATTTCGAAATATTCAGCAACCGCGCTATCTATGACCAGGGCTGGATCGCCTGCGCACAGCACACATTCCCCTGGCGGCAGGATTACGCGCCGGGCAATTGGGAGAACGACGAGTGGGAGCTGTACAACCTGGACGAGGATTTCAGCGAGAACAACAACCTGGCCAGCGAGTATCCGGATAAGCTGGCCGAACTGAAGGCGCTGTTCGAGGAGGAGGCCGAGAAGTATGGCGTTTTCCCGCTCGATGACCGCGGCGCGGAGCGGCTGGTCAGTCCCAAACCGCCGCCGGGCGGTGCGGATCCAAAGCGCAAGCATTTCACCTTCTATCCCGGCGCGATTCGCCTGCCGGAGAACGCAGCTCCCAATACCAAGAATCGTTCGCACCGCATTGAAGTGAAGATAGCCGAAGGCGGCGACGGTGTTCTGCTGGCCATGGGCGGCCAGTCGGCCGGCTATGTGCTGTACGTCAAGGACGGTCTCCCGGCCTACGAATACAACTGGTTCGA
This sequence comes from Promineifilaceae bacterium (SeqCode), assembly GCA_046259725.1. GTDB lineage: Bacteria > Chloroflexota > Anaerolineae > Promineifilales > Promineifilaceae > JAACFF01. The sequence goes on along the minus strand of JBJYWZ010000614.1, from coordinate 603 downwards.
GCGCGAGCGCACGGCGATTGTGTCACCTATTCCGCTGCCTGAAGGCGCCTCGACTGTGATGTTCGACTTTGCCTACGATGGCGGCGGGGCGGGCAAGGGCGGCCTGGGTGTGCTCTACATCGACGGGCAGGAAGTGGCGCGAAAGCGCATTGAAAACACCGTGCCTGGGCGCTTCGGCATCGACACTTTCGGCGTGGGCATCGACACCGGTTCGCCCGTCACCCACTCCTACCAGGGCCAATTTCCCTTCTCCGGTCAAATCGAGCGCGTGGACATCCACCTCGCCGACAGCGACCTGAGCGAAGAAGAAGAACGCATCTTGCACGCCCGCTTTATCGCCGGGACGGAGTACTAGGTAGGCTCAGAAAACAATCTGCCCGCAAACGCGCGGTTTGCGGGCAGATCAGCGCTTTTCTGCTCCCTGGAACCAGGTGCGGGGATTTGCTGTCGATGAGACCGCGCCGTTGTTGAATCCGCTGTTGGTGAAATTAGTGTGGGGATCAACGGTAATCTTCTGCAACAAGCTGACCAATCAAAATCGATTCGTTATCTTGACGATTTGACACGCACCAGCCACAATAAGATCCGATCGATTACTATTAG
>JBJYWZ010000613.1:0-5239 GCA_046259725.1 Promineifilaceae bacterium (SeqCode) | reverse complement strand
CAGTTTTATGAATTCCGCTAGGAGCATCGTCGGGCATGAGGGTCGTGCCAGCATTTTCGGCATCAGGGACCTCGCGAAGAATATGCTTCCAGTGCCTCGTCTATCAAACGAAGTCAGGGAGGGGCCATGAGAGCGCTAATACTCGCATTCATCCTAGCCATCCCCCTCGCCGCCCAAGCAGGCGAAGCGGTTACCTACGTCGTCGATGGTGAGACCTTTGAGGGCTATCGCTCCTCGGCTACTGGCAATGCCAAGGGACTGGTCCTCATCATCCACGACTGGGACGGGTTAACCGAATACGAGATGAAGCGGGCCGACATGCTGGCCGACGCGGGCTACAACGCCTTTGCGATCGATCTTTTCGGCAAGGGGAACCGTCCCACCAAAATCGCCGCCAAGAAAAAAGAGACTGGCAAACTGTACCAGGACCGAGATCGCATGCGCCGTCTAATTCGAGGCGGCCTCCAAGAGGCACGCAAGTCGAATGACGAAAGGACCGTAGTGATGGGCTATTGCTTCGGTGGTGCCGCGACGCTTGAGCTTGCACGCTCCGGGCAGGAGGAAGGCATCGCGGGTTACGCATCTTTCCATGGCGGCCTCGCCACGCCAGAGGGGCAATCCTATCCCTCCAATTCCCCGCCTATCCTGATTGCGCATGGCGGGGCCGACACCTCCGTGAGTATGGATGACGTCGCGGCGCTTGCTCGGGAACTGGAGAGCACCAGCGTCCCTTACGAAATCCAGGTCTATTCCGGGGCGCCGCATGGCTTCACTGTGTTCGGTTCCGACCGGTACCAAAAGCGCGCCGACGAGCAATCGTGGAACGCCTTCTCGGATTTCCTTGCCACTAACTTGTTGGACTAAGATCGGCATCCAAGCGCAAAATCGAAGCTCAAGAAGCACGGAGCAGGTTGGACAGCTGCTTTGTCTAGTTATGACCTTGTATTGGCCATTGCGCTGGGCGTTGGACTCGCCGCAGCCACGGGCTTTCGTGTCTTCCTTCCCATGCTAATCGTTAGCGGTGCGGCGTATAGTGGCTCCCTGCCCTTAGGCGAGAGCTTCGCGTGGCTTGCCACGCCCTCAGCCCTGACAATGCTTGCGGTCGCGGCCCTCGTTGAAACCGTTGCTTACTACGTTCCGGGTGTTGACAATCTGCTTGATACGCTGGCCACACCGGCCGCCTTTATCGCGGGCACAGCGGTTTCAGCGGCCGTAATGAACGATGTTTCTCCTCTGATGAAATGGACAACGGCCGTTATCGCTGGGGGTGGGGTTGCCGGTCTCACCCAGAGTATGACGGCATTGCTCAGGGCAAAATCGACTGTCCTCACTGGAGGACTTGGTAACGCCGCTCTCGCAACGGCGGAGGTCGGCGGCGCACTAACAGTCTCAATACTGGCCCTAGCAGCTCCTCTCGCGGCAGTCTTGGTAGTGGGGCTGCTCCTCTGGCTGGCCGTGCGCCTGCTCCGTATACTCTCGCGACGAGCCGGTCGACCCTCAGCCTGAGCTCTGAGCCGTCTGGGACGAGGGAACAATCCCCCTGCCACAATTCTTGGCTTCTCGTCGGTTGTGGTCTAACCGGCGAGGCTCGGCATCATCACACGGCCCGTTCCCCAACCAACTGGTTGATGGTGTCGAGCCCCCAAGCCTCATTTGTACCGGTGACAGCCTGGGCGCTCAACGTCTTCGGCATGCGCGACGGCTCCGTGGACGTGGGTTTCGATAGACGCGCCTATAGAGGGTCAGCCGATCCTTGTTCCGACCGCCCACATGTCCGTGACCGAGCTTGAAGCTCTCGTGGGCGGCGAGAATGAGCGCCAATAGGCCGATCGTGGCCTGCTGGCTTTCGTAAAATAGGCGGATTCTAGCTGTCCGGCCTACTTTTGGCACGAAAGAGGGTTGGCCGAGAAACAGCCTCATGGCTCCTGACGAGGCAAAGTGCACAAGGGCTTGCCCTCTATCAATGAATCTCCGCGAGCACGCTGTAAGGATGATCGTTGAGTCGTCGTCCAATACTTGGCCAGCGGACTTCCAACAAACCCAAAGGCCAATCGCGATAAGCGGGAGCGTCAGGTATGAAGGTCGTTGTTGTGGGTGGAGTTGCCGCCGGAATGTCTGCCGCGGCGAGGCTTCGGCGTCTTGATGAGAGCGCCGAAATAGTCGTCTTCGAGAAGGATGAGTATGTGTCCTTTGCCAACTGCGGCCTGCCTTATCATATAGGCGGCGAAATAGCCGAGCGCGATGATCTACTTGTAGTCACCCCGGAACGACTCAAGCAGCAACTGAATATCTCGGTACATACCTGCCATGAGGTGACACAGATCGATCGCGACCAGCATTTGGTGCATGTCGTTGATCGGAAGCAGCAACGAGCCTTTCAGGAACCTTGGGATAAACTTATTTTGGCGCAGGGGGCCGCGCCGCTGCGACCGCCTCTGCCCGGCATCGACCACCCGAGAATTTTTACACTCCGCAATATTGCCGACATGGATGCCATCAAGCGGACCGTTGATGGCGGAGCATCGACTGCAATTGTGATCGGTGGTGGGTACATTGGCGTTGAAATCGCCGAGGCTTTTCGCAATCGCGGACTCAACGTTTATCTAATCGAATTGCAGAACGAAATTCTTCCTCCGCTAGACCACGAAATGGATCGTGCACTCATCTTTCATATGGAGCGTCAGGGGGTGGGCTTCTTGCTTGGACGACGAGCCGAAAGCTTTCGCGATGTCGATGGCGCGGTTGAGGTCCACCTTGACGATGGAAGTGCCATCCGGGGGGATTTGGTTATGCTCGCAATGGGGGTGCGGTCAGAGTCGTCTCTCGCGCATCGCGCGGGGCTCGAAATCGGCGAACGCGGTGGCCTTAGGGTCGACCAACACATGCGAACCTCCGACCCAAATATTTATGCCGCCGGCGATATGGTCGAAGTCACGGATACCGTAACCGGAAGCCAAGCAATAGTAGCTCTCGCTGGACCCGCGAACAGGCAAGGACGCATCGCGGCGGACCACATTTGTGGTCGACCAAGTGCTTACACGACAACGCAAGGTACATCGGTGGTCAAAGTCTTTGAGATGACGGCCGGAGGAACCGGAGCTACAGAGCGGACGCTCGAGCGGGCGAACCTGCCCTTCAAAAAGGCTTACGTACACCATAATGGCCATGCCGGTTACTATCCCAGAACGCATCCGATGCATCTGAAGCTGCTTTTCGCGCCTGACGACGGAAGGATACTTGGAGCACAAATCGTTGGAGTAGACGGCGTCGACAAGCGGATCGATGTGATCGCTGTCGCGCTCCGTGCAGGTATGAGCGTCTTCGATTTAGAACATCTAGAGCTTGCCTATGCACCGCCTTATGGATCTGCGAAAGACCCCGTGAACATGGCGGGATTTGTCGCCTCCAATGTTCTTCGCGGTGATCTCGAGCAATGGTTTGCCGAGGATTATCCAGTCCGAATGGATGGCTCTATAATTGATGTAAGAACGCCTCGAGAGTACGAGGACTGGCATATAGAGGAAGCAATAAACATCCCACTGGCGGAGCTGCGATGCCGCCTTGGTGAATTAGACAAAGGCGAAACCGCTTACGTTTATTGCAAGAGTGGTTTTAGGGGTTACCTAGCCTACCGGATTTTGAAGCAGAATGGATTTGAGAAGGCCAAGAACCTATCTGGCGGCTTGCAGACCTTTCTTCTGAGTCATCACATTTGCATGGGCTGTCCGGAAGCCGGAATTCCATTGATTACTTATGCTGAGGATCGAGAGCCATCGACGACCCAGGTCCCATAGGCATCGACGCCGTCAGCAATTGGCATTGGTCCGAGCCAAACAGCATCGCCTGGGTGATCGGCATGGAGCCTACGTAAAAGTCATGATGAGAATGTAAATTTTAGGTACGACCGTTGCACACCGAGCCCGCTCTTGGCACGTAAGAGATATCGATCTTCGGGCTGAGCAGGTCGACTTTGAGGGATAAAGCAGACGTTCCCTCTGTGCTCGCTGATGTCCATTCGTCGCCCCTCTAGCGGACAGGGCCTGTTACTGATCACGCTCCGGGCCCGCAATCCATGCGACGTGGTGGCAGTTCCGGTGGCGTGCCCGAGGTGAAAGTTCGCGAGGTATCGGCAAAGTTCGAGCCGGCTGAGCCCTTGAAGTTGCTTGTACCGTGAGCTTTCGCGGTGGAGTAGTGATCAGTCTCTGGCGCTATCGATCCTTGGTGCCGGACATCAGGATGTCGCTGTAGTGGGCGCGCATGAAGGCCGAGGGGTCGTCGAGATGCGCGGCCGCGAACCGTCCCTGGACGGCGCTGACGGAGTCGTAGCCGTTGTTATCCATCCAGTCTCGTAAGCCCTTCACCAACGTCTCGAGATGCTGTGGACCGTCCTTCAGCAGCGACGACGTGGTCATCACCGCATCGGCGCCGACCAGTAGGTATTTCACCACTTCCTCGTAGGACCATACTCCCGAGGTCGCAGCCAGCGACGTGTCCAGCCGGCCGTAAAGGAGAGAGATCCACATCATGGGCAGGCGGTGGTCGTAGGGCGTGCTAAGCTGGAAGTCCGGCTTGACCAGCATCGAGTCTAGATCGATATCGCCTTCGTAGAAGCGGTTGAACAGGACCAGGCCGTCGGCACCCACGTCGACCAGTTGCCGTGCGATATTCCCCGGCGAACTGAAATACGGGCTGAGCTTGACTGCGACCGGGACCTGCACCCTGTCTTTGACGGCACGCACAATGTCCACGTAGTTCTGCTCCAGTGCGTGGCCCGTCTGGTCGGGGTCGGAGGGGACGCGATAGAGGTCGAGCTCGATGGCGCGTGCACCGGCCTGTTCCAGCGTTTTTGCGAAATCCAGCCAGTCGCCCGGCGTCTCGCCGTTCAAGCTGGCAATGATCGGGACATCCGTTTGTTGGGACGCTTTACTCAGAGTCTGCAAACACTCCGCAAGGGCGCTCCGGGCGCCAACGACCTGTTCCTCGAACACTGACGCCATGACGATGGCTGCGGCGCCTGCGTCTATCAGCCGGCGTATCCCGGCAATGTCGCGAGTAAGCGGCGAGGGCGAGGCGACCACCGGATGTTTCAGCTCGATTCCCAGATAGCGCGTGCGCAAATCCATGAAGTCCCTCCCTGGTGGGTGCCATTCAAGTCCGCCTCTAGGAGCTCTTCGATTGGAGCTCGTCCATGGGTCTGACTGCCAACGTGAACCGGAAAACCGTGCCGTGTGGTTCGTTT
>JBJYWZ010000612.1:0-1730 GCA_046259725.1 Promineifilaceae bacterium (SeqCode) | reverse complement strand
ACGGCGTCGAGGTCGACGGCGCGCCGCTGGTGCGCGACCAGGTCTACCGCGTGGTCACCAACAACTTCCTGGCCGGTGGCGGGGATGGCTGGACCACCTTCGCCGAGGGCGAGAATACCTGGGATACCTACTATGACATGCAGCAGGGCTTTGTCGAATACATCGGTATGCTCGACGACAATACGATCGATGCCGAAGATATCCTTTTGGGCCGCATCACGCGTCTCGACGACGTGATCACCATGCTGCATACCAACGATACCCATGGCACCTGGGAGGAAACTGACTACTACGGCACGAAGGAAGGCTTTGCTTTTCTGGCATCGCAGATCAAGGCGGAACGGGCCAAGAACCCCAACGTACTCCTGCTGGATGCCGGCGACACATTCCAGGGCAACGCCTTCGCGCAATATTTCCGCAACGCCACGCCCAACCCGATTGCCGGCGGCATGAACCTGCTGGGGTACGATGCCTTTACAATCGGCAACCACGAGTTCAACTTTGGTCCAGCGACCTTTGCCACCATGCTCGGACAGCTGGACGCGCCAATCCTGGGCACGATCAACCTTGATGATGACGGCAGCTACGGCTTCATCAACGACAACGTTGAGGATTACATCAATCTCGTCGTCAACGGCAAGAAGGTCACCATCTTTGGCCTGACCAATCCGCGCGTCTACCGCTACGAGCTGCCCACCAATATCCCCGGACTGACGTTCTACTCCGGCCTGGACACGGGCTTTGCGGCGGTGCCGCAGATACTGGCCGACGAAGATCCCGACCTCCTGGTGGGTCTGACACACATGGGCTATTCGCCCTATGGCGATGAGATCGACAGCGACGTGCTCCTGGCTGAAGGCGTGGCCGGCATCGATGTGATCATTGGTGGACACAGCCACACCACCCTGAACCCGGCGGTCATGGTGACGTCGGATATCAACACCGATGGGACGCTGATCGCGCAGACTGGCCGCTACGCGACCAATCTGGGCAAGGTCAACGTCGGCTTCATCGGCGACGAGGTTGTGCTGCGCGAGGGATACCTGATTCCGGCCAACGAGATGGCCGTGGACAGCGAAATGGAAGCCTACCTGCAGCCATTTCTGGAAGAACTGGAAGCGTATACCGATACGCAAATCGGCGTGACCACCGAGCCGCTCGACGCCGTGGAGGCTTATACCGAGGAAACCAGCGGCGCCAACCTGCAGGCGGATTCGGCCGTTTATGAGCTGACGACCAACGGCATCCCTGTTGATCTACATCTGTCCGGGGCCATGAGCAACCGCATCGTGGCCGCGGATGCGTCTCCCTCAAACCCGGTTACCCTGACCGTCAATGACATGTACTCGCTGATGCCCTACGAGAACTCGCTGCTGGTCATGAGCATGAACGGCCCGCAGATCAAGGCCGTGCTCGAGCGCAGCTACCGCAACTGGTGGTGGTACAACCAGGGTTCTCCCTATAGCGGCTACTCCCACTACACGACCTGCATGCTGACCACGGACGAAGGCAACGTGATCACCTACACGGGCGATCTGGCCACCGAGCCGGACGGCAATAACGTGGTATCGCTGGAAATTGACGGCGTGCCCGTGGACTTCGCCGATGCCGGGACCTACTACAATGTCTCCTCCGTGAACTACCTGGCTGCCGGTTCCTGCAACTTCAATGATGGCGGCGTGACGATCTGGCCGCTGGATCAGATCGTGGCCGACACGCAGTTCTATGTC
>JBJYWZ010000611.1:0-1797 GCA_046259725.1 Promineifilaceae bacterium (SeqCode) | reverse complement strand
TATGTGACCGACGCGATTGCCTTTTATAAGCCGGGCTCCGTCATTCCGGCCGCACAGTTTTTGGTGCGCTGGATGACGCACCTGTGTGCCCCCACATTCATATTCCTGGCCGGCTGGTCCTTGGCGTTGAGCGTCGGGCGCCAAAAAGCGGCCGACGTACCGGATCGCCGCATCGACAGTTTTATTTTCAAACGCGGGCTCTTCATCATGCTGCTCGATCCGCTCTGGATGAGCGTCGGCTTTGGACACGGGCTGGTCTTTCAGGTCCTCTATGCCATCGGCGGCAGCCTGTGCTGCATGATTTTACTCCGCCGGCTGGGTGTACGGATATTGCTCGCTGTGGGTCTGATCCTCCTGGTATTCGCTGAAACGCTGGCCGGGCTGGCGATCGGTTTTGACAAGGGTCGCAACCCGGGCATCTTCGCCGCCTTTCTGATTACCGGTGGACGCGTCGGTTCGGTGGCTTACGTCCTCTACCCACTGCTGCCGTGGCTGGGCTACATGGTTCTGGGCTGGGGAATCGGCCGGCTTCCGGCCGGCGGCCAAGCGGCCGCGCCTGTGCCTCTGTTCACCCGGCTCGGCATTTTTTCGCTGATGGTCTTCGCTCTCGTCCGCGGCCTCAATCATTACGGCAACATGCTGCTTTACCGTGACGATGCCTCCGTGCTGCAATGGCTCCACGTCAGCAAATACCCCCCGAGTCTTTCATTTGCAGCCCTCGAGCTGGGAATCATGTTCTTGATCCTGGCGATACTCTTCGCATACTACCGGAACAGGTCGGCCAATCAGTGGAATCCCCTGACGGTATTTGGCCAAACCCCACTGTTTTTTTACATCCTGCACGTCCACCTGCTGGCGGTTGCCGCCTGGCTGCTGAACATGCGTCACAGCGGTTCCCTGATAGAAGCACTAACGGCCACCATTACCGTTCTGCTGGTCTTGTATCCGGCCTGTGTTTGGTACCGAGGGGTCAAGCAACGTAGAGGCTTCGGTCTTCGGCGCTTCATATGATGGCCCTGGTAAAAAATATTCCGCATCTTGCTTGGCGTGTGGTTCGTCTGTGTGCCCATCTGCTGCGTTGCCCCCACCGACACGTATCTCGTTATTCGCCGCTGGATGTGCCTTGTTGACGAAACAAAACACGGCACAATCTTGAAACATCGTTTCCTACCGTGACCCTAATTCCGGTTTGCAGTCAAGCGCCGTCTGTGGTAACAGCGACGTCGGTCTCCCGGGCGCACGATCAGAGCTCCTTCGTGGTCGCCTCCCGGCTGCCTTGCAATCAGTTCGAAATCAAATTGAAATTATGAAACCGAAGAAAAAAATAAAACTCTGGCAGATCCCGCTCTACCATCTTTTTGGCTGGATGACCCGAATCTTTTTCCTGTTGCTCTTTTCCACCTGCCGGGTACAGGAATTCGGCCGTGAAATAGCGGAAGCCTATCAGAAGGAGCACCCCGGTAAAGGCCTGCTGGTCGCCACCTGGCACAGGGGGGTGATGTTTCTGGTCCACCACTTCCGCAACCAGAAGCGTGTCACCATGGCCAGCTCCAGCAAAGACGGCGAGCTGGCCGCCCAAGCGGCTGAGCGCCATGGTTGGATTGTCGTCAGGGGGTCGTCGAGTTATCGGGGATTCGAGGCTCTCAAAGAGCTGGTTCACTATTTCCAGAAGGGGTACAGCGGAGGGCTGGTGGTGGACGCGCCGCGCGGCCCCGCCCACGTTTCGAAGATCGGTATCATTACGGCAGCACGAATGACCGGGTTACCGATTTTGACGCTGATGTGGAGTGCCGACCG
>JBJYWZ010000610.1:0-2816 GCA_046259725.1 Promineifilaceae bacterium (SeqCode) | reverse complement strand
CAGATTCAAACCAGCCAGGCAGCATGAACAGCAAACAGTTTGCGATAGGTGAAATAGACCCCGGGAGTGGTTCGTGGTATGGACCTGTGACGACGCAAGTTCTGGATGCAGGTGATGGCGCTACTATCCCGGTGGCCGCAGCGGCTGTGCAACGTGGGGAACTCATTATTTTGCCAACGGATACTGTTTATGGCATCGGCACCAACGCTTTTGACGAGGGAGCGATTCGCCGTCTTTTTGCTGCCAAGCAGCGAGATTGGGATAAAGGCATTCCCGTGCTGATCGCCGATACGGCCGATCTGGAACAGATCGCCACAGATATTCCGCTTATGGCAAGGAGACTGATTGCACGTTTCTGGCCCGGGCCGCTTACGCTTGTGTTGTCGAAACGCGAAATTCTTCCACCATCGTTATCACTTACAGATGAGGTCGCCGTACGGATGCCCGATCACGACGTGTGCAGAGAGATCATCCGCGCGGCCGGTGGAGCGATCGCGGCAACCAGCGCGAATCTCTCGGGGCGCGCTCCGGCACAGCTTATCAACGAAGCCTTAAAGGATCTGGCTGGCTCCGTGACGATCGCTGTGGATGATGGTCCGAGCGGGGGGCAAATGGCTTCGACGGTGGTGGAGGTGAGCCGAGAATCGCTGCGTATTTTACGCCCGGGACCCCTGTCGCTTGAAGTACTCATGCAGGGAGTACGGCCGTAGAAATGGGCGAATTCTTCCTGCCCCTGCTCCTCGTATCAGGCGGAATCATCGCGGCGTTTATGACATATCGCGGTATTCGCCGTGGAGGCGCGCGCTACTATACGCTTGAGAGAGAGGCGATGCTGCGCCGCGCCATGCTGACACTGCTGCTCAGCGTGCTCTTGTTCCTCGGCTCGATCGGTGTACTCATTTACCGGCAGCAGTCTACGTCTGGCTCAGCGGCGGAGCCGGAGAACGGCGAAGCGGGTGTCGTTCAGGCTACAATTACGCCGACGATGTTTGTCGAACAATTCCCGCCAACGGCGACCGCCACCTCTTCTATTGTTGAGCCGACAGCGACGGCAACACCGGTGATTTGCCGGGCCATTGTTGAAGGAACAAGCGGCAACGGGCTGACACTGCGCGATGTTCCCGGGGGAGAGGAGATCACGATTTTGCCTGATGGTTCGGTATTGACCGTATTGGAAGATGAGCCGGTGGAATCCGGCGGATTTAACTGGCGAAAGGTCCGGCTCGTCGGCGGAGATGAAGGATGGGTCGCCGAGGATTTCCTGACCATTCGCGCCCCCTGCAACTAGGCGCAATTGGGATTCAGGCCTGTGAGACTGTATGCTGATCGGCATTGACGCCAGTCGTTCCGTTACGCAGCAGCGTACGGGGACAGAAGCGTATACTTATTTTTTGATCAAGTCGTTGATCTCGCAGACAAGAGAAAACGGGTACGATCTGCGCCTCTATTTTAACGAACCACCACCGGCGAATCTTTTCGCAGAACTTCCGCATGTTGAGTTTCGCGTCATGCCTTTTGCACGGCTTTGGACGCACGTGCGGCTGGCTCGCGAACTGCGGCACGATCCCCCGGATGTTTTTTTTACACCGGCGCATGTTATTCCATTTATCCACCGCGGCGCGGCCGCAGCTACCGTCCATGACCTTGGATACCACTATTTCCCGGAGGCGCATACAGCGAGCCAGGCTGCCTATTTGAAGTTGAGCACGCGGGCCAACAGCCTGATTGCCAGAGAGCTCATTGCCGACTCAGCGGCCACAAAGCGGGACCTGGTGCGTTTCTACGGCACCGATCCGGCCAAGATCAACGTCGTTTATCCTGGCCTCGATCCGGAGCTCAGGCAGGTGAGCGATCTACAAGAGATAGCGCGGGTCTGTACAGAATATAGAATTGAAGGTCCTTATCTGCTTTATATGGGTACATTGCAGCCAAGAAAGAATCTGAAGCGGCTGGTACAGGCATTCGCATTGGCGGATCTGCCGCACCAACTTGTGCTGGCCGGAAAAACAGGATGGCAAACGGAAGGACTGTTTGAAGAGTTAGCCGCTCTTGACAGCGCGGTTCGAGCGCGTGTGCTGCTCCCCGGGTTCGTGCCTGAGAGCCGTAAGGCGGCACTCCTTTCCGGTGCGGCGGCGCTGGTTTACCCGTCGCTGTACGAGGGTTTTGGTTTTCCAGTCCTGGAAGCCCAGGCGTGCGGCATTCCTGTCTTGGCAGCAAACAGCAGTTCGCTGCCGGAGATCAGCGGCGGGGGCGCGCTGCTGGTCGACCCGCTTGATGTGGATGAGATAGCTGCGGGCATGCAGCAGATTGCGGGCGATAACGATTTACGGCAGGCGTTGGTCGCCAATGGGCAGACGAATGTTCAGCGTTTTAGTTGGGATCAAGCGGCCAGTGCCGTGCTGCGTATACTGGAAAAGGCGGCGCGGTAAATTGCTGCGCGCTGGTCTCCTGATCAAGCTCTCTGGTGGCACGGCAAGGAGACCAGTCACATCATTATCCAGATAGAGCTAAGGAGCAACAAATTGCTCACGAACAGGAACTGTTGAGCGATCGCTTCACTCAGTCTTCTTCGCTTAGTAGACGGCCGTGAGCCGGTTCCAGGCGCGCGGAGAAGTGGCGCAAAATCGGCGGCGCTTCGATGATGCGAAGGCCACGAATCCGATCCTTGATTTCATTGATGTACAATAGAACTTCGAGTAGATAGTCGACGTGACTCTGGGTATAGACTCGACGGGGGAAGGCCAGGCGGACAAGCTCCATAGCCGCCGGTTTTTCGCTGCCATCCGGCTGTAAACCAAACATGACGGAACCGATCT
>JBJYWZ010000609.1:0-2822 GCA_046259725.1 Promineifilaceae bacterium (SeqCode) | reverse complement strand
CTGTCAGCGCGCATAGACTATTTCGCAGCGGCAGTTATCCGGACGAGCGCTTTTCGTTATCAGATCCGCTCGATCTGGAAACGCTGCAGATCATTTCCGAAGAGGCGCAGGAAGAATTCAGGAAGTGGGAAGAGGAGGAGTAGATTCTGGACGGGCAGCGACGGCATTGAGCCTGCCGGAATTGTAAACGCGGTCAAATAGTGGGTCAGCTGTCACAAATCGGGGGTCACGATTGTCATCTTTAGTAGAGAGTAAAATCGAACGAGGTGAATCATGTCCTTACAAAGAAAACGAATTGTTATTTTGGGCGCCGGGTATGCCGGGATGATGGCTGCGCTGCGCCTTTCCGGAAAAACAGAAAAGCAGAATACAGAGATAGTGCTGGTCAATGGCTCCGATACTTTTGTTCAGCGGCCGCGACTGCACCATACAGCCACCGGGCAGGAAGTGCCGGAGGAGCCGCTTGCCAGGATGTTGAAGGGGTCGCGCGTGTTGTTCCTGCAGGGCCGGGTTACGGCCGTTGATCCTGACGCTCATACGGTCGCCGTGCAAACCGGATCAGGCAGTGAAAAGATAGCATATGACATCCTGGTCTATGCTCTGGGCAGCGTTGTGGACCAGGAGAGCGTGCCCGGCGTGCGCGACCATGCCTACGTGCTGGACCCGGGCGGTGCAAATGGCGCGAGAGCGATGCACAGGAGAATGCAGGCGCTGGATGAGAGCGGCGCAAGGATTGTCGTCGTTGGCGGTGGAGCGACGGGCATCGAAGGGGCCACGGAGATCAAGGGACAGTATCTCGGAGTGGACGTAAGCGTGGTGACGTCCGGCCGTTTCGCTGCCTTCAAGGGCCCGCGCGTGGAAGCACATATCCGCGACGCTTTCCGGAAGCAGCATATCACCGTGTACGAGGGGCGCAAGGTCGCGGCGGTCGAAGCGGGGCGGCTGGTGTTGGCCGGCGGGGAAACGCTGCCTTTTGACGTTTGCCTGTGGGCCGGTGGGTTTCGCGCGCTGCCCCTGGCACGCGAAGCGGGCTTCGCGGTGAATGAGCGGGGGCAGATCGTGGTTGATCCCTTTGGCCGTTCGCTTTCTCATGGCGATGTTTATGCCATCGGCGACGCGGCGCACGCGGTCGAAGCCCCGGGTGTTCCCCTACGCATGAGCCTGCTGACGGCCGTTATCCGCGGCGCACATGCCGCCGACAATATCGCGGCATTGCTAAAAGGGGAGGAGCAGACGCCGTTGAGCTTTGCCTATTACGGGCAGGGCATCGCCCTGGGGCCTGAGGATGCGGTGGGTTTCCTGGCGTACCCTGCCGATGAGCCGGTGGGCTTCATTCTGCGCGGCAAGACGGCCGTGTATGTGCGCAACTTCTTCGTCTGGCTGTTATTCTATTTCCTGAAGCTGGAACGGCAACGGCCGGGGTTCTTTTTCTGGTTGGGCAAAGAGCGGTATGCGAAGGTGAGGCAGGCCAGTGGGCAGTGGGAGGCAGTGGGCAGTGAACGGTGAGCGGTGGGCAGTACTGGTTACGGTATACTGTTCACTGAACGTTTTGAAAGTCTGGTTTAGTTGAGTGGAGCGTGTTGAGGGTCCGATATGGGTGCGTTTGAACAATACCGGCCGTTGCTGTTTTCTATCGCCTACCGCATGACGGGCAGCGCGATGGACGCGGAAGATATTGTGCAGGAAGCGTATTTGCGCTACCAGGCGGTGCCGCGGGAGGAGATCGAGATGCCAAAGGCGTACCTGACGACTATTGTCACGCGCCTGGCCCTGAACCAGCTTTCCTCGGCACGGGCGCAGCGGGAAACTTACCTGGGGCCCTGGCTTCCGGAGCCGATCATCAGCACGGACACGGCCGTGCCCCCTGATCCGGCCCGCGACCCGCTCCGCGCTGCCGAAGATTACGACTCTATTTCGATGGCTTTTATGGTGCTGCTTGAGAATCTGACGCCGGCGGAACGGGCGGTGTTTATCCTGCGCGAGGTGTTCGAGTACCCGTATGATGAGATCGCGGCCATCCTGGACAAATCAGAAACGGCGTGCCGTAAATTGTTGAGCCGCGCCAAATCGTATGTAGCCGCCAACCGGCCGCGCTTCGAGGCGAAAGAGGATGAGCATCTGCGGTTGTTGGAAGAATTTATCGCTTCAACGGCCGACGGTGACCTGGAGGGGCTGACGAGTCTGCTGGCGGAAGAGGCGACGATGTGGGCCGACGGCGGAGGGAAGGCGCGCGGGGCAGCCACGCGACCCGTGTATGGCCGTGAGGCGGTGGCCAGGTTCCTGATTGGCGTGTCGGCGCGCTTCACGCCGGTCGATGCGCGGGTCACTGTCGCCACTGTGAACGGCCGTCCCGCGCTTGTAGTACGCAATGGGCGGAATGAGCCTGCGTTCGTCGTGGCTATTGAAACCAGCGGCGGGAAGATTCAGAAGATATGGGCCATGGCCAATCCCGACAAGCTGCGGGGCGTTGCCTGAACCGGTTTATGCCTGCCGGCCGGAATTACAGCGCAAGAAACGGATAGTAATGGCGGGGTACGGGCCTCATAATAATGGAGTCTCTCAAACGGAGACAAATTTTCATTATAGAGAGGTCAATATGAAATCTTCAGCTACTCTGGAAATGGTGCAGGCGGTAGAATGGAACGGTAATGGACGCACCTATGAAGTGCAGCGAGGGAGGGACGAAAACGATCTGATGGATTCTACAAGGCCGTATGCCACGGAACAATCACGCTGGGAAGCACTTGTCGAACGGGCCGCGGATGCGGATGGGCAGTTCTTCTACGGCGTGTCGACGACGGGCATCTACTGCCGGCCGGTCT
>JBJYWZ010000608.1:0-4287 GCA_046259725.1 Promineifilaceae bacterium (SeqCode) | reverse complement strand
TTGCGATAAAGTTCCGACTCTGCGTAAGGAACATTTCCATTTTCTGACATAATAAACCTCCAAAAATAAAAAAATCGCCATCACCCATATCGGGGCGATGGCGATCGCGATTCCACCCAACTTTCGCAGGCGAAATGCCGCCTGCGCTCATTGTGGCCTGTAACGGTGCCTGCCGTCCTGTCTTACTTAACAATGAACTGCTCTGTTGTTTAGACAGTCACTCCTGGGGGGTTTTTGTTGATTTCCGACCGGTGAGGGCTTTCAGCCTATGGCCGCTCACTCTCTAATTCTGGAAATCAATTACTCGTCCCAGTCAACGCTTTGCAAAAATAGCTTGTATCGCACATTATAAGGCCAGGGTCTAACTTGTCAAGCTTTGCGCGAATCGTTAAGATCACAAGGCTAACATGATTTCGCGCGCTCGCCCTGGGAGCGAGGCATATTGGAAATGGCACCAGATTCAAACAAAAGGCGGGATCCGGCTCGTATTAGATTGCCTCTCTGGGCATTATCGATTCTGTCTGTGGCGCTGCTCGTCGGCGTCATAGCCGGTGCGGTCTGGCTGTTTAATACAGTACGTGACATCGCTTCGGCTTCGCAGAACACTAACGAACTGGTTGAGTTCACGCCGGGAGATGATCTGCAAACCGACGCGCTTCCAGATTTGAGCCAGCCGGCCGAGGAATCCGTCGAGGAGGAACCTTTGCCGGTGATCATCGCCGACGAGCTCGAACCTTGGTCTGGAACCGAGCGCGTGAACATCCTCTTCCTGGGCACGGACCAACGCTGCGATGAAGTTGGGCCAAACCACAGCGATACGCTGATGCTGGCCACTATTGACCCGGAAACCATGACCGCCGCCCTGCTTTCTATCCCACGCGATCTTTGGGTGGAGATTCCCGATTTTGGTGTAGACCGCATCAACCAGGCCTATTATTTCGGCCAGATCTATGAATATCCGGGAGGTGGACCGGCGCTGGCCAGCGAGACGGTGGAAGCATTCTTGGGTGTTCCGGTGGATTACTACGTAACAGTGGACTTCAAGAGTTTTGAAGAAGCCGTCAATCTGATCGGCGGCATTGTCATTGATGTACCTGAAGCTATTGAAGACCCGGATTACCCGGATAATTGCTATGGCTACGATCCCTTTTCGATTGAAGCAGGAAAACAGCGCCTGGATGGCGAGACGGCTTTGAAATATGCGCGAACCCGCGTGACCTTGGGCGGCGATGTAGATCGCGCCGGCCGCCAACAGGCCGTCCTTATGGCCGTACGCGACCAGATTCTGCAGTTGAACCAGCTCCCGCAGTTGATTGGCCAGGCGCCCTTGCTCTGGCGCACTTTTCAGGAGAACGTAAAGACCAATCTTCCATTGGAGGATGCCCTGGAGCTGGCGCTGCTGATCCAGGACATAGATCGCCAAAACATCACCACGGCCGTCCTTGACTACAATCAGGTTTATATCGAAACAACGCCGGACGGGCGGCAGGTCCTGGTTCCCCGCCGCGAAGAAATTCGCGCTATGCGCGACGAGTTGTTTGCCATTCCTGCCGTTCCTGCGCCCGTTGTTGAAGACCTGCAAGATTTGATGGTCGAAGAAGGCGCTCGCGTCGCGCTGCATAATGGCACGGCCGTCTTCGGCCTGGCCGCGGAGACACAGGCTTACTTAGAAGACCTGGGCGTTGATGTTACAGAGATCGGAAATGCTGATTCGGCCGCCTATAATACCACGCAGATCATTGATTATGGCTCGCACCCGCAGACAACGCGCTTCCTGATCCAGGAAATGCAAATCCCACCGCTGAATCTGAGCAGCGAAACCACCGCTGACGGTAAGTACGACATTCTGATTGTCATCGGCAACGATTGGGCCGCGCAGATGTCCGGTCAATCGTCATAGTAGCGGTGGCTACCCATCTTCCAGCAGATAAACAATAGTAGCATTGGCCCATTGGTCGGCCAGCCAGGCATCGAAACGTTCTTGCAGCAGTTTGTATCGCAGGTTCGTGTTCAATGGCCGCTCACGATCGCGTTCCGTCACCTCGAGAATGTAGTAGGTGGTCTTTCCCGTTTCAGAATCCGTTACCGAAATGACGTCGCTCACTTCACCAGGCTGCATCCGGTAAGCTGCATCTTCAACTTCCGGTACAAGCAGCGAGCCACGAGCGAAAAAACCAAGGTCGCCTCCGGCGGGGCCGGTCACCGAGTCCCGGGAATAGCGCGCGGCCAGGTCGGAAAAATCAGCGCCCTCATCGATTTGCTGCAGCAGCGAATCGGCCAGCGCCGCATCATCAACCTGGATATAACTTGCGCGCACCTGTTCTGCCGTAAACGGCACGTCGGCCGTAATGTCAGCGATCATGGCTTCCACCAGCATTTCTGCCGCCAATGCTTCCCTGAAGGTTTCTTCCGTCCAGTGGTTGACCGCCAGCCAGGCCTCAAAACCATCCGCTTCTGCGGCCGATTCATACAGTTCCGCCAGCCTCGCGTCTACCGCGGCAGGATCCACGGAGATCCCGGACGTTTTCGCCGCCTGGCTGATTAGCTCACGTTCAATCAGCGCATCCAACACCAGGCGCTGGTAATCCTGACCGTCGGCTCCAGGTGTAAACCCCAGCTCAGCCTGCGCCGTTTCATAACGCATCAGCTCTTCTTCAAACGCCTCCAACAAGATCGGCTGGCCGTTGACCAGCGCGGCCAACTGCGGCGTTGGCGAAGGCGGGATCAGCGTCGGCGAAGGCTCCGGGGGGACCGCGGTCTTCTCATCAGGCGCCACGACGACCCCGGACGGCGGTGTGGCCGTCGCGGAGTTCCCCGCTTCCTGCGATGGGGAATTCGTGCATGCTGCGATGACCAGCAGCAAAGACAGGAATATCCAGGACAATCGAACAATAGAGGTCAAAAAGTGTCTAGTCCCGCTCAGGAGCGCCGCCAGTTCTCGGTGTGTGGTACGTTTCATGGCGCGAACATTATACCGTTGTCCCTGCGAGAATGCCTAGACAAACACATTTACCCGGCCACAGCTATTGCCCGCGGCGCGACATCAGCCTATCATATCATCAACGATCGAATTGACCTGGGCAGGCCCGGCGTCTGCCGGCCTGTGAACCTTGAGAAATTGAATCGGTAAAAAATGCACTTGCGTAAGAAGGCAGTTGCAGCCTGTTTGAACGGGCTCAAATCGATAAAACATCAACGTTGGAGGTGTGTTCGTGACAGAAGCTGAAGATAAACTGGCGCAGGATGTGCGCGTGCTGTCGGCAATGGCAGATGAGATGGAAACTTACCTGGACAGCGATGTGCTGTTCTGGCATATGGCGCAGGGAGGGATGCCCACGTTGACTCTAGGGGGCTATCTGATGCGCCAGCATCGTCTACTCGGTGTCTATGATTCTCTGACTGAAGAGCAGCAGGGGGAAGTCGACGAAGCGGTCGCCAAATTTAACATGGCCCTCGAGGATAGAACGGTGCGCTTCGAGCAAAAAGCCCATCGCGAGTTGGACGCCAGGCTACGCCAGTGGGGGGAGTATTTGAAGGATGTTGAGCGCGGCCAGGCAAGCGCGAAAACCAACTACGCCACGGCCGTCGAGACGCGGGCCATGATCGCCGCGCTGATCGATTTCCTGCAGCTTGCTCCTTACCAGCTTGACGACCGCATCCTTAAAACGACGGCGCTGCTGGACGGCCGTCTGCGTCTCTATTGGGACTCAGGAGAATTTGTGTGGCCTGACGGTTTGCAGAAAGCCTATCCCCGTTCCGAATACTGGTGGCTCTATGGCACCCCGCGTGATGTGTCCCATTAACTTTACGTAAAGCGGTCTTCATGCTATATTACGCCGTGTGTATCGTATAGCGATACCGGAGGCAGGTTCGATTATCGTTTGCCCATTTGGGCATATTGATCGGAGGTGAAGAAATGAAGCTGCACAAAAGTTGGTTATATCCCGTTGTTCTTTTATTGATTGCCAGTTTCTTGTTGGTCGCCTGTGAACGTCCGCTTCCAGGCGGTTACAATGATCCGGAAGCGGGCGCGGACACAACAGTGCCTGAGGTTCCGCAAGATGTTCCGGGTGTGGATTCCGAGAGCTACCCGGCTGAAGAAGTGCCGGCTGCATCCGATGAAGCGGCTCCTGAGGAAGCTGAATCTGCTCCGGAGGACGCTGCAGATTCAGCCGAGGCATACCCGGCTGAGGAGCAGGAATTCGCTGCCGAAGGCGAAGAGGCGGCGCCGGAGGGCGAAGCAGCGGTTGGCGCCGAAACCTCTGCCGAAGAAGCTCCGGCTGATGA
>JBJYWZ010000607.1:0-1780 GCA_046259725.1 Promineifilaceae bacterium (SeqCode) | reverse complement strand
GAAATTGTTCTGGAGGCTCGCGGCCTGACCAAGCGCTTTCCCGGTGTCCTTGCCAATGACAGCGTTGACCTGGTTTTGCACAAGGGAGAGATCCTGGCTCTGCTCGGGGAAAATGGCGCCGGCAAAAGTACGTTGATGAATATGCTCTATGGTCTTTACCATCCCGACGAAGGAGAGGTGTGGATCAAGGGTGAGCAAGTTCTGCTGGAGAGTCCCAGCGATGCGATTTCGCGCGGTGTGGGTATGGTTCACCAGCACTTCCAACTTGTGCCGGTGATGACTGTCGCCGAAAATGTGATCCTGGGCGACGAAATCACGCGTATGGCGGGCGTTCTTGCTCTGGATGCGGCTGCAAAAAGAGTAACGGAACTTTCCCATCAATACGGGCTGGATGTGGATCCGACGGCGATGATCGAAGATTTGCCGGTAGGCACCCAGCAGCGCGTGGAAATCATCAAGGCGCTCTATCGCCATGCGGACATTTTGATCCTGGATGAACCGACGGCCGTTCTAACACCACAAGAAGCGGAAGATCTCTTCCGCATCATGAAAGACTTTACGGCTCGCGGCGCTTCGATCATCTTCATCACGCATAAGCTTAAAGAAGTACTGGCCATCGCCGATACGATCGGTGTACTGCACCGCGGACGTATGGTGGGCATGGTCTCGCCAAAAGAATCCACCCAGGCCAGCCTGGCGGAGATGATGGTCGGCCGTAAAGTCATTTTACGAGTCGAAAAAGATCCGCCTAAACCGGGAGATGTTGTCCTGCGTATCGAGGACCTTCAGGTGAAAGACGATCGCGGGCATATAGCGGTGAAAGGGGTTGACCTGGAGGTTCGCGCCGGCGAAATCGTCGGTGTGGCTGGCGTGCAGGGTAATGGCCAGCGCGAACTGGTAGAAGCCCTGACCGGCTTGCGCCCTGTTGAAGGTGGACGGTTTTGGATCGGCGAATCCGAAAATACAAACTTTAAACCGCGACAGATTACGGAAGAAGGGGTCGCGCACATCCCTGAAGATCGCGAAAAGCACGGGCTGGTGATGGCCTATTCCGTCGCCGACAACATGGTGCTCAATAATTACTACCAGTCGCCTTTTGCTTCCGGCGTGATCATGCATCAGGACGAGATCGATGAACAGGCGGAGCAGCTAGTTGCTGAATATGATGTGCGCACGCCGAGCATTCATACGCCAGCGAGCAAACTTTCCGGCGGCAACAAACAAAAAGTGATTGTCGCGCGTGAATTTTCACGCCCGACCAAGCTGCTTATCGCTGCCCAGCCTACGCGTGGCATTGATGTCGGTTCGATTGAATTCATTCACAACCAGATTGTGGAACAGCGTGACGCGGGAGCGGCCGTTCTCGTGGTCTCAGCAGAGTTAGATGAGATATTAAGTCTGTCCGATTTCGTGGCGGTTATGTTCGACGGCCGTGTTGTCGATGTGCTGCCTATCGAAGAGGCCACCAGAGAGAAAGTCGGCCTCTTGATGGCCGGCTCAGATGTCGAGGAAGCTTAAGATCAGCGATGCATCATGGCTGATTTAGAGTAGGCCAGTCTTCTGATGAAGATTGGTCCATTCTTTGATTAGGCTCAGCTATTAATCCCTCTGTAACAACCGGCTTAGAAGTTTTAATGACCCTGGACAGGGGACCCGGGCTCAGTTATACTTGGCGCCGTCCAGCCAGAGGAACCAGAAAAAAGAATGGTCGGGAATCGCCTTGTTATGCGCGAGGCTGTTTCGCGCTAAGGCTGGGATTAGCGAGGACGAGAGAATTTAA
>JBJYWZ010000606.1:0-3465 GCA_046259725.1 Promineifilaceae bacterium (SeqCode) | reverse complement strand
TACGTTCCAGGTAAAGGTCAATTGCCTTGTCGCCTTCATTGTGGCCCTGGTAGAGTCGCGCCAGCGCGGTCACGTCGGCAAATTCGCTGGCATGGACGACGCTGTCCACCGGCCAATTGTTATTTACCGGTCGCGTGTATGCGGAAATGGCCGTGTCGTATAGTGTTTCATCAGACGCAAACAGCGCATCGGCCGTCTGTACGGGATACGCCACCTTGGCCATAGATATGGTGGGATCTTTCTGCACTACGTCTGATGAAGTCAGATCCAGAGCACGTTGGTAAAAGGTATCGGCGCTTTTACTATCCCCTGTCGCCGAATAGAGATTGGCCAGGCGAATAAACGTTTCTATTTCATTCTCATCAAGGGCAAGCGCCGTTTCGTAGGCATGAACTGCCCGATCGATATTGTCTTGTCTGCGCAGGGCATCTCCGTACAGCAAATGGGTCCAGGACTCTCCCGGGGCAGCGGCGATAGCCGAGCGATAATAGTTCATGGCTGCCTCAGTGTCTCCTTGATCTTCATAAGCGGCGGCGACACGCGTAAAAGCAAAGGCGCGGCTGTTATCGGCCGCCAGCGGATGCGGGCGCGCGTTCTGACTGTATGGCGCGAGCTGCTCAAGAGCGGCCTGGTAGGCGTCGATAGCCGCATCCGACTCGCCAAGCCGCTGCCATTGGTCGCCCAGTGCCAGGAGCAAGGTCGGTTCGTTTGCATCCTCGCGCAGGGCGATTTGCAGCAGTACCATCACGTCGTTGGGGGTGCCGCCTTTTTGGCGGAGTTCATTGCTCAGCGCGACGTAGACGCCTACCTGGGAGGGGTCCAGTTCGAACGCTCGCTGGTAGGCGCGAATGGCTGTGTCATTGTCGCCCCGTTTCACGGCCAGCTCACCGCGCAGCGTGTGCCCGGTAGCGTTGTAGCTGTTCTGGCTCAGAGCGTAGGAAATCTCATCGGCCGCTTCATCTATGTGTCCGGCGGCCAGCAGCACCTCGCCAAGGGCCAGATGGGTATCGGTTGCTTCTCCCGTGCGCAGTTCTTCAATCAGGATGGCGTATCGGAGCAGATCAGCGGCTCCGGCGTAATTTCCCTGCGCCGACATGAGGTCGGCCTCTATCGAGACAACTTCCGGTGAGAGCGGGTAGAGCAGGCGCATGGACTGCACGAGCTCCAGCGCCTTGTCAAAGAGGCCCAGTTCACGATAGACGCTGACCAGGACAAACAGATTATATTCATTCGGCTGTTCTTGTGCCGCCTGTTCATAGAGAGGGAGAGCGCGCTCCGTTTCTCCACGCTGGCGCCACATATCGGCCTCGGCGACGAGACGCGAAGCGTGATCGGGCCAGCTTTGCAGATCGGCCGCCGTGCGGAACAGCAGTTCCGCACATTCGATATTTCCGTCGGTGAGGCAAACATCGGCCAGCGCGATCTGGAAGCGGCTCACATACGGCGCGCCGCGGCGGGCGACGTCGAAGGCGGCGATACTCTCGTCCAGCATCCCTTCCTGGGAATACAGCCGGCCCAGGCGGTAATGCAGTACGGGCAGATCATGTTCGGCAATTGTCTGCTTCAGCATTTCCTCCGCAACATCAAAATGCCCCTCGCGCTGCGCGATCTCCGCCAGACCGAGACGGGCCAACAAATCGCCCGATTGTCCGGAATCTTCGTCCAGCGCCGCCTCGAGATGTTCTTGTGCTTCTCCCCATCGTTGGTCGGCCATTGCCGTATTGCCCAATATGGTCTCTGTAACGGCCGGCTTGCCGGTTACTTCATAAAGCGAGTATGCTTCATCGTCAAGCAGCCAGGTAAACCACTGCGGGGCCAGCCGCAGTTGGGCATCCAGACTGCTGCCGCTTTCCGCGATTACATAGCCGGCATCATACTTGTTTAATGTCTCGATTGACTGTTTGGTGAGATAAGGGGACGTGAAAAAGTCATTCTGATCCAGCAGTCGCTGCAATGCTTCATCTTGACGATCGGCGGGGAATACCTCGCTTGTTGTCGGCGTGCGATGGGCAAGGACATTGGCGTAAGCGACAAATGCCGGCAGGGTCACGCTCATGTCCTGGTTGGCCAGAACCATCATGGGGCCCGTTTGCGCCAGCGAGGCATTGAGGCGATTGAATATGCGGTCCGGAGTTGGATAGGCGTAGGCAAAAGCCAGACGGCCGTTCAGATTGCGAATATTACGCCCAATGCTGGGACTCAAAACTAATGTGGCCAGCAGGATGATGAACAGTGCTCCGTAAGGCATTAATCGTTGTACCGTGCGTTCACCGTTCCCGATATGTAACGCGTCCTGCAAACGACCAATGATCTTGATCACGGCGGTTACGATCATCTGTGCAGCCATGGCGAAGATCAGGGCGTATGGCAAAATCCAAACAAATCGCCAAAGGATCCAGGGCATGACAAAGGAGCCAATCACCGGTGTGACCAATGGATTAAACATCACAAATATCACGCCCAGGCAGCTGCTGACAACATATTGCGCTGCGACATCCCGCCGCAGGCGGAAAAGGAACATGGGCAGCAGCAAAAGCGCCAGGAAATAGGGCGGCTCCATGATTAGACTGGGATCGGAAATGTAGTTGTTTAGATCGAAAAGTATCAGACGGCGACGATCCATATTCAAGGCAAAACGCCAGATCAGGAAGGGATTGTCGCTGGTGTTGGCTTGTTCGGCCGTGAGATCCTTCATCTCCGGAAGAGGGCCATAATAATCAAGGCTGGGCACGTGGAAGAATGGCAGCGCCGGAATCAGCTTCTCGCCCACATCCCATCCTTCAAAGGATGAGGGATAGGAGGAGGCAAGCGGCGATTCGCCGCGCGACAGCACGAGCTGCGCCATAGGCAAAAACATGACGATGGCGATTAAGCCGCCCACTGCCGCCGATCGAATCCAGGAGGTGCGGCTGCGTAGATTAAGCAGCAGATGCAGCAGGGCGAAAGACCCCAGGGCGAGGGCCAACATGGCCGCGATCAGCGGATGGATTGTCGATACGGCGAAGGTAGCCACAGCGGCAGCCAGCCAGGCCCACCAGTTGCCTCTGCGCACAAAGCTGATTGCCAGGGCAAAGATGACCGGCAGCATCGTAACCGGGACCATAAATTTGTCGGCGTTTATGCGCTCGAAGAAAAAGACACTGACATTATCGCCACGAACGAAAGGCGCGGCGGCGTAGATAAGAAGCTGTATGCCCGCGGTAAGTAAGCCAAAGCGCCTGCTGTTGTCTCCGGCCGATTTGCCCAGCATATACATGGCCAGAATGGCCCATAACGCCAGCATTGCTTTTGAGCCGGTGGCCAGGAGCGCGTTGGGTTCTACCACCGAGAAGTAAGACCATAAGTAATTCAGCGACAACGATTGGTTGAAGACCATGCGTACGCCGGGCCCTAAACCTGATCCGAAAATGGGCTCTTCTTTATTGAGCGGCAGGCCTGCCAGCGCATCGGCTGAAAATGAGTTGA
>JBJYWZ010000605.1:0-12325 GCA_046259725.1 Promineifilaceae bacterium (SeqCode) | reverse complement strand
AGCCGCTGCTCGATCGTTGACTGGTAAATCGCTGTTCATGTGATTGGACATGTTTCTTAGTCTCCGCGGGTCTGGTAGGGTGTCAGCTCAAGCATTGCCGAGGGAAACACAAATGGGGATTCCACAGCAATGTATCGAGCCAGGTCGGTAAATCGCAACAATCTATTAAACTAAAGTAACCACGTCCTCGGTGTACAAGTGACACTTGATCAGCACATCGTCAACGGTGATATCCGGGGGCACTTCTCGCCGGCAAATATCCATAACCTGTGGACATCTACCGGCGAACTTGCAGCCCTTTTTCAAGTATTCGTCCTGATCTGAATCAGAAAGCTGGACCCGTCCTTCCCAGCGGTGCTCCGGATCCGCTTCAGGAATTGAGTCTTTCAGGAGCTGAGTATAGGGATGTTTGGGCGCCATCAATACCTGTTCGACCGTGCCCATTTCGACGATATTGCCCCTGAACATGACCGCGATGCGATCACTCACGTAATAGGCCGTCGCCAGGTCGTGCGTGATGTAGAGCACACTCATGCCAAAGTCCCTTCTGAGCCGGTTAAACAGGTTCACAATCGACATTCTCAGGGAGGCGTCAACCATGGAAACGGGTTCATCAGCAATCAACAATGAAGGATCCGTCAACAGCGCCCTGGCAACGGAAATCCGCTGCAGCTGCCCGCCGGAAAACTCGCTGGGATACTTACCGAAGAACTGATCATACGACAGGCCGACCGCCTTTAGTTTCTCGTCTATCAGGTGGAACGTTTCTTGCTCATTACTAGCTAGTTTGTAGTTCTTGATCGTTTCAAAGAAGTAGCGATCGACTGTGCGCAGCGGGTTGAAGGTTCCAAAGGGATCCTGAAAGATCGCCTGAACGCCTTCGGTAAACCAGACTTTCTTCTTGCTGTCTGAGCTTTCGTGCCGCTTGCCGCCGTGTATGATCAAGCCCGACGTAGGTTCTTCAAAACCCAAGACCAGTTTGGCAGTGGTTGTCTTGCCGCAGCCGCTCTCTCCTGCCAGGGTGAAGATTTCCCCTGAATCTATAAAGAACGACACATCATCGACGGCCGTAATCCTCGCGCGCGAAGTGATGCTCCCCAGCGAGTACACCTTCTTAAGATGTTCAACTTCAAGAACCTTTTCCATCTTGTCCTTTTTCAATGAGCCAGCAGGCGACTTTATGGTTGGCTTTTACGGCCGTATAATCCGGGACTTGTTCCCGGCAAATGTCCATGACAAACGGACATCGCGGATGAAATGCACACCCGCCCGGCAGATCCGATAGTTCGGGCGGGCTTCCTGGGACACTTTCGCGTCGTGTCTTATCGCCGAATTTTGGTAAAGAGTTAATCAGGTACTGTGTATATGGATGTAGCGGCTCGCCGAAAATGGTATCAGTTGGCGCCTCTTCGACAATCTTGCCCGCGTACATGATGCCGATGCGATCGGCCGCATTCGCGTGAACACCCATGTCGTGCGTGACCAGAATCACCGTGTTTTGCAGCTTCGCTTGAATATCCTTAATAAGCTGCACAACGCCTCTCTGTACGACGACATCGAGCGCCGTTGTCGGTTCGTCGGCGATAATGACCCGCGGATTCAGAAGCGCTGCAAGGGCAATCGTAACGCGTTGGCGCATGCCTCCGGACAACTGGTGAGGATAAGCATCCATGACATCTGGCGGCAATCCCAGTTCCGCGATGTGTTCCTTGGCCATTTCAAAAGCTTCTATTTGTGACTTTCCGTCCACATGACTGACAATAAAATCCCGGTAAGTGCTCTTTATTTTTACTACCGGGTTAAGCACGCTCATCGAACCTTGCGGAACATAAGAAACGAACCGCCAGCGCAGCCTTCTCATTTCTTCCGCATCGAGCTTAGAAACGTCGATTATGTCTCCGTTTACGTGATAATAGATCGATCCCTCAATATGCCGCAGCGGAGGCTCGATAACGGCGGCGAGTGCCTTGAGAAGCGTGGATTTCCCGCAGCCGCTTTCGCCAGCGATGCCATAGACCTCGTTTTTCTGAATATCCAGATCGACCTGGTTGACTGCTTTTACCACCTTTTGTGTTCCGTGAACTTCAAGCATGTAGTAGGCGTGTAATCCTTCAGTGCTCAGTACGGTATTATCCACGGTTGCCTCAATGTGCTTCCAGCTAAGCATATTCGCAGCTGTATCCTTATGGCTCGGAATAGATTTGCTCATGACCGTTTCAATGCGCTCCGACGCGCTGGATACGCGAACGTGGATCGAGATATTCGCTGATGCTGACAGACATCCAGTACAGGGATATAAAGAGGAGAACTGAGAGAACAACCGGTGTCATTACCCACCACCAATAGCCAAGCAGAACGGCCTGATAACTGAGCGCCCAGTAAAGCATCGTTCCCAGCGTGGGTAGATCAAGATTGACAAGCCCAAGAATAGCCAGGGTGATTTCGAGACCTATCGCCCAGGCCATGACATTGATCAAGGTAGCAAAGACCAGGGGCATAATGAAGGGCATATATTCTTTTACCACCAGGGGAAGCGTATTTGTCCCTGAGAGAATTGCCGTTTGCGTGAAGCCTCGTTCGCGCAGGGTCAGTATTTCTGAACGGATCACGCGCGCGTCCCAGGCCCAGCCGAAGCAGGCCAGCATTAGGCCCAAGGTCACCAGGTTCATGCTGTCACGGACCAGCATCGCCAGCAGAACGATGATCAGAAAGAGAGGAATAACCAGGAAGCTGTCACTGATGAACATCAGGACCCTATCGGTGGTTCCGCCAATATAACCGGCAATCATGGCCACCGGTACGGCGATCATTCTAGAAATTATCCCGGCAACCAGGGCAATGATTAATGAGTTACGCACGGCAAAGGAGGCGGTCCAGAAGAGATCAATGCCTCTGGAATCGGTGCCCAGCGGGTGGGCTATTGATGGCGGCAGGTCTCTGAGCACCTCTCCCCAAATTGTTACGTCATAGGGGGAGAAAAAAGAAAGCAAGGCATACAAGACCAATATGCTGAGTGTGATAAAACTGAATCTAAATTTGTAATCCTGGAACAGATCTTTGAGTGTGTGCATACTATCCGCAATCCTTAGCTGTATCGGATTCTGGGGTCGAAGAGGGGATACAATAAATCTACGATCAGAATGGCCGTCGTAATAGCTACGATGGAAATGACTGTTATGCCCATAATCAGATTGTAATCTCCATTAACGATAGCGTTGTAAAGGAGTGAACCGAGTCCCGGATAGGAGAAAACGATTTCCGTAATCAGGGCGCCGCTGAATATCTGCCCAATTAACAGCGCCAGGGCGGTAATCTGCGGCAGCATACCATTGCGGATCACGTAGCGATTAACAATCCTGCCCTCTCTGATACCACCGAACTTGGCATATTGCACGTAGTCAGCGGAGTTGACATTCTGCACGATCAGTTTCATTGTCTGAAACCAGGCCGCGACACCGAGGAGGATTAGAGATAAGGCCGGTAGAAAAGCATGCCGGAGGACGTCGGAGATGTAAGCCCAACTGAATGAGGGTTGGTGGCCAATGTTGGTCCCCCCGGCGACCGGGAACAATGGGAAAATATAGCCAAACAGAATGAGGAGGGCAAAGGCGAAAAGATAGTAGGGCATCGGCCGTATGATCATGGCCCCGGCATCAAGCGCGCGCGACCAGCGCGCGCGATTGAAATACCCGGCCAGCCCTCCCAGCAGGATGCCCAGAGTCCAGCCGATCGCTGTCGTCACCACTAACAAACCCACGGTCCAGGGAAGCGCTCTCATTATTAGCTGGGTCACCGGTGTCGGAAACTGAAAGAAAGATACCCCAAAGTCTCCACGGACCAATCTCTGCCAGAAGTCAATGTACTGCTCAAACGGCGATCCTTCGAGGCCGTACATCTCGGTCAGATCGGCAACCATATTATCAATTGAAGCGGGATCCAGGTAGGAACCACGCGATCTTAACTGGGCAATGGTCCTCACGACCGGATCTGAAGGTAGTAAGCGTGGAATGATGAATACAGCTGTGACGCCGACAAAGATTACCAGAAAATACTGAATGAGCCGTGGAATTAGATAGCCTTTTAAAAAAGTCAAAACTCGTTACCTCTTCTGTTTCCTATAGCTCGCCGGGAAGGATTTTCGACTCAACATTTCCCAGCAACTTCGTTACAAACCGCTGCGGTTCTTTGGCGAGGTTTCTGGGAAGCGTATAGCCATTCTATCAACAATGGTGGCAAATTGTCACTCAAGAAATTCCTCAGGCAGATTTGCCACCTGCCTGAGGAATCAACTTAGAACCCATTACCTCCCGGTTGCTTCCAGGAAGGGTGTCATATACTTAAAGGGACCCCAGTGCGTGTAGGGTTGCGTGTACGGATTTTCAGCACCAGGCCAGTTGGTCCAGTAGGTTTCATCCCAGGCGATAAAACCGATGTAACCGAACGTGGGAATACCCGGCATTTCGGTAACAGCGATCTTGAGACCCTCGATGCCGGCTTCAACTACCGCATCATAGTCGGCCGGATCCGTTTCGCGCAGCTTCTCGATGACCGCGTCCATCTCCGGACTTGACCAGCGACCCGGGTGTCCGGCAGCTACTTCGCCGATCGGCGTTTCGTAGGCAGAGTTCCACAGATCGAGCACACGATATAGATCAGGACCGGCGCCCCACGGTTCCTGAGCCGGCCAGTCGCTTGAGACCTCGAAGTCGCCGGTGTTATACAGGTCCGCTCGCGCTTCCGAGGGGAAGACTTCGGCATCGATGCCGAACTTCTTCCACTGCTGGCTGGCGGCCACAGCGTTTCGCGATCCCATATCTGTGGCCAGGTCGGTATCGGTCAGAATCTCGATTTTCCAGGGCGTACCATCCGGCAAGAGCCACATGCCGTCCGCATCTCGAGAGAAACCATTCTTGATGAGCAGCTTTTCGGCAACGTCAGGCGCGTACTTGTACCAACCCAGACCAAAAGCCTGATCTTGCGCGGCCTGATCTTCGGGCACAACGTAGCCGCGGCCCCGGGCGTATTCGACAACTCTTTGCGGCGCATCGGGATCGTACGGCTTGAATGTCTCGCCGTCTCCCAGATCCAGCTCAAAGTCGGATAACCATTCCTCCATGGGGGCGATAAAGTCTTCAGGATAGGATCCAAGTGAGGGGATGTGCACCGGGGTTACGGCCCCCGCACCGTCGACGGCCACACCCATGTATTCGGCGATATCAATCGCCAGTGTGAGCGCCCAGCGCACATCGGGATTGTCGTACGGCGGTACGGTGGTATTAAAGGCAATTCCGGTAGTGGCCGGGTCATTGTTCACGACCCAGGGGTAGGACTGCTGGTAGGCGCGCGAGGAATCGGACTGCGCCAGAATAGCCTTCAGGCCTTCCGACGAGAGGTTGACGACATCGGCCTCGTGCGTCAACTGCGCCAGGATTTTAGCGCCTTCGTTGGCGAAGTACTGGAAGACAATGTATTTAGGACCTGGCTCGCCATAGAGGATGCCTGTCGGGCTGTTCTGCCAGTCTTCACGCCTTTCCCAGATGGTCCAGAACCCGCCATCGTCATAGCTGTGCAGCTTGTATGGGCCGGTGCCTACAAATGGATTGAACTCAAATGTGACTAGATCATCCACATTTTCAAAGATGTGCTTAGGCATGATCCAGGTGGCGCCCCAGCGATCGAGAAAAGTGGTGTGGAAACGAGAGTTCGCTTGTGCCAGGTCGAAAACAACGGTGTAATCGTCGGGCGCGGTTACGCTGGCGACATTGTCGGCAAAGAAAGCATGTGCGTTGAGACCTTCGTTGGCTATGAGTGTCTCTACTGTGAAAACCACATCGGCCGAAGTGAAAGGTTCACCATCGTCCCAGGTAACGCCCTCGCGCAGCGGGATCGTTACCTGAGTGAAGTCCTCGTTGTAAATAGGATCGCCGGCAGCCAGACCATTGATGATCTCGCCGGTGGCGAAATCGACCGACCAAAGCGGCTCATTCGCCAGATTCTGCATGCCGCGATCGCGCCATTTCCAACCTACCCACTCGTTGAAATTGCTCGGAGAGCCGACACGCCCGGTCAGGATATCAGCAATCAATGTCTCATTTCGCGGTAACTCACCAAGAACGGGTGCGGCATCGAGTGGTTCTACTGCTTCTTCTGCCGGCACTTCGACAACAACCTCTTCGACGACTGTCTCTGTAACGACGCGCGTAACTTCAACTTCCGCGCCTTCCTCCACGACAGTCTCAGTAACAACGCGGGTGACCTCTACTTCCTTTTCTTCGGTAACGACGCGCGTGACTTCAATGGTCGTTGGGGCTGAGCTGCAGGCTGCAAGTACCAGCAAAGCAGCTAACAGCATCACTAATGTGATTAACTTCTTCATTTGTCTCTCCTTAAATTGAGCACTGAGATCATCAAATAAACTTTCTTTCAGGTTCGCTAAGTCAATTCAATGGCACCTCCTCTTAGATTGGACTAAATAGATGATGTATATTGCACTACGTTGGGCATCTGTTAGCCTTGTTTACGATCTAGCAGGAATCCAAATGATGGGCACACTCCACAGATCAGACATGACGCATCTTATATGGTTTGGAGGCCGATTCCCTTATAATTAACTCAGCGGGAAACACGACGCTCGCCTGTTCTTTTTCGGGTTCCTCAATTGAGTCAAGCAGAATCGTGGCAGCACGTCTGCCCATTTCTTCCAAAGGTTGTTTTACGGTGGTCAGGCGCGGATTTATGATGGAGGCCATGGGAATATCATCAAAACCGACAACGGAAATATCATCAGGCACGTGCAATCCTCTGATGCGAACGGTTTCAATGACGCCCAGGGCCGAGTCGTCATTAGATGCGAAGATGGCTGTTGGCGGCTGGTGCAGATCCAGGAGATGCCGGGCGCCATCGCGACCGCACATCGTCGAAAAATTACCTTCAAACACCAATTCTTGATCAAAAGGAATGCCATAATCGGCAAGCGCTGCTCGATAGCCATCTAAACGGTGGCGGGCACTGATCATGTCCATCCAACCCGTAATCAGGCCAATTCGCCGGTGGCCTAATTCCAGCAGGTGGTTTATCGCGGTATAGGCGCCATGGAAATTATCGGCGGTAATTGAGAGATCAATGTCTTCGTTGCCTAGCTGGTCGATCAGCACATATGGAAATTCATGCTGGCGCAGAGATCCGAGGTAGGTTTCCGGGTCTCGCGGGAGCACAATCAGCAGGCCGTCAGACATTCCACGGGCCATCATCGTCACAAAGGTAGACTCCTTTATTTTGCGACGGTGGGTCGTGTACAGCATTAATTCAAATTGGTTGGCGGCCAGTACCTCATCTATGCCGCGAACCAGTTCTCCGACGTATTGAGTGGCCAGATCGACGACCAGGAGCCCGATGACATTGGAACGGCCGCCGGCTAGGCTGCGGGCCTGCAAATTGGCCTGGTAGCCCAGATCATCCATGGCTTTCAAGACTTTCCGGCGGGTTTCTTCTTTTACGTAGGATTTGTTGTTGACGACCCGGGATACGGTGGAATAGGAAACGCCTGCTTCATTAGCTACATCAAAAATTGTAACGTCTGGAGACGATCTTTTGCGGGTCATTAGTCCTTCCGCGCGAAATGTTTGCAAGCGCTTGCAAAATAGTGTATACGATTTTGGACGGGGTGTCAATGGATTTCCGCAAGCGCTTGCAAAACTGCGCGTATGGTGTCTAATTTATAGACACTCTCTGCGACCGGAACGGGGCTGACTTACCACGAGTGTCGTTCCCGCAGCGAACAATCGACCGACTTGCAATCACTGGAAACCATGCAGCTAGCGACTGGCAAAGGGAGTAAAGAAGATGCTTTTGACACGACACAAAACAAAAGAAGGGCCGCGCCTGGCTTTGGACGGAGCCTATCTGCCGGAACACCTGACGCTGCAAATGCTGTTGTCGCTGCCTCTAGTCAATCTATACCAGCTGCTGCAAACACTGCCGCTGGGTGATAGAGCCGTCGATCCTCTCCTGCCGCCGCTGGAGGCGGCGCATGAGGTCTGGGCCTGCGGCGTGACTTACCTTCGCAGCCGCCAGGCGCGCGAGCAAGAAGCTGATCTGAAGGACGTTTACGAAAAGGTGTATGATGCGGAACGTCCTGAGCTTTTCTTCAAATCTGTCGGCTGGCGCGCAGCCGGACACAAAATGCCGATTCGCATTCGCCGGGACAGCCGCTGGAACGTGCCTGAACCGGAGTTAACGCTGGTAATAAACAGCGAGCGGGAAATTATCGGCTACTGTGCCGGCAACGATGTCTCCTCCCGCGATATTGAGGGCGCAAACCCGCTATATTTGCCGCAGGCAAAAATGTATGATGGCTCCTGCGCTCTTGGGCCCGGAATTCTCATTGAAGATGGTGGGTGGCCGGCGGACATGCCAATTCAGATGAATATAGTCCGCGGGGACGAAGTAATCTTTCAGGGTGAAACGCGAAGCTCGCAAATGAAGCGCTCGCCGGGCGAACTGGTCGACTACCTTACGAGAGAAATGAAATTCCCGTACGGCGTCTTCCTGATGACCGGCACGGGCGTAGTGCCGGACGACAATTTTACGCTTCTGCCAGGGGATCTGGTACAAATCCGCATCGGGTCGCTTCTGCTGGAAAACAAGACGGTATCTTCTTAAGCAGCGGCCACTCGCTGCTGCCAGGAGCGGCCGGGGATGATCAGAAAGGGAAAGTGGTATTCGCTGCGCAGATAGACTTGGCCGGGTCGCAGCAGTTTAACAGGAGAGAAATAGTAAATGATACACCAACCCGTACTTATTAACGGGGAGTGGCGGCAGAGCCGCGATCCAGCTGGCTTTTTCAGGGCTACAGATCCGGCGACTGGAACTCCCTTGGCGCATAGTTATCCTGTTTCCAGCCAGGCTGATGTTGAACAGGCCTTGCAGGCGGCTCAGGAAGCCGTGGCTGCCCTGCGATCGATACCGGCCGAGAGCCTTGCTGCCTTCCTGGATTCTTTCGCGAGCAAGATAGAAGAACGTGTGGACTCATTGGTAGATAGCGCCAACAGTGAAACCGCCCTGGCACCTGAGCCCCGTTTGCGTCTGGTTGAACTGCCGCGCACCAGCGACCAACTGCGGCAGGCGGCCGCCGCGGCACGTGAGCGAACGTGGTGCCAGGCAACGATTGACACAAAGAGTAATATTCGCTCCAGGCTCGGGCCGCTGGGCGGCCCAGTAGTGGTATTCGGACCCAATAATTTCCCCTTCGCTTTTAATTCAGTGTCCGGTGGAGATTTTGCGGCGGCGATTGCCGCCGGCAATCCGGTGATAGCAAAGGCTAATACCGGACATCCGACCACTACCAGAATCCTGGCCGAAGCTGCCCTTGACGTTTTGCGCCAGAGTGATCTGCCGCAGGCGATGATTCAACTACTTTATCACACCGAGCCAGAGACAGGATTGGCGCTGGTCGCTGACGAACGGGTGGGTGCGACCGCTTTTACGGGCAGCAGGGACGCGGGGTTGAAGCTGAAAAAAGCAGCGGACAGCGCCGGGAAGCTTATCTATCTGGAGATGTCCAGCGTCAATCCAGTGTTCGTTTTGCCAGGGGCACTTCGAGAGAGATGCGACGAAATCGCCACCGAGCTCTACAGTTCATGTGCGATGGGCTCAGGCCAATTCTGTACTAAACCTGGCCTGACCATTATCGAGCAGGGCCTGGAAAGCGGCCGTTTCATCGAGCGTGTCAGGGAGTTGTTCGAAGAGAATAACGCAGGTAACTTGTTAAGCGCTTCGGGAGTCAAGACGATCGCCGGGGCGCTCTCAGAGTTACAAACACATGGCGCTGAAGTGATTACCGGAGGGGGTGAGGCGGAAGGGCCGGGATTCGTCTTTACCAACACGCTGCTGGTTGTCTCCGGAGACGATTTCTTGAAACACCCGCATGCGCTGCAGACGGAAGCTTTTGGAACGGTTAACTTAATCGTGATTGCTGATGACGTTTATCAGATGGCGGATATCGCTGCCCGTCTGGAGGGTAATTTGACCGGCTGTATTTACAGCCATTCGCAAGCTGATGATGAAGCCGCTTATGCAATGATAGAACCAGTCCTGCGCCAAAAAGTCGGCCGCCTGCTCAATGACAAGATGCCCACAGGTGTGGCCGTTGTGCCCTCAATGAATCATGGCGGGCCGTACCCGGCTACCGGCCACCCGGGCTTTACGGCTGTAGGCATACCGGCTTCCCTGCATCGTTTCGCCGCTTTACACTGTTACGATAATGTTCGCCATCATCGCCTACCCGCTGAACTGCAGGATAGGAACCCGACCGGCAAGATGTGGCGCCTGATCGACGCTGATTGGACACAAGGCGATGTCGCACAGCGGGCATAGACGGTATTGGTTTACAGCAGGAGTTTATCAAAATGACGTCTCCATCTCCTCTTCCCACGCTCGAAGATGTTCTCGGTTCGGAACGGTACGTAACTGAAACCCGCCTGGAAGGTGAGGGTCCATTGGGAACTCTGCCCATCCAGGAAGAGATGCTTCTCAATGAGCCCAGCGGTAACCTGTTCGGCATGACTCAGAACGCCGGTATGGGCTGGGATCCCGTCGAGGCCGGACGCGACCAATATCTCATTGTCAGCACATTGGGAGGGCTGAAAGAGGAATCGGGACGGCCGATCGCCCTGGGGTACCATACGGGCCATTGGGAAATTGATTTGTTGGTTCGCCGTGCGGCGGCGACTCTGAAGGAGCAGGGAGTCTTGCCGTTTTCCGCCTACTGCAGCGATCCCTGCGACGGCCGTACGCAGGGCACGCCGGGCATGTTTGACAGCCTTCCGTACCGCAACGATGCGGCAATCACGATGCGCCGCCTCATCCGTTCGCTCCCCCAGCGGCGCGGCGTTATGGGTATTGCTACCTGTGATAAGGGCTTACCGGCCATGATGCTGGCCCTGGCCGGCTGCCGCGAGCTGCCGGGCATCATCGTCCCTGGAGGCGTCACGCTGCCGGCGTTTGCGTCTGAAGATGCGGGAACCGTGCAGACTATCGGAGCTCGTTTCGCACACGGGATGATCGATCTGCAGTATGCGGCCACCATGGCCTGCCGCGCCTGTGGTTCGCCGGGAGGCGGCTGCCAGTTTTTGGGCACTGCCGCCACCGCCCAGGTCGTGGCCGAAGCGCTGGGCATGAGCCTGCCGCACAGCGCCTTGAGCCCTTCCGGCGAAGCGATATGGCTCGATGCGGCGCATCGCTCGGCGCTGGCTCTGCTGCGGATGACGGCGGCGGACCTGCCGCTGTCAGCGATCCTGACCTCGCAAGCCGTAGAAAACGCGATGCTGGTGCATGCCGCCTTTGGTGGTTCTACCAATTTATTGATCCACATTCCGGCTGTTGCGCATGCGGCGGGTCTGCCGCTGCCCAGCATTGATGATTGGAACCGTGTGAACCGGTTAACGCCGCGTCTTGTCGACGCGCTGCCGAACGGGCCGCGCAATCATCCTACGGTACAGGTCTTCATGGCCGGCGGCGTGCCCGAAGTGATGCTCCATTTGCGCGATCGCGGCCTTTTGAACCTGGACGTTCTTACGGTCAGCGGCGAGAAACTGGGTGCGGTTCTGGATTGGTGGGAGGAAAGCGAACGGCGGCAGGCGGTGAGAGAATTGCTCAGGGAAACAGCCAAGGTCGAGCCCGATCAGGTGATCATGAGCGCCGATTCGGCCAGGCAAAGCGGGCTGGCCAGCACAGTCCTGTTTCCAGCCGGCAATATCGCGCCGGAAGGGTCGGTGATAAAGGCAACGGCGATCGATGCGTCCGTTGTCGATGACGATGATGTCTTTCGTCATCGTGGTCCGGCGCGGGTCTTTGCAAGCGAGAGCGCGGCAATGCAGGCCGTTAAAGGGGCTGGCGAACGTGAGATTCAGCCGGGCGACGTTTTGGTGCTCATTGGCTGCGGGCCGTCTGGTACCGGCATGGAAGAGACTTATCAACTGACCTCGGCGTTAAAGTTTATTCCCTGGGGAAAAACAGTTCCGCTGTTGACTGACGCGCGCTTCTCGGGCGTTTCCACAGGAGCCTGTATTGGGCACGTGGGGCCGGAAGCACTGGCGGGCGGTCCGATAGGCAAACTGCGCGATGGGGATGTGATTGAGATCGTTATCGATCGCCGCAATTTAAGTGGTTCTGTCAATTTAGTGGCTGCGGGTGGGGTGGAACTTTCTTATGAGGAAGCGACGGCCGTGCTGGCCAGACGGCCGCTGCACCCGGACCTACGGCCGAACCCGGGCCTGCCGGACGACACGCGGCTGTGGGCGGCGCTGCAGCGAGCAAGCGGCGGCGT
>JBJYWZ010000604.1:0-4963 GCA_046259725.1 Promineifilaceae bacterium (SeqCode) | reverse complement strand
TTGCTGCGAACGGCCAGAAAAACCCGCTATCGGACACGCAGGGACCGCAGCAGCCCGACGTCGCACGCATCCTCAGCTTCAATCGGGCTCGCCGACTTGGACAGGTCCACTTCGAACATTCCAAGCGCGTGCAACACCGGAAGGTAGGTGCTCGACGGCGACGGCCAAGCGCCTCGTCAAATGTCGTTACTCCAGCATATTGATGAATTCTCGAATGCGATGTGTTAATTCGCCTATGTTTTTCTCAACTCGCACAAGATCGTCTTTGTTCCGCGTAATCACTCCTTGTTGTCTCAACCGCAGCTCAGTTCCGAGTGTATCAAGGTCCCGTTGGCATTGTTCGACCAGCACTTTGAGCGTGGCCAATTGGTGTTCATTCGGCTTTACCACCAGGGTCTCCCATTGTGTTCTGTAAGCGCGCTCGTGACCCCGCAGCGGGCCCTCGAACTCTTGCTCTCTCTCATTACTGAGAAGAGCAAATTGGCGCGCGACCAAGTTAACCTAAGGAATTGACGGAGGATTGAACCACGAAGGGGCCTCAACAATTGCGAGCAATAATTACTTATAGCGCGCATATCTTGTAATTGGCCTCTCTAAGGCCCATGTATGTCTTACTGGCACGCCGGACTCAAGGCGCTGATGGTCAAGGCTACCGTGCCGATTACGTGCACCGTCCCTGTTCATAAAAAAATCAGCAGCACGAGCGCCCCTGCATAGGGGTTCGGCGGCTGTCAGCCCGCAAAATCGTCTGTAAATCGCTTGCGACGATGACCCCAAAAGGCACCACTATGAATACCAATGCCCAAGCTGCCGCTGACCAAGCGCGTGGCGAGTATCGTCACACGATGGATCAGCTCGGCAATCTCGGATTCGACACCGCCGTTCCAGAGGGCGTGCGCGCCCTTGCCGAGAAGTCCGTGGTTCAGACCCGCAAGGCTTACGACCGCTCTTGGGATGCTTTCGATGCATCAGTGATGACGTTCGAAAGGTCCTTCGCCAGCGCCGGACAAGAAGCGATAGCGTTCAATCGTAAGATCGTCGACCTCGCCAGACGCAATATCGATGCGAGCTTCGACTTGGCCACGAGCCTGGCGGGCGCCAAGAACCTCACCGACATCGTGGAACGTCAGTCAGCCTATTGGCGCCAGCAGTTCAGCGTATTGACGGCGCAAGCCGAAGAAGTTCGCGCGCTCTCAACGAGGTCAACCGCCGATGCGGCCGAGTCGACCAGGGCACAGTTGGAGCGCGGAGATGGATGAAAAGCGTAGAGTGCATTGAGCTCGGTCCCGCGGGTTCCTACCGCCCCGATTCTTCGAATGAGGTTCCATTTCGATGACACTACGGACAAGCAGCTAGACCGTTACATTCTGTCGATCATTCCGCATAGATGGAGTGGATCGTTTGTTGCCGCCTGCCGACTACCAGGTTGTAACAGAGGACGAGCTGATCGAGAGCATGTCCTTTTTGTCCTACCGTCCGGTGTCGAAGGCCATAGTCTTGCACGGCGAGGCCGGATCCATGGTTGAGATGGTGATCATCGATCCTTGAGACCTTCAGGCGGCACAGGAAGACGATGCGGCAATGTGCGCACGGGAGATAGCGTGCGACTAGCTTTAGCTGGCTCGTGCACCGTGAGTGCAACCTCGCTTCGACGCCGTGACACGTCTGTGCACCCAGTTGCGAACCAAAGCACTAATAGAAGGCTTGCTTTGGATTCGGCCCATGATCGACTAAGTCAATCTTCTGAAAGGTTCAAATCGATGCGCGCTATTTTGCATGCCAAGTTTGGTGATCATCCCGCAAGGCCCTCCCGCCGACCCGACAGCATTCCTCTTACCCAACCAGAATCGCAACTGCGCGATGCCTCCGTTGACGAATTCGAGACCGCGCTGATCAAAGCGCGAGACGCTTGGTGCGGTAGGAGGTCGCACATTTTGCGTAACGCCACTCGCCATAACCTTGGGGCGCAGAGTCGATAAAGCGCTTGTAAGGTCGTTGGTCAGCTCAGTGTGTGCATACCACGAAAGGATTGGATGATATGACGTTTGATTACGCCGCGATGGCCGAACTTTATCCAGCCCGGAGCTGCAAGCGCGGTCTTGGGCACATTACCTACAAGCGCTTCGAGGTTGCCGCCGAAGCATTGCGCTTCGCGATCGAAGAGCTTCCGTCTCAGTACCTCTTGGGCACCTACCTTGAGGTCGAAGAGCAAAGGTTCGATGGTCACCAAATTCGCTCGCTATACGAAAGTGCAGGTTACCCGCTGTCTCGCAAAGATGTCGTTTGACCAAACCCTTTGCGCTAACGGGTCCGATGGTCGTGAGTTGGCTCTTGCTGACGACCGTTAGTTTGCCAATTACACTCTCTGGGCGACGAGATTTGCTGACCACCCAACCCGGAGGTGCCATCAGGTCCGCCTTATTGGTCGGCCAATGATAACGTGACTCGCTATTCGTTTGAGAAAGGCGCAGGATCGATTATCGCTGGCAAAGCGACTTCAACTCCTGGCGGCTAAGCGGCAGCGACTTCCGCCTGAATTGTCTGAGCCGAAATCACCGGTTGGGTACGTCTCTGAGCGTTGTGCGAACCGATATCGCATGAATGCCCAGAATAGGCACTAGGCTCCGCATTGCTCACGACTTTCGCTTCGCATGACTCACGATTCGATCCGTGAGACTGACTGACAACTCTACTGAAGGGGGAACCGATCGGCGTGCAAATGGCGCGACGAAGCGGCCCACTGTGGGCAACCACTTCGATCGCGCGACCCGGACGGCAATGATGAACCACGGAATCATATCTCATACTTCGAGTCGCTGGCCCGGCATCGTCTCGTTCCTGATCACGGGCGCGCTATTCGCGGCGGTGCTGGTCTTGACGCTCACTCACACCTTCAATGAGGCCCGCCATAATGGCCATGCGCAGTTATTGTCAGATCGCTGGGCCAACTGAGACTGGAGGAATGGCATGAATGCCGCCGGCAACCCGGGTTCTAAGGATAATGGCGTAGTAATCGCCACCGCTGAGAGATCGCTCGGTCATATCACAGAGCTACTCGCTAGACATCGCATTGGGTGCGTTGTCATTGTGGAGAATGAAGACAAAGTTTGCGGCATTGTGTCGGAGCACGATGTTATGAGAGCAGTCGGTAAGGCTGGTCAACAAGCCTTGAGTAGACCTGTCTCTGACTTCATGACCACGGATGTGGTAACCGCGAACAAGGCCGACACGAACCGACGACTATTGGCAGAAATGGCGACCCACCAGTTCCGCCACATGCCGGTTGTAGACAAGGGTAAGCTGGTTGGCATTGTGTCGATTGGAGATCTGGTCCAGGAGTACCTTGAGAATGCTGAAGCTGAATCAGATGCTCTACGAAAGCACATCAGTTCCGCATAGCCGGGACTCCCGACGGACTTGATCAAAACTCCGGCGAATAAAACAAGTTGATATGATCTATTTGGTTGCTGCCTATGCGCTCAAGTACTCTCCGTTCATCATAGTTGCGTTGGTGGCCACTCTTATTTGGCTCACGAGATAGATCCCGGCGTGGCTGACGCTAGGAAGAAGTAGGCGCCCTCCCAACCATGCTCTCGGAGCTATGAGCGGGAGCGGCATTTGTCACTCTATATCCCTTATCTCCGGACGAACTGAACCCCGAAAGCCCTCATAGCAATGGCAACACGCTGAGGCGCTTATTTCCCGGCCCCCCAACACAGTCGCCTCAGCGTTGTACTCTCCACAGCCCCGGTGCCCCCGCGCCGGGGCTTTCCTTTGGCTGCCTGTCGATGGCTTGCGCTGCAATCTGATGGGCTTTCAGCCTGTCCCCCAGAGACGCACGTGCTATGACACAAGTGCGTCGGGATAACGTCCCTTGATCCCGACGCGCTCCCTTAGATCAGTTCGAGGTGAGCCTAAGGAGGAAGCCCCGCGCCGCACTCCCTGCTGCTGGCCGCGGGGCTTTTTTTGTCTGCTACACTCGACCTGCTTGGGGGGAAGCACAGAGGGAGCCGCCGCTGGAATCGCTTCCATAAAGACCGGGGTCCAGTATCATGCGGGCGACCGAGGTTGGTCGAACATAGAGGAAAATCGAATGACCAAATTGTTTGCATCACTCTTTGCCACTGCGCTTGTGATTGGCCTCGGCTTTGCCCCGACGCTGACCTACGCCGAACATCATGAAGGCGCGAGTAGCGAGGCTGCTGACTCCGAAGAGTCTTCCATGGATTCGGGAGACGAATCTATGACTGAAGAGTCTGATTCCATGGAAGAGCCTCAAGAGGATCCAATGGAAGAGGCTGAGGATTCGGATAAAGCCGAATAGCTCTTTTCCGTAAGGCGAAACATACTCTTGGGCGTCGGCTTCGGCCGACGCCTTTTGTTGTGTAAGCTGCGATGGTGCGGGGGGAAGCACAGAGGGGCTTCCCATGACAGAAGACAAGGCGCGTGAAATCGCCCACGGGCTTATCCAGGGTTACATCGGGCCCGACCATAAGGCCATCGACATGAAGGCGTTCTTCTCGGCGCTGGTGCAGGCGCTGAGGGGTTCGACAGAAGAATGAAGTGCCCTGCGAGCCCCGGCCAGTCCTAAGGGAGGCAAGTCAGGCCGAGGCTCACGACCGCCCGAAGGGCGGCTAGAGCACCAGGCTCATAGGTACGGAGTGCTCTAAGCGGGGCGGTCACAGAACAAACGAAATGGGGCTGCCCACAGATTGGCCCGACGCGAACTTTCATCTACGCGAGAGAGACAAGGGTTCAAGCTGGCGTAGCGAAGGCGCTCACCTCTGATGAGGCACGGCGCATCGCTGTGAATGTTGTTAGGCTGCCGGAACTGTTGGGCGCGGTCCTCAAAGCAGAAGAAGCCCAGCCATAAAGGCCAGGCTCCCCCCGTTTCCCTCAATTCCCCCGTGGAGTCGATGTTGAGATGAGAGTTCCCAAACTGGGCAAAGTTTGGGCTGGCCCG
>JBJYWZ010000603.1:0-2604 GCA_046259725.1 Promineifilaceae bacterium (SeqCode) | reverse complement strand
ACATGATAGAACAGCAACATTTTTGCAGGTGTATGGAGCGAGGGAACTGACCACCCTGGCGTGACCTGAAGATTCGGAACAGCCGGTGAGAGCGCAACCCGGCGGCCGGAACGGTGGCAGTGGCCCTCGCGAAGCAACGAAAATTGCTCGCTTTCGCTTTTTTGAGCGGCGCTGCGACCGTTTTTTGTTATCTGGGAACCGTATATAAAGAAATAAGGTTCCTAAGTCTTTCAGGAGTACACACGGCATTATGTTGTTAACAGTTGAAAAACCACGCCAGGCTTATTTTGGCCTGGATCCCCATACTTTAGAAAACCAGGTTGGAAATACACCGCTGCTGCGGTTGGCGCGCACGGCG
The DNA here is from genome assembly GCA_046259725.1 of Promineifilaceae bacterium (SeqCode). GTDB lineage: Bacteria > Chloroflexota > Anaerolineae > Promineifilales > Promineifilaceae > JAACFF01. Next base: position 2,246 of record JBJYWZ010000603.1, on the reverse strand, counting down.
GCCGATCACGGCCTTGCGCCGGAGGTATCGCTTTTCGCCAAGGCGGAGTGGTTTAATCCCGGCGGATCGGTGAAAGATCGCGCCGCGTTGAATATTATCCGTACGGCCGAGGAGCAGGGCCTGCTGCGACCGGGCATGACGCTGATGGATTCCACCTCGGGTAACACGGGCATCGCCCTGGCCATGCTGGGGGCGGCGCGCGGCTACCATGTGAAAATCATCGCCCCGGAAAATGTCACGCCGGAACGGAAGAAGGTCCTGCTGGCTTACGGCGCGGAGCTGATCCTGACCGATCCCCTTGAAGGGGTCGACGGGGCGCAGTTGGAAGCGCAGCGCCTGGCCGCGAGCGATCCGAACCTGTATTACACGGACCAATATAATAATGACGCCAACTGGCAGGCGCACTACTTGACCACGGCCAACGAGATCTGGCGGCAGACGGATGGGCAGATCACGCATTTCATAGCCGGGGCAGGGACAGGCGGAACGTTTACAGGCACGACGCGCCGCTTGAAGGAGCTGAACCCGGATATCCTCTGCTACGCAGCGCATCCGGACGTCGCGATGAACGGTATAGAGGGCTGGAAGCACATGCCCACGGCCATCGTACCGGGTATTTATGACGCATCCATCGCCGACGGCCATCTGGTTGGGGGAACGGAAGATGCGCAGAAGATGGCGCGCTACCTGGCGCGCAGCGAGGGGCTGTTCGTGGGCACTTCGGCCGGCGCGGCGGTTCACGTGGCCGTTGAGTTCGCGCGCTCCTTGGATCATGGCGTCGTCGTGACGGTGCTGCCCGACGGCGGGTGGAAGTACATGAGCGAAGCGTATTGGTCTGAGGAAGAAGAAGTCGACACGGCCGTGTCGAACGGCTGATTGGCCGATGCTGTACTTACCGGCTGAACTGCACGAGGCGATCAGGCGGCACGGCATAGAAAGTTATCCTTTCGAGGGCTGCGGCCTGCTGCTGGGACAGGCGGGTAACGGCGCCAATGTTGTCCTTGATGTTCGCCCGCTGCCCAATGTCTGGCCGGATGATGGCGAGAAAGGTGTGCGCTTTCGCATCGCCGAGGATGATTGGCGGGATGTGGAGATCGCGGCGATGGAAGCCAATCTCGACGTGATTGGCGTTTTTCACAGCCATCCCGACCACGCGCCGGTGGCTTCGCCGCGCGATCTGGCCTGGGCGGCGTGGCCCGGGTATTCTTATCTGATTACGACGATCGCCGGGGGTACGGCCGATTTGAGCCGATCCTGGCAGCTTCTGCCCGACCGCTCCGGATTTGTAGAAGAAGTGATAGAGGAGACCTAGATGACCCACGTTCGAATACCTACGCCTCTGCGCCCGTATACCGGCGGGCAGAGCAGCGTGAATGCCGCAGGCGATAATGTGGCCGCGGTGCTGGCGGACCTGACGAGGCAGTATCCTGATTTGCGGCAGCACCTGTATGAAGGGGAAGCACTGCGCAGTTTTGTCAACGTTTATTTGAATAAGGAAGATGTGCGCCACCTGGACGGCGAAGATACGGGCGTTTCTGATAATGATACGCTGATGATCATTCCTTCGATCGCCGGTGGGAGCGCGCAGGTGACCTGATGAGTGTAAGAGAATTGATCGATCCGGCAGCAGTTGAGCTGTCGCATGAGGAGATCCAACGATACAGCCGCCACCTGATCATGCCGGAGGTGGGCATGTCCGGGCAGAAGAAGCTGAAAGCGGCTTCCGTGTTGTTGATTGGTACGGGCGGGCTTGGCTCGCCATTGGCCATGTATCTGGCCGCGGCGGGCATCGGCCGTCTGGGCCTCGTCGATTACGACATCGTCGACTACACCAACCTGCAGCGCCAGATCATCCACGGCACGAAAGATGTCGGCCGTTCCAAGCTGCAGAGCGCGAAGGAAACGATCCTGGACATCAACCCGCACGTGCAGGTGGACAGTTATGAAGTGCCGCTCACCTCGGCCAATGCCCTGGAGATTCTTGCGCCGTATGACATCATCATCGACGGCACGGATAATTTCCCGACGCGCTACCTGACAAATGACGCCTGCGTGCTGCTGGGCAAACCCAATGTCTACGGCAGCATCTTTCGTTTTGAGGGGCAGGCATCGGTCTTCTACGCGGACGAGGGGCCGTGCTATCGCTGCCTCTTTCCTGAACCGCCGCCGCCCGGCCTTGTACCCAGCTGCGCTGAAGGGGGTGTGTTGGGCGTGCTGCCGGGAACTATCGGGGCGATCCAGGCCAC
>JBJYWZ010000602.1:0-2201 GCA_046259725.1 Promineifilaceae bacterium (SeqCode) | reverse complement strand
GAACGCAACCTGCTGACCCGCGAGGAAATCGAGCACAATCTGAGCAATATCCAGGGGCAGCTGGCCCACCTGCTTGACTTCGAAGTCAAGAGCAATCCTGCCAGGATTGTCAATAATTACGATTGGTTGTCTGAGTTGAACCTGATGGAGTTCCTGCGCGACATTGGCAAGCATTTTACAGTCAACTACATGATATCAAAAGATTCCGTCAAGTCGCGGCTAGAGCGCGAAGGGGAGGGCATCTCCTTTACCGAGTTCACCTACATGCTGATGCAGTCTTACGATTACCTGCATCTCTTTGACACGACCAACTGCATGGTGCAGGCCGGCGGCAGTGACCAGTGGGGTAATGTCACGGCCGGCATCGAACTGATCCGGCGTATGCGCGGTACAAAGGTGCACGGCGTCGCCTACCCGCTGATTGTTAATGCCAGCGGCAGTAAGTTCGGCAAAACGGCCGGCGGTGAGACCGCGTGGCTTGATCCACGTCGCACGTCGCCCTACCGCTTCTACCAGTTCTGGCTTAATATCGACGATGCTGACGTAGTTAGTTACCTCAAATACTTTACCTGGCTGACTCGGCTGGAAATTATAGAGCTCGAACACGCGGTGGATGAGCATCCCGAACGGCGTGAAGCGCAGCGTAAACTGGCCCGCGAAATGACGCTTATGGTTCATGGCGAAACCGCCCTGGCTAACGCGGAGCAGGCATCCAGCGTTCTTTTTGGCGGCGACCTGGATGGATTGAGTGCGGCTGATATTGAAGATATTTTCGCCGACGTGCCCTCAAATTCGGTCGCGCGCACCGCATTGGGCGGCGATGGGATCCCCGTGGTCGACCTTCTGGTTAACAGTGACCTGGCGACGGGCAAAGGGGATGCGCGCCGTTCGATCGACGGCGGCGGTATTTACCTGAACAACCAGCGCGTCACCGATCCGGCACAGACGGCAACAACAGCCGACGCCATTGACGGACAGTTCATCATCCTGCGCAAAGGACGCAAGCGCTATCATCTGGTTCAGGTAATGAATTAATTCAGATCCGGCAGCGAAAACTCGGCGGCCTCGCTGTAGGGATTGCCCGCTTCATCAAGCAGGGGCACATATTCCAGAGAGGGATAGCGGTACATACCGACGCGCATCGTCAGTGGACCAATAACTGATTCCGGCCAGGGCATCAGAAATCGGCCGATCAGTTCATCTCTGGCGCGCCACTGGCCGGGGTCAAAGGCTGCCGTGTCAACCTGGCCGGCCCGCTGTCCCTGCCCGTCGATCAGGTGGCTAAAAAACTGGTAGTCAGCCGGATCGGGATTGTCGCCCGTGCGCCAGTGAACCTGCCACACGGCCGTTTCCTCATCAATGCGCCGCGGCAGGTCGTATCCAAGCAGATTGACCCAGTTGGCCAGAAGCAGCGGCGGGTCAAGGGCGACAGCGGCCTGCGGCCGCGCCTCACCTGGCAGCGCCAGAACGATGTAATTCCCCTCACCAGCCCTCAGCGGGACTTCGTGTACGCTCGTGGCCGCATCCAGATAGAGATCGCCAGTTGAAAGAGGCGGTTCGAGACGGCCGTCCAGCAGCACCACTGCCGCCGCGGCCGGGAACAGCGCGTTTCGCGTCGCGTCCACGAAACGGTGCGGCACATCGTGCAGGAGTACGTCCCATTCGGCCGCAAACTCATCAATCAACGGTGCTTCCCCTTCCCCGGCGATCAATACTTCTGAGGCGCCGGTTTCTAAGAGCAAGCTCTTTGCCTGATTTGCCGTTTCCACCTTTCTGACCAACGGCACACCATAACCGCCCGGGGTCGCCGTGTTGGCGACGAAGTTCTGCAGCAAAAGCAGAACGCCGGTCTGGGCGACTGCCGTGATTAACAGGATCAGGCTGCCGGCGGCCAGCATTAACTGCTGCGCGCGGCGTGAAGCGCCGGGCCACAGCCTGGGAAACTGGCTGAATGCGGCGCCGGCGGCGATGTAGGGCGCCGGCAAGACAGCGATGAAATAGTGCACAAAAACCGGCGTCCACTGCCATAGAAAGACCAGTGCAGGCAACAATGCCCAGATCAGAACGATGAGACCCACCTGCGCTCGCGGGGTAGACGGCCGTTTCCATGCTTCCCAGACCAGAGACGCCAGGCCGGCAAGAATAAGAATGCCCCAGAGCAAGTGCACCCAGCTCAAATCAGGAACCAGCGCCTGATACTG
>JBJYWZ010000601.1:0-1548 GCA_046259725.1 Promineifilaceae bacterium (SeqCode) | reverse complement strand
GCCCATCTTGTTGCCGTAATCTTCAATGCCGGCGACCACGCCGTCGGCGATGCGCTGTGGATGGAGCACGCCTTCGGGCAGCTGGTCCACGGCCGTTTGCGGCGGTCCAAAACAAAGGACGTTGGTATTGGCGATCGGGCGCGCGCTCACGCCTAACACATCGCGAACAACCCCGCCGACCCCGGTGTTGGCGCCGCCGAACGGCTCTAATGCGGATGGATGGTTATGTGTTTCCACTTTAAACGCGAGATCGAACTGCTGATCATAGGCGATAATGCCCGCGTTGTCGACGAACGCGGAGCGCACCCATGGGCGGGCGATCTCTTCTGTAGCGCGGCGGATATAACTGTTCAGCAGACCATCAATTTCCTGTTCTACAATGTCGCCGGAGGCCTCGCCCGGCAAGGGTCCTCTGTAGCTGATTTCAGCCTTAAAGGTCTTGTGTACGCAGTGCTCGCTCCAGGTCTGGGCTAATGTCTCTAACTCTACATCCGTCGCCTCACGCCCTTCAGCCTGGTAGTACGCCTGAATGGCCAGCATCTCGCGCAAATCGAGGGAAAGACGCCGATCGCCGCTGAGCTGCTGCAGGTCATCGGGTGAAGCGCCGCGCAGGGTTATGATTTCGACCGTGGGATCGTCTGGTTCCACGGCGGCGAACGGTGGGGCGATTCGGCCGTTGATCACGTAACGCTGCACGACTTCATTAGCCAGCACGCTGCGCGCCAGGGCACGAACCAGATCGGCGTCGATTTCACCATAAAGCAAGAAACGACGGCCCGTGGCGGCTTCGTGCAGGCCGTCTATTTCCAGCATGCGCGCAGCGCGCACCAGATTATCGCCCGGCGGATCGGTTACGCCGGGCAAGTAGGTCGTCTCCACAACAAACGGCGCACCCGTATTTAGTTCCTGCTCTTGTTCTACAAGCGTGGAACGGCAGGCTTCGACAGTAAAGTGCTCCGACACGGGATCGGCCAACAGCAGGTGGGCCAGACGCTGCGCATCGGCGAGTGAGAGGGTTCCCTGCAGGAAGAAGAGCCGCTGGCTGCGCACGGCCGAAAGAGCGGAGAATCCGAGTTGGCGGGCTTTGCCCAGAAGTGAACAGCCGTAGCCATCTGAGTCGGGATCAAGCGGCGAAACGACAATGCGATAAACCGAGACCGTCAGCGCTTCAGCCATCGCCGCGCTGCTTTCAAGACCGTCGTTAACCATCACCCTCACTCCAATCCCTGATTGGCCCTATTGAAACGAAATACCCGCCTATTTGTAGCAGGCGGGTACTTAAAAGCGTCACTATGTAACTTTATTCTTCAGAGAGCCGGAGTGCTGACTCCCCTGGGTGCGCTGCGCGACGCTGCCATATTGCAGGAACTGTGTGATCAGGCAGGCCAAGATAGGTTTCCTCCTCCCTGTACACAGTGTGTAAATCGCACCATAGTATGATTGTAACCCGATCGGGCAAAACGGTCATTAGGCAAGTGATCCAAATTATTGGGCAGCAGATTGATCGAGTAGCCCTAAATCATTAGAATAGGGTCTTATCAGCCCGCA
>JBJYWZ010000600.1:0-2803 GCA_046259725.1 Promineifilaceae bacterium (SeqCode) | reverse complement strand
TGCTTGGCCTCATGCCCCATCCTGAAGATCATATATTTCCCTGGCAGCATCCACGGTGGCTGCGCGGCCAAAGCGGTCTCGATGGCTTGAGACTGTTTAAAAATGGCGTTAAGTTTGCCTGAGCGGCCGTTTCGGCCATCGTGCGGAGAATATTGTGTTAAGCGAAGAGGAACTTTTACAGGCTGTACCCGATGCCCTGGCCGGAGTAACAGTACCCGGCTGGGGAGAGCCGCTGCGCGGCAAAGTGCGCGACATCTACCTGCGCGATGGGCAGCGAATCTTAATTACCAGCGATCGCGTTTCGGCCTTTGACCGTGTGCTGGGCTTGATCCCCTTCAAAGGCCAGGTGCTCAACCAGCTCAGCGCCTGGTGGTTTGAGAGGACGGCCGATATTGCGCGCAGCCACATGATCGGCGTGCCCGACCCCAATGTTCTCATCGCCGCCGACGCGCAGCTCCTGCCGGTGGAAATCGTGGTACGCGGCTATATTACGGGCGTAACAAAGACTTCTTTGTGGTATCTCTACGAGCACGGCGACCGGATGCCCTATGGCATTCCCTTGCCCGATGGTCTGCATAAAAACGATCCCCTTCCACAGCCGATCATCACGCCGACGACGAAGGCGGATAAGGGCGGACATGACCAGCGCCTGACGCGCCGCGAGATCCTCGACGAGGGCCTGGTTTCAGCGCCTCTGTGGAAAGAGATCGAGGAAACGGCCGTGGCACTTTTCCAACGCGGGCAGCAGCTTGCAGCACAGGCCGGGCTTATACTTGTCGATACAAAGTATGAGATGGGGCTTGTGGATGGCCGGCTCACAATAGTGGACGAGATACACACGCCTGATTCCAGCCGCTACTGGTTAGCGGACTCGCTGGAGGAAGGCGAAGAACCGCAAAATTTCGACAAGGAGTTCTTGCGCAAATGGTACGCGGCCCAGGATTATCGCGGCGACGGAACGCCGCCGCGAATGCCGGATGAGTTTGTCGCCGCTGTCGCCGCACGCTATATCGTCGCCTACGAGCGGCTGACCGGCCAGACGTTTGAACCGGCGGCCCAGCCGGCCGAACCGCGCATCATCGCCTGCCTGGAAAACCTTTACCCATAAGAGACAATGCCTCAGCGGTCAGCCTGAGGGAAAATTACAGGATTGCAGTGACTGTTTCAGGAGACCATAGTCCAATGACCGAAGAACAACCCCTCGTAGGCGTGATCATGGGCAGTACATCTGATTGGAGTACGATGCGCGAGGCGGACCAGATGCTCTCCCAACTTGGCGTGGCCCATGAAAATAAGGTCGTCTCGGCGCACCGCACGCCGCAGTGGATGGCCGATTACGCACGAAGCGCCGAAGAACGTGGCATCGAAGTGATCATCGCCGGGGCGGGAGGGGCGGCCCATCTTCCGGGCATGGTTGCCGCCTATACGACCATTCCTGTGCTTGGCGTACCGGTGCAGAGCCGGGCGCTTAATGGGCTGGATTCATTGCTTTCCATCGTCCAGATGCCGGGCGGCGTTCCGGTGGGCACGCTGGCCATCGGCCGTTCCGGTGCCAAGAATGCCGCGCTGCTGGCCGCGGCTATCCTGGGTAACAAATATCCGCAGGTACGCCAGCGCCTGAAACAGTTCCGCGATCAACAGACAGAAACGGTGTTGAAGGCGGAATTGGAAGCCGGCAATGAATCATAAGATCAGGCCCGCAATGAGAACTGTATACCGCAACAGAAGTTGCCAGGGGTGATCAGCATGACGGAACTTTTGCCGGGATCGACGATCGGCATATTAGGAAGCGGGCAGTTGGGGCGCATGTTGGCCATGGCTGCACGGCGCATGGATTATCATACCCATGTCTTTTCACCTGAAAGTGGTTCCCCCACGGGCCAGGTTGCCGACCGTGAGTTTGCCGCCGCCTATGACGATCTCGAGGCGGTGCGCCGCTTCGCCGAGGGCGTTGACGTTGTGACCTACGAGTTTGAAAATGTACCCGCGCAAACGGCCGACGTCTGCGCCGAAGTCGTTCCCGTACATCCCGGCGTGCAGGCCCTGCATATCGCGCAAAATCGACTGCGCGAAAAGCAGTTCTTCGTCGAAATCGGGCTGCCTGTGACGCCGTTCAAGGCCGTTGATTCCTTTGAAAGTCTGGTAGAGGGGCTGGCGAGGACAGGGTACCCGGCGGTTATCAAAACGGCCGAATCGGGCTACGATGGGAAAGGGCAGTACAAAATTACCAGCGAGCATGAACTGGATAAGGCCTGGGAGGCAATCTCCGGACGCACCTCGATTTTGGAAGGATTTGTTCGCTATGAGCGCGAGCTGTCCGTTGTGGCCGCGCGCGCGGTGGGCGGCCAGTTTGCGCACTACGGCCTGATCGAGAATCGCCACCGGCACCATATCCTCGACGTCTCCATCGCCCCGGCGCCCGTCATGGGCGAGATTGCCGAACAGGCGGTAGCCATGGTCCAGCGCCTGCTCGATGCCCTTGATGTGGCTGGCGTCATTTGCGTGGAGTTCTTTCTGACCGCTGACGGCCGTTTGCTGGCCAATGAATTCGCGCCGCGCCCGCACAATTCCGGCCACCTGACGGTAGACGCCGCTGTCACCAGCCAGTTCGAACAACAGCTGCGCGCTGTTTGCGGGCTCCCGCTGGGCGATACAGGCTATCTCTGTCCGGCGGCAATGGTCAATTTGTTGGGCGACCTGTGGCGCGACGGCGAACCCGATTGGTCATCATTGGCCGCATTCCCGTCAGTGAAGCTTCATCTATATGGCAAACGCCAGCCGCGGCCCGGCCGCAAAATGGGCC
>JBJYWZ010000599.1:0-5598 GCA_046259725.1 Promineifilaceae bacterium (SeqCode) | reverse complement strand
CCGCTGCGCCCGCGGTAGCGGACGGCTTCACGGATAGTCAACGCTAAAGATGCCATAAGCTTCCTCCAGGTTGGAATGTCGACAAGCAAATCGTAAACGAAGGGGATTACGAGGAACTAGAATCGATCTGTTCCCACGAAATATCTGCCTCGCCAGGCGGCCGACCGATAGGGAAATTTACTTCTGAATATCAAATCAACCTGCGACATTATAACATGCTTCTGGATGATGAATAGTGTGAAGCAAATGGTCGTATCGTAAGAGAAATTGATCCGGATGACTGTTCTATTATTGGCGTTTAGCGCTTCTTGCAATGCATGTGCCGGACTGCTAAACTAGATTCAATGGTACGGCCGTTTACACTCCGCGATTTAGCTCTCGTTAGGCGGCTGAGTGAGCAAGGCGTCTCTCTACATGCTGAATCTGCACTCGCTGATAATCTGCATCCACTGCGTGGTGCCCTATTAGGCATGGTTGCCCGCGGTGACAGCCCGACATTAATTTGGAAATCGGAAGATGGCGATCGCGCAGGCTTCATCCAGCTTCTGTTGGAAGCGGATAGCCAGCATGCCCATATTCAATATATCAGCCCGGATTTGTCCAGGGAATCGCAGTCAGAGAACGGCAACATGGATGGCGCTGACGACAGGAACGTGGATGTCTGGTTGTCACTGCTCGATCAGGCAGTCGCCGAGGCCGGGCAATTTGGTGTACACAGCCTGGTTGCCGAGGCTGACGAGACTGGACCGGAGCTGCCTGTCTTGCGGCGCGCCGGATTCGCAGTCTATGCGCGGCAGGATATCTGGGCGCGTGCGCAAGACGATGACGCGGTGGAAGAGAAATCGACCTATCGACTGCGACCGCGGTTGGAAAATGATGATTGGGACATCCAGCTTCTATATGCAAACACGGTGCCGCGCCTGGTACAGCTTGTTGAACCTGTGCCTTCGATGGAGGCAGGCGGCACATGGGTGCAGCGAGATGATAAAAATGAGCTGACGGCGTTCATTCAGATACATGAAGGCAGCGTGGCCACGTGGATGCGCTTCTATATTCATCCCAGTGCTGAGAGTGAGGCGCAGGAGATCCTTCGCTCCGCCCTGTTGGTGCGGGCGGCGCAAAGAACGCAGCCCGTTTACCTCTGCCTGCGGCGATATGAAGGCTGGCTGCCTTCGGTTTTGCAGCAAATGGGATTTCAAAAATGGAGCAGCCAGGCGCTGCTGGTCAAGCATACGGTGCACCACAGCCAGCGTGAAATGAACAAGGTGGCTGTCGGCCTGGAAAATTCGGGTATTCCCGTTTCAGCGCCTTTCAGTCAATATCGCATTAACGATAACTTTAGAGAATTTAAAAGGGGCTCGCCGGACGTGAGGACTCCTGAGCAAGAGAACCGCCGGCGTATGCCTGTGACAGCGAACTAAATGGTAAATATAAAAGCTAGAGAAGATCTACATACTTTATTAGCACTGCTTCCCGAGAGTATACACGAACACCTGACAACAATTGGCCGCGAAGATGAGCTGCTTGAAGTGGTCATGGATTTAGGCCGGCCGCCAACCGCCCGGTTTGTGGACGGCGAGATCGTCATTCGTGAGGCCGAGATCAGCCAGGCTGAGATCGACCAGGTCTTAAGCAGCATCGGCGATTTCGATGATGACAACCGGGCAGGCATCGCCCGCACACTGCACCGCATATCCGGCATTCGTAACCGGCGCGGCCAGGTGGTCGGATTGACCTGTCGCGTTGGCCGTGCTGTTTATGGCACCGTTGATATTGTCAACGATATTGTCGACGAAGGGCACAGCATTCTGCTGCTCGGCCGTCCGGGCGTTGGCAAGACGACGATGCTGCGCGAGATGGCGCGCATTCTGGCCGAAAAGAAGCGCGTGGTCATTGTCGATACGAGCAACGAAATCGGCGGCGACGGTGATATACCCCATCCCGCAGTCGGCCGTGCGCGCCGCATGCAGGTGCCGCATCCATCACACCAACACGAGACCATGATCGAGGCGGTGGAGAATCACAGCCCCGAAGTGATTATTATCGACGAAATCGGCCGCCAGCAGGAAGCAGCTGCAGCGAGAACGATAAACGAGCGCGGCGTGCAGTTGATCGGTACGGCGCATGGCAATACCCTGGAAAACCTGCTTCTGAATCCAACGTTGTCAGATCTTGTCGGCGGTATCGAAAGCGTGACCCTCTCCGACGAGGAAGCGCGGCGGCGGGGGACGCAGAAGACGGTGCTCGAACGGCGTGCGCCGCCCACATTTGACGTTCTGATCGAAATCCAGGAACGGGAACGTCTCCTGGTGCATCGCGATGTGACCGATTCCGTCGATCGCATGCTGCGCGGCGAGCCTTTGGAACTGGAACTGCGCTATCGAGATGAGCAGGACGCGATCCAGATGGAACGGCAGATGATGGTGACTTCATCCCCGGCCGTGACCGGACGGCGCGGCGGGCGTGGGCTGCGCAATGGTTCTGCAAACGGCCGTCAGGCGCGCACGCGACTGAAAGAAGACGGCGCCGCCGATAGGATCCAGGGCGATTTTAGCGACGGCTACCAGCCGCTTCCCGCTGAAGTGGACGAGGGCAGCGAACGGCCAAAGCATCTCAGGATATTTGCCTACGGCGTCGCTCGCAATCGCTTGAAAGACGCGGCGAAGCGCCTGGGCGTGTCGGTCACCCTGGTCGATTCGCTGGCGGATGCGGATGTGCTGGTCACCCTGAAAAGTTACTATCGCAGGCGCAAACGCCTCATCAGCGATGCAGAGCAGATGCGACGGCCGATTTATGTGCTGCGCGCCAATACGATCAATCAGATGGAGCGTTTTCTGGTTGAGGCCATGAATCTGGAGGTGGCCCGCACCGACCCTTTTGAGGAAGCGGTCGCCGAAACGGAGAAGGCTATCGAACAGATAGCCGCCGGTACGCCAAGCATCGACTTGACGCCGGCCAGCTCGGCGATCCGGCGCTACCAGCACCAGATGGCGCGCCAGGCGAACCTGGTATCACACAGTTTCGGTAAAGAGCCGCGCCGCCACGTGCGCATCTACAGCACGCGGCGCAATCAATAAGAAAAATACCTCTGCCAATCTTCTTCCGGTGATGGATCTGACCGCCCTGGAATGAAGGAGTTGGTAGCTTTTTTCAGGACAGGAATCAATGTTCATTACGCTTGAAGGGCCGGAGGGCAGCGGCAAGTCAACGCAGGCCCTGATGCTTGCCCAATTCCTCTCGGACAACGGATTCTCCGTTGTGACCACGCGCGAACCGGGAGGCACGAGTATCGGCTACCAGATCCGCGGTGTCTTGCATGACGTGGCCAACGAGGAAATGGAATCGGAAACGGAATTCCTGCTTTATTCCGCGTCACGCGCGCAGCTTGTGCGCGAGGTGATCAGACCGGCCCTCTTGGAGAGTAAGGTCGTCCTGTGTGACCGTTACGCCGACAGCAGCATCGCTTACCAGGGGTACGGCCGTGGGTTGGACCTGGATACCTTGCTTGCCGTGACCGAATTTGCCACAGGCGGGCTGGTCCCCGACCTGACGCTGCTGCTGGATATTGACGTAGAACAGGGTTTGAGCCGCCGCATCGACGGCGACGAAGAAATGAACCGCCTTGACCTGCAAGAAATCGCTTTTCACCAGCGTGTCCGTGAGGGTTACCACCAACTCGCCGCGGCCGGTCCCGAGCGCTGGGTGCTGGTTGATGCCGGTCGCCGGCCCGAAGAAATCCAACGCGACTTACGCCGCATTGTGCTTGAGCGGCTGGGCGAATCGGTAGGGTAGCAGGGGCCTTCCAGGCCGCTGCACGCTAGAAGTCGTCAGCCAGACCGCTGGCCAGATCGGGCATGGATTCTTCGATCGCTTCCGGCGATTCGCCCTTTTCCAACCGTTCTACAACCTCGTTAAACTCCTCTCCCAGGTCCTCATCCATGTCGCGGCTCATTCGGCGCATAAAACGGCCGAGAGCTTTCGGGTCTTCTTCATCCAGCCCGGCCAGGGAAGGATCATCGAGCATGCCGTCCAGCCGCGCATCATCTGATTTCGCCAGGGCGACGCGCGAGACACGGCGCTTGAGATCGGCACTGCTGCAGTGCGGGCAGTGCGGTTCGGCATCATCATAATCGGCATAGGAGATGAACAGGCGCACGGCCTTTCCGCAGTTCTGGCAGTGAAAATCATAGTTGGGCATCGTCGTATTGTACCCCGTTAGAAACGAATGTCGGCGCCTGCGAGCACCGTCGAATATTGGTACAATCATTATACTGAGAAGTCGGGCAGGGCGGCAATCAACGGCCGTTTTCGTCAGGCTAAATATTAATAATTCGATCTGATCATGCTCATCATATATACGCTATGACTGCTAAAAACAAGAATTTCTGTCCCAAAGAGCCCGTAATCATATTGATCTCCGGACCGTCGGCCGTCGGCAAAGATACAATCGCCCGCGGCGTCATTGCCAGGCGGCCCGACGAGTTTTATTTCGTGGTCACGGCCACAACGCGCGAACCACGTCATGGGGAAGTCGATGGTTCTGATTACCAATTTGTCACAAACGACGAGTTTGCGACAATGATCAACAATGACGAACTGTTGGAGTATGCGGTTGTTTATAATGATTACAAGGGCGTGCCCAAGGAGCAGATCCGCACTGCCCTGGCCAGTGGGCGCAATGTCATCATGCGCGTTGACGTGCAGGGCGCGGCGACTGTGCGTGAGTTAATCCCGGAGGTGATCACCGTCTTCCTGGTGACGCCGACCGAGGAGGATTTGATCGCCCGGCTGACGGAGCGCAAATCAGAATCGGCCGAAGGTATCAACCTGCGTCTGGCCACCGCGCGCAAGGAACTGCGGCGCATCCCCGAGTTCGATTACTGCGTGATCAATGCGCATGATGAACAGGAGTATGCCGTCGACCAGATTCTAAGCATTGTCGACGCCGCGCGCTGCCGCACTGACCAACGGCCGATTGTACTGTGATCGGTACACGGTATACAGTAAACGGTCGTACTGGATATTGAAAACTGTTTACTGAATACTGAATACCGAAACCGCGATCAGGGTGACAACGCCGATCAAGGCGACGATGATGAGGCCGGTGCGGACGATCATCTTGAGCACGTCCCCTTCGTCGGCGCCGGGAACCGTGCTCGCCCCAACGATGACCTTGGCCGGAGCAAAGCTGCTGCCGACGGCCGCCCCCGCCGTCTGCGCGGCCAGGATAATAGGCACGGAAATCGCCAGAGCCATCGCCGTCTGTTTTTGAAGTTCTCCAAATACGACGTTGCTATTGGTATTGCTCCCTGTCATGAAGGCGCCCAGCGCGCCAATAAAGGGACTCAAAAATGGAAACAGCGGGCCGCTGCGGCTGAGGACGTTGGCCAGCAGCTGCGTCATGCCGGCATGTTCCATGACGACGGCCATGGCCACCAGGGTATAGATGCCGATCGTCGGCTTGATTGAACCGTGAACCGTTTTTGAAACGATCTCCCTGGCGCTGTAATCGGCCGTCGGCGCCGTCGGCAGCGTGCCCCGCCAGCGATACCAGCCAAATATCAGGATAGTTGCATACAGCAGCAGCGCGCCGCCATG
>JBJYWZ010000598.1:0-4311 GCA_046259725.1 Promineifilaceae bacterium (SeqCode) | reverse complement strand
GTCGCTATTGATGCCGCGTCTTTGAATTGTGTTTCGTACAGCGTGGCGTAAAGACCGCCTTTTGCTAAGAGCTGCGCATGGGTCCCCTGCTCAACCAGACGGCCTTCTTGCATAACCAAAATCGTATCCGCGGAGAGGATAGTTGAAAGCCTGTGCGCTATTACCAGGCTTGTGCGACCGGCCATCACATGCTGCAAAGCCTCCTGCACAAGCGCCTCTGAAATCGAATCCAGCGCTGAAGTGGCTTCGTCCAGCACAAGAATCTGCGGGTCCATCAAGATCACGCGCGCAATAGCTATGCGCTGGCGTTCACCGCCGCTCAGCCGGTAGCCGCGCTCGCCGACCACGGTGTTGTAACCGTCCGGAAGGCTCATGATAAAATCATGGATATTAGCCGCCTTGGCCGCTTCCGTGATCTCCTCATTGCCAGCGTTCGGGTTGGCGTAGAGTAAATTGGCGCGAATTGTGTCGTAAAAGAGATAGGTCTCCTGTGTTACCATGCCGATATTATCGGCCAGGGACTGCAATGTGGCCTGCTTGATATCCAGGCCATCCACGCAGACGGTCCCTTCAGTTGGATCGTACAACCGGGGAATCAGGTAGGTGATTGAGGACTTTCCGGCGCCACTCGGCCCGACCAGGGCGGCAAGCTGTCCAGGTTCGATGACGAAGTTGACATCCTCAATGGCCCAACGCCGGTCCGGTATTCTGGGTCCGACCTGATCAGGTGCCTGTTCAACCTCCTCGTCGGAGGCATTTTTGCCGCGCTTCAGGAGCGCCTCGCTGTCCGCGCGCCAGCCATAACGAGCAACAGACTCCAAGGTGGCCACTTTCCCTTCTTTTTCCAGCGCATCATAATCAAAATAGACGTCACGAAATTCAATACGGCCGTCCACCTGCCCGAGATCAACCGCATCCGGGACTTCCTGGATTTCAACCGGGAGGTCCAGCACCTCAAAGACACGCTCGAAGCTGACCATACTCTGCGCGAAAGCCACCGGCGCATTCGTCAGGCTCTGCAGTGGACCATAGAGCTGGCCGAGATAAGCTCCGAAGGCCACAATCGTTCCGATGGTAAAGGTGCCGGCCAGGACCATGTGGCCGCCTACCAGGTAGACCAGCGCCGTACCGACGGCCGTGACAACAGAGAGCATCATAAAAAACCAGCGTCCGGTAACGGCCGTTTTAATACCGATTTCGCGCACTTCGCTTGCCTGGCTGCTGAAGTGTTCGTACTCCATCGATTCCCGGCCGAACAACTTAACCAGCAGAGCCCCGCTGACATTTAAAGTTTCATTCATCGTGGCATTCATTTCCGCATTATATTCCATCGACCGGCGCCGTAGATCGCGCAGGATTCCCGCAAAATGGCGGGCCGGCAGCATGAAGAAGGGCAGGACGACAACAGCCAGCAGCGTCAGCCGCCAATCCATCGCCAGCATGATCGCCAGTGTGGCAACGACGCGAATCACATTGGTGATAATATCCACTGTTGTATCGCTGATCGCATCTTTGGCGCCCATGACATCATTGTTCAGACGCGACATAAGCTCGCCGGTACGTGTCTGCGTGAAAAAGCGCAAGGACATACTCTGCATATGTCCATAAAGATCGCGGCGCAAATCATAAATCAGGCCTTCGCCGATGGCCGCGTTCAGCCGTCGCTGAAAGACACCAATAACGCCCGTAAGAAGCGGGATAATCATCATTCCCAAAGCCAGGAGCGTAATCAGTGTTGAGTTTTCCTGCGGAATCGCCTGGTCAATCATCAGGCGGAAAAGCTGAGGCGAAATCAGGCCGATGCCGGTTGTAAAAAGGATAAGTATCAGAGAACCAAGCACCTGCCAGCGGTAAGGCTTTGCATAAGCCCAGATGCGCACGAGAACATCGCGCGTAATCTGCGGCGCTTCCTGCCCTTCTTCGCTGGAGAGTACTGCTCGCCAGCCGCGCATATTACCCATACTTGCCTCTTGCTCTACGTTTACCAGTCATCCACTTCAATTAGCTCACCAGATATTTAGACGATTCATGCCCCGAAACGAGCGGTCAGAGGACCAGGGCGCATAAGGCGCTCGAATAAGCGCGGCAATCGAAATGAGGGTGAAATCATAGTTGATACGCCAGCCCGCGAATTCCTGCCAGGCGCGGTCGAGATCGTCATAAAGCGGTATGCCTACCTCTGCCAGCTGCCGGCACGCCTCATCAAATTCTTCTCTGGAAATGCTGATCGGATCGTCGGGGAAATGCGGGTCAGGGTTATATTGGATGTCGAAGAGATCGGCGATGCGCCGCAGCGCCAGATAACCCGCTCGCGAAGTCAACCTGAGCGGCATATCATCATAAGGAAAATCGACTACTGTCATCATCATCGCCGCCGTATCCAGAACCGCCCCGGCGGCCGTGATCCAGGAGCGATCCGGCTGCGGTGAGCGAAAAAAGACAAGCGGCAGAAGCGATGTATGTGATTCCTCGACTTCGGCGAACCAATGTTCCCAAGGCTCAAGGCTGTGGCTCATGCGTCCGAGCATGTCGTTGCGATAGGACCGCAGGAGCCATTCAACGGCCGTCGGCGGCGACCCGGCGCGCACTTCCAGCAGGTTGACCGACTCCTCGCGCTTCGAGAAGGCACTGTACATCGTCGGCAGGTAGGCGATCAACAGGGCGACCAGGCCAAGGCCGATCGCTGCTTCGCTGAACACCAGAATCAGCTGCCAGTTATTATGCTCGCTCTGGAAACCCAGGGTAAGCAGACTCGACCCGCTCAGACGGAACGCTTCGACAAGTGCACTGCTGCCGGTTGCATAATACATCAAGGTATAACCAATGAGCACCAGCACCAACCAGAAGACCACGACCAGCAAGACGGTCAGTGGCGCGTAGAAGGCCATCATACGATCGCGGCGCTCGTACGATTTCGCGTAACGCATCAACGGCCCAAAAACCAGCCACATCACGCGGAAGGCGGAATGCGTCAGCACGTCCCGTGAACCCCGCGGCAAGATCAACGTTTGCACAGCTGACGCGAAAGTCGCCAAAACGATTATCGCTCCCAGCAGAAAAAGGAAAACATTCAAGAGCATTGCTGGATACTAACCCGAAACTTCCGAAGGTTCAATTTTTAGCTGAACACTTCCGATCGTGATCACATCCCCGGCACTGACGACGGTCGATTCGCCGAGCGGCAGGTCATTGAGCAGCGTACCGTTGCGGCTGTTAAGATCCTCGAGCCACCACTGCGCGTCCCGTCTCGCCAGCAGCGCGTGCTCGGCGGAAACGAAGGCATCCTCGAGCACAATGGTGTTATTTTCAGAGCGGCCGATTCTGGTAACCGGCAGCAGCGGGAAGATCGTGCCCGGAGCAGCCGTCGAGCTCTCACTGGCTAAAACGCGCAAACGCCCGCGTGAAATCCGGTCCTGCGCGGTCTCCGCCGCGGCCCGGCGCAAATCCCGGTATATCAGCCAGGCCATCGCGCCAAGGAAACAAAGCAGCAGTACGGCACTCAACAGCCGCAGCATGAGAAGCAGTCCGGCCTCGTTCATGCTTTTCTGGGGGGGATAACCTGTGTATCGGCCGGGCTGTCTTTGCGCCCGGCATCGCGCGCTGCATCACGTTCAATGCCCTCGCCGTAGATCAGCATGGCATCGCTCAAGGCGATGACATCACCCGGATGCAGTACGCTCTCTTTTGTAAGCTCCCCATTAACCTTTGTTCTTCCGCGGCTGCTGACGTCATAGAGGACAAAGCGGTCAAAGCGCCAGCGAATTTGAGCATGCTGGCGACTGACGGTGGCGGAATCGAGAACTATATCATTATCGGGCCGACGGCCGATCGTCACCAATGGTTTGTCCAGCGCCACGTGCCTTTTTCCCTGAACAATTAGAAATGCATCCAGCGCCTTTAAGGCGGCAAGCGCTCGTTCGGCGTCCGATCGCGGCCCAACGACCTGCGTTGTGTCAATCCCGGGCGTCTGTGCTCCTTCATTGAGCATTGTGATGCGGAAAGCGTGACGGCGGATTGAAGCATCCTGCTGTAAGGTGATATTCGGCCGGGCAGCCAGGGGCAGCCCATAGCGCCTGCCCAGATTCCAGGCCGCATCCGCCAGATCGTCGGCAAGGTCTGGATTTTGTTTAAGCACGGGCCCGTAATCCGTGGGATGCAGCGCAACATTATAGGCATAAGACGCCTGCGGACTGGAGGTGCTGTCCTCCATGATCTGCACGAGCTGAACTGCCACATCCATCGGTTCAAGATAACCGCCAAACAAACGGCCGAATGATCCTTCAACCGTCTCGCGCAGAAGCTGTTCCAGTC
>JBJYWZ010000597.1:0-1981 GCA_046259725.1 Promineifilaceae bacterium (SeqCode) | reverse complement strand
GCATCATGTGATCAGCATTCATCCCAGAGCACCCCTATCACCGCAAAGACGCGAATCAACGAACTTTTCCATAAAATGTCGCAACTTATGCCCCGACCGCAATTTCTCTATGCCCTCATCCTTGCCGGCTACTTTGGCACACTGACACTGCTGGTTGCCTGGTATGCCTGGGTGGCGCCCTCCAGCCTGTTCCCCGTCTCCCTGGTTTTGCTGGTACTGGTGCTGCCACTGTTCGCCCCCCTGCGCGGCCTGCTGCACGGGCGCCGCTACACCATTGCCTGGAGTGGTTTTCTGGCGGTGTGCTATTTCACCCACGGCGTGGTGGAATCCTACAGTTCGCCCGTGACGCGCCACCTCGGCCTGCTGGAGGTCACATTTACCAGCCTCTGGTTCCTGGCCGCGCTGGCCTATATCCGCCTCGGGAAAGAAACCTGAATGCCTCGATGATACTAGTAGACCTACAATAAAATAAATTAGGATGTTAAGGTTATTTCTCAATAGGCGATTTCAACCTATTGAGGACTATAGCAATGAAAAAACGTTATGTGGTGAAATTATCATCGGAAGAACGGGAACAACTTGAAGGACTCATCAATCGGGGGCGAGAAGCGGCCTATCGCAGGCGGCATGCACAAGTCTTGTTGTTGGTTGATGAAGGCGAACAGGGCCCTGCGCTTATCGATAAGGATGCCGCCGAACGCACCGGTTTCACAAGACGCTCGGTTGAACAGATACGCGAACGTTGTGTCACCGAGGGCCTGAGCAGCGCATTAGAACGGAAGAAACGCAGCCGTCACCGCTCACGAAAACTGGATGGTGAAGGTGAAGCCCGGTTGGTCAGTATAGCCTGCAGCGATGCGCCGGAAGGCTATGCTCGTTGGACCCTGCATCGGTTGGCTGACCGGCTCGTCGAACTGAATGTTGTGGATAGCATCTCACACGAATGTGTCCGCCAGATTTTAAAAAAACACCATCAAACCCTGGCAGAAGCGAATGTGGTGTATCCCGGCAGAGGGTAATGCGCATTTTGTGTGTCAGATGGAGGCCGTACTGGAGGTCTATAAAAGGCCACTTAACCCACTGCACCCTGTGGTCTGCATGGATGAAACCAGTGTGCAATGTATCAAGGAAATCCGCCCGGCGATTGCCGCAAGGCCCGGAGAAACGGAACGGTATGATGTGGAGTATGAGCGCAATGGTGTAGCGCATCTGGTGTTATTTTATGCGCCCTTTGATAACTGGCGCCGCATCCAGGTGGCGGACAATCATGCCGCCTGTGAGTGGGCGGAAGGCGTGCGCCGTTTGGTGCAGGAGGATTATCCACAGGCGCACTGTATCACCCTGGTGATGGATAATCTCAATACCCATACCGGCGCCTCCCTGTATAAAGCCTTTGCGCCTGAACTCGCGAGAGCCTTGTTGGACAAACTGGAGTTTGTATACACGCCCAAGCATGGCAGTTGGTTGAACATGGCTGAATGTGAATTCAGTGTCCTGAGTCGCCAATGCTTGGCCAGACGATTACCGGATATGAAAACCGTATCAAAAGAAATAACCGCATGGGTAGATGATCGCAATCAGAATACCGAGCCTGCGGACTGGCGTTTTACTACAGATGATGCACGGATCAAGTTAAAACGACTTTATCCTAACTTACAAAATTGATGGACTACTAGCCCATAGTGCAATTCCTTGATGCGCAGTTCGATGTGCGCGCGCTGGCAGTACACGACCTCATAGATCCGCTGAGGAACCCGGCGCAGGCTCGTGACCACGTAGCGCGGGTTGTCCTTGGGATCGCGATGACCGAGGCGAACCACCTCCGCCTTGATGATCACCCGACGTTTGCGACTCCAGCTGCCGGCGGCGTACTGGCACTCGCCGTAGAGGAGCTCGGTTTGCTGGCTGCCCCTGGACAGGCGTCGTGCCTTTTTCATCAATGGCTCGGCGAGACGCTTGAGCACCGCATTGCCCGCCATCG
>JBJYWZ010000596.1:0-23334 GCA_046259725.1 Promineifilaceae bacterium (SeqCode) | reverse complement strand
TTGTCGATCTCGACAGCGATCCCTTCACCTTCGATCGCTCCGCCCATCCGGTGATCGACCTGATCGAACCGGACTCGGTAGCCTTGATGGACTATTCGGAGCTCAGCTATACGGAAGCGTTTGATGCTTTTGTCAAACAGTTGAGTAAGGAATACGCATTCACAGAGCTCAAGGGGCTTGATTGGGAAAAGATTCACGCCGATCTGCGGCCGAAATTTGAAGAGGCTGAAGCGAAGAAAGATGCCCAGCTCTATCGTGAGGCGCTGCGCGACCTGGCCCTGAGCATTCCCGACGGCCACATCAGCGGCCCGTTTCTGCGCGAAGAGTTTCTGGAGCAGACAAGCGGCGGATTGGGAATCGCCATCCGCGAGCTGGATGATGGTCGAATATTGGTCAATTACCTGACGCCGGGCAGTCCGGCAGATGAGGCCGGCATTGAGCTGAAGGCTGAAATTATCGCCCTTAACGGCCAAGCGATCGCCGAGGCCGTCAGCGAAAAGGTGCCCGAATCCAGCAGACCTTACAGCACGGAACATGTCAGGCGCCTGCAGCAGCTTCGCTACGTCACGCGCTTCCCGGTTGGAACCGAGGTCAGCGTTACCTACAAGAATCCGGACAGCGAGGTCGAGGAAACGGCCGATCTGGTTGCCGTGCAGGAACCGCAAAGCTTCAGCTTCTCCTCGCTCAGCAGCGGCCGTGACGGGTTTGAGCTGCCAGTGGAATACCAGCTGCTGCCGGACAGCCCATTCGCCTATGTCAATATCTACAGTTTCAATGACAACGATCTGCTTTCGATCCAGGTCTGGGAGCGGATGATCCGCACGCTCAAAGAGCGCGGCGTTCCGGGGTTAATCATCGACATGCGCCAGAACGGCGGGGGCAGCGGGTTCCTCGCGGACGCCATGGCCGCTTATTTTTTTGAAGAAGAACACGTGCTGGGAAATACCGGGCAGTATGATGAAGAGCTGGACGACTTCTATTTCGATTCTCGCGGCGAGCAGCGTTTTTATTTGCCGCCGGAGGATCTGCGCTATGATGGCGAAGTCGCTGTTCTCGTCGGGCCAAACTGTAACAGCGCCTGTGAGTTCTTCAGCTACGACATGACCATCGACAATCGTGCGGCCATCGTCGGCCAGTACCCGACTGCGGGGTTGGGCGGCACGATCGAGCGCGTGCGGCTGCCGGAAGGAGAACTATTCCAGTTTACGAAGGGGCGTGCCGTTGACGCCGACGGCAATATCCACATCGAAGGGAAAGGTGTTGTTCCCACGGTCCAGGTCCCGGTTAATGAAGAGACGCTGTTTTCAGGCGGCGACCCGGTCCTGCAGGCGGCTATCGTCTACCTGGCCGATGTCCTGAGCCCTGATGTTAATGACCTGGGCAGCATTAACCTGGGCGACGAGCTGGATGCGGAGCTTGAGGCGGGAACGAGAACCCAGTTCACCTTGCAGGTTGCGCAAGGTGAGATCATCGATCTGCTGGTTTCCAGCGAAGATTTCGATCCCGGGCTTCTGATACTTGACGAAGCCGGCAATGTCCTCGCCGTTAATGATAACGTGGACGAGGAATCAACACAGGGTGGGTTTGTCGACCTGGAGATACCGGCCGATATGACTCTCGTCCTGCAAATTGTTGGACCTGACGACAACAGCGCCGGGGTGTTCACGATTTCGGCCGTTGAATCTGAAAGCTGATCTTATTGTCGCCAGACCAATCAGTTGTGTGTTTTGGATGGTTTGTTGGTTGGTTTGCTGGTTAAATCCAGCCAACAAACCAGTTAAAGAAAAAATACAGGAATTTTTTCTATTCTTTTGTACACGTCATGTGGCCGTCAGATGATTGCGGTCAACGGGAAACGAGGTTTCCTGCAACAGTAATAGTTAATTGAGGAATCTATGGGCGAACTGCCAGAGAGATTGAGCCAACTTGTCGAGGATTTTGAAATTCTCGAGGGCCAGGAAAAGTTAGAATACCTGCTCGAATTGTCCGAGAGCCTGGAGCCGCTCCCGGAGTGGCTGCAGGAGCAGCGCGAAAGCATGGATGAAGTCCATGAATGTATGACACCTGTCTTTATTTTTGCAGAGAACCAGAACGGGAATCTACATTTCCATCTGGATATCCCTCGCGAATCGCCGACCGTGCGCGGATTCGGGGCGATCTTGCAGCAGGGGCTTGACGGAGCGAGCCCGCAGCAGGTGACGGCCGTGCCCAATGAGTTTTACCTGCAAATGGGGCTGCAAAACGTGCTCACCGGACAGCGTATGAACGGCATCGGGGCCATCCTGGCGCATATGAAAACGCTGGCTCGGGAAGCGTGATAAACCGCCCAGGAGGCGGCAGCGCCTGATCGCGCAGCAGTCTGAGCGCCATTTGCTAAGCCACCTACTTTCGTCTAAAATCTTTTGGTTATCGCTTAAGAATTTATGGCGTACGTGCCTTTAGTGCAGCGCCTTTTTTTGACTCCCTACTCCCAAGAGGTTTCCTTTAAATGAAAGAGTATCACACCGGACAAATACGCAACATCGCCCTTGTTTCCCATAACGGGGCCGGAAAAACCACGCTGGTAGAGCGTGTACTTTTTAACACTGGTGTCCTGACGCGCATGGGCAGCGTTCAGCAAGGCACCGCGGCCATGGATTACGATGAAGAAGAAATCAACCGTAACAGCTCGGTCTCGATGGCGTTGGCCCCGGTTGAGTGGAACGGCCTTAAACTAAACGTCATTGACACCCCCGGCTACATCGACTTTATTGGCGAAGTAAACGGCGCCTTAAAAGTTGCCGAGAACGCCGTCGTGCTTATTGAAGCGGTCGCCGGCGTTGAGGTCGGCACCGAGCTGGTCTGGCAAACCGCCGCTTCGTACGGACGGCCGCGTATCATCGTCATCAACAAGATGGATCGCGAGAATGTGCTGGTCAACCGCGTCATGACGAGCATCAACGAGAATCTCAGCGGAAATTTCATCAATTTGCAGCTGCCAATCGGCGAGGGCCCCAACTTTAAGGGCGTCGTCGATCTGGTGTCAATGCAGGCCTATCTTGGCGCTGACGGCAAGAAAGGACCCATTCCCGACGATCTACAGGATGCGGCCGAGGAGGCGCACCTGGAGCTGGTCGAGTACGCCGCGGAAGGTGATGACGAACTGCTGATGATGTATCTTGAAGGCGAAGAGTTAACCGACAAGCAGATCGTTACCGGCCTGCAGGGCGCTTTGAAACAAGGCACGATGGTGCCCATTTTGTACTGCGCTCCGGAACCGGGCATCGGCGTCCAGGCGCTTCTGGACATGCTGGCAAGATTGGCATTAAGCCCGAGCGAATTTGAGACTGAAGCCAGCAACGCCGCAGGTGAAGAAGTTTCATTGGAAGCGAACGACGCGGGCCCGCTGGCGGCCTTTATCTTCAAAACACGCGAAGATACCTACGGCAAGACGAGCTTTATCCGCGTATTCAGCGGCATTTTGGAGTCGGACAGCCGCGTCTGGGACTCAACCCTCGACAGCGAGGTGCGTGTCGGCCAACTACACATCGTCACCGGTAAGGAGACCGAGCCAACACAGCGACTGCACAGCGGCGACATCGGCAGCGTTGTAAAACTAGGGGATTCGAGCACGAACAATACCCTGTGCGATCGCGGCCAACAGCTAACGATCAATCCCATTGTCCAGCCCAACCCGATTGCCTCGGTCGCCGTCCACCCCGTATCCCAATCTGACGTCGCCAAACTCAACCAATCATTGACCAGGCTGGTTGCGGAGGACCCTACCCTGCAGTGGAATCAGGAACGGGCCACGCGCGAAACGATTCTGTCGGGCATGGGGACAACCCATCTGGATATCGCGGTCAAGAAAGCCGAATCGAAATTTGGCGTTCATTTGACAACATCGACGCCGAAGGTTCCCTACCGCGAGACGATTACAAAGACGAGTTCGGCCGAGTATACGCACAAGAAACAGACCGGCGGCGCCGGTCAGTACGCGCGCGTTTTCTTGCGCGTAGAATCAATGGATGACAACGAAGATTTCGAATTCGCTTCGGAAATCTTTGGTGGGGCGATCTCCGCGCCGTTTGTCTCAGCTACCGAAAAAGGGTGCCGGCAGGCATTGGAAGGCGGCGTTCTGGCCGGCTACCCGGTGGTCGGCGTGCGCGCGGTCGTCTATGATGGTAAGGAGCACCCTGTTGATTCGAAAGAAATCGCATTTCAGACGGCCGGACGTGAAGGCTTTAAAAAGGCCGTGATGGGCGCCGGTCCTGTGCTTCTGGAGCCTATCTACGAGGTTACCGTCACGGTGCCTGCGGATAATATGGGCGACATTATGGGCGACTTGAATACGCGCCGCGCTCGTGTACTTGGGATGGACCAGGAAGGCACTAAAAGCATCGTGCACGCGGAAGTCCCGCTGGGCGAAATGCAGCGCTACGCGGCCGACTTGCGCTCGATGACCCAGGGACGCGGTATTTTCGCCATGAAGTTCCTGCGCTACGGCCGGGTGCCCTCGCATCTACAGGATGAACTCGTCGCCCAACTCAGGGCACAAGAGGAAGAAGAGGGCTGATCGAAAGAAGCCTTGTTAAGAAAGAATGAAAAGCGTACCAGAGATGGTGCGCTTTTTTTTGAGGGGGCAAGTGGCAGGGTTGCAAAGTTACAGGCGGATCAGAGTGATCTCCGCCTTGCCACCTGTATGTTTGCCCTTGGCAATGCTTAGAGGCTGCAACTCCTGATATTTTCCTGCGTAATAGATAGTGAGAAGTCATTATTTATTTATCTAACAAAAGGAGATTATTAGGATGAGTAAAGAAGTTCAATACAGGCGATTGGAAAGACAGGACGGCATTGTTGCCGGTGTCTGCGGCGGGCTGGGCGCTTTCTTCGGCATCAATCCGATCTGGTTCCGCATTTTGTTCCTGATTCTGATGCTCCCTGGTGGTTTGCCCGGCGTTCTGCCCTACCTGCTGCTGTGGATTATTATGCCTCGTGCAAAACGGCCGCAGTACTAAACGTCAGAACGGCTTTCCATCTTCCGCATCCCCTTCCTTCCTACAGTTTCGCGGTAAGCGGAAGCGCGGCAGCACCAGTTAGACGCCGGTGATTCAAAATAGAATCACCGGCATTTTTGTTACTCCGTGTTGGCGGACAGATAGGCTTTGACCTGCGCGTTAAATTCCTGTTCCTCACGGTAATCCGGGCTGTCAAGAACAGCCTGCACGGCAGTCTGCGAGCGCCGCACGGCCGGCCACGCATCGTCGGCAGCCATGCGCAGCGCCAGACGCGCGGACAGTGCGGCCGCCTCGCGCATCCCGCGGCGCTCCACCTTGTCTACCGTATCAAACATGGTGTGCCCGTAGCCACGCCCAGACGTGTTAACTTCCAGACTGCCGATGCCACCTGTGGGAACGCCGGCCAGCATAAACGGGTAGTGATCGGAATGGGCATTCAGCGACTGGCCGATGCCGAAGGTCAGCGCCATCTGATCGCGGTATTCTGAAAACGGCCGTTCCAGCTCAGGCCAGACATTCAGCACAATGTCTTTGGGCGAAATAACGCCTGCCATATCCATGTTTAGATAGAAGCGGATTTTGTCCAGGTCGGCCTCGTGATCGATGACATATTGGGTAGAGCCGAGCAGTCCGATTTCCTCGGCCGACCAGAGAGCAAAGCGGATGGTATGCGGCAGGGGCGGCGCATAGGCGGTGAGGACGCGGGCGGCATCCATCAAGGCCACGGCGCCGGACATAGGATCGGCCGCACCCTGGGCGATATCATGGCCGTCATAATGACAGCCCAGCATGACCACGCCGGCATTTTCAAGCCGTCCCGGCAGTTCGGCGATGACGTTCCTCGATGTGGCGGGGAAGTATTCGTCACTGCTGGTCAGGTGCAGGCGCACACGGCCGTGCTGCTTTAACAACCGCTGGATGTAGGCCCCATTTTCCATGCTGATGGAAATTCCGGGGATGAGCGCCTCACCGCTGTACGGGTCATCGGGACCGATGCTGCCCGTGGCCGGGCCAAATCCCGGGTAATGGTTGACGAAGATGAAGCCCGCTGCGCCGGCCAGCATGGCGCGGTTATATTTTTCATGACGGTGCACCCAGCGCCTGCTGCCCTGAGGGAAGGTAACGCTGTTCGTAAAGGCGAATTTGCCGCGCAGTTCATCTGCTTTGGCCGCGAAAAGCGCGGGTGATCCGTCGCCGACATCGACAATATCGGCCGTGAGATCGACCGGCGGCGAATGGGGCAGCGTGATGCAGGGGATGGCGCGCTGAAGCGGCTCGACGATCTCCAGCGCTGCCTCGCCGCGCTTCCAGCCCGTATAGGTGATAGACTCCAAACCAACAACCGGCAGGCCGTATTCGGACAGTTTGCCGGCCATAAATTCGGCCGCTTCTTTCTCCTGAGCCGACCCTGCGAAACGGGAGCCAAGGCCGTCACAGAGTACGAGGAGATTGTCCAGCACCTCATTGCTCGTATAAATATCGCCTACCATCAGGCGATCGATCTCCAGAAATGGATTATTTGTCACGTTTGCGTACCTCTCAACCAGTAGTTAAATTCCCATGCAGCAATCCCGATGGGACTGTGGCGAAGTTTAGCACCATTTATCCGCTCTGGCTTCTGAAGGGCCGCTCATTGCAAAACAGAAAAAACTGCCCAATCAGACCATCTGCGGGTATAATCTAGTGACTTGCCCATTTTCAAATATAAATTTGCTTACGTCCGCTTACAACGGAACATTCCGCGGCGGAAAAATCCGCGTACGACAGAAATTAGAGGTTTTCATCACGAGATCCAATCAGGAGATAAATAGAATATGTCTTATGAACACATTGAAGTGCCCGACGGCCAGAAGATAACTTATAAGGACGGCAAACTGCAGGTCCCGGATAATCCGATCGTGGCGTTTATTGAGGGCGACGGCATTGGCGTCGATATCACGCCAGCGTCAATGTTGGTCTGGGATGCGGCTGTCGAAAAAGCCTATGGCGGCGAGCGAAAGATCGCCTGGATGGAGATTTACTCCGGCGAGAAAGCGGCCGAACTTTATGACGGCAATTATATGCCCGAAGAAACCTTTGAGGCCATGCGCGAGTATCTGGTGGGGATCAAGGGGCCGTTGACGACGCCGATCGGCGGCGGATTCCGCAGCCTCAATGTCACGCTGCGCCAGGTGCTCGATCTCTACGCCTGCGTGCGCCCAGTACGTTATATTCCCGGCACGCCAAGCCCGATGCGCGAGCCGCAGAAGATGGACATCGTGATCTTCCGCGAAAACACGGAAGATGTTTATTCCGGCGTTGAGTGGCCGGCTCACTCGGAAGGCGCGGACGCCTTGATCGCGTTCATGAGCGACTCCCTGGGCAAAGATGTACGCCCCGGATCGGCCATCGGCATTAAACCAGTCAGCGAATTTGGCACCGATCGTCTGGTGCGGCAGGCGATTGAATACGCGATTAAGCATCACAAGCCCTCCGTGACCCTGGTACACAAGGGAAATATCATGAAGTTCACAGAAGGCGCTTTCAAAACTTGGGGATATGAACTGGCCGCTGAAGAGTTCGGCGATCAGACTATTTCTGAAGAAGCGCTCTGGGAAGAGCATGACGGCGTTGTACCGGAAGGAAAAGTGGTGATCAACGATCGTATCGCCGACAATATGCTGCAGCAGCTGCTGACTCGCACGAGCGAGTACAGTGTTATCGCCACACTCAACCTCAATGGCGACTATATGAGCGACGCGGCGGCGGCCCAGGTTGGCGGATTGGGCATGGCTCCCGGCGGCAATATCGGCGACGGGATCGCCTTATTCGAAGCCACGCACGGCACTGCCCCCAAGTACGCGGGCAAGGATATGGTGAATCCGAGCAGCCTGATTCTCAGCGGCGTAATGATGCTGGATTATATGGGCTGGCAGGAAGCGGCCGACCTGATCGTCGACGCCATGACAAAAACGATCCAGGATAAGACGGTTACCTATGACCTGCACCGGCAGATAGACGGGGCGACCAAGTTGAGCTGTTCCGAATATGCGCAGGCAATTGTTGATAATATGTAATTGAAAATTGTTATCCAGGAAACCTGGGTTTCGGGGATAACGGAATGGAATAAGTTGCCAGCAAAGCTAAGAAGCTGGCAACTTTTTGATCCTGGTGAGCAAAGAACCGGTAAAGGTATTGACTGTTGGCGGCTCCGACAGCGGCGGGGCGGCCGGCATCCAGGCCGACCTGAAGACCTGGACAGCCATGGGCGTTTACGGCATGAGCGCGATCACGGCCGTCACGGCGCAGAACAGCGTCACGGTCGAGGCCGTCCAGTTTGTATCAGCTGAGCTGGTCGCAGCGCAGATTGATGCGGTGCTCTCCGACTACGGTGCCCAGGCGGTTAAGACCGGTTTCATCGGGCGGGCCGATCTGATTGAACAGGTAGCGGACAGCCTGAAAGATTATGATGAGGGGCCGCTGGTTGTCGATCCCGTTTTGGTGAACCATAAAGGGCATAGCATGTTTCCAGCACAGGTTGCGGCGGCATACGGCAGCGCCCTGCTGCCTTTGGCGGCGCTGGTGACTCCCAACTGGCGCGAAGCGGCTCTGCTGTGCGGAAACGAGCTGGAGCGCCCGCCGCAGGAAACGGATGTGCGAGCCGCCGCCGAAACGTTATGTGAAAAGGGGGCGGAGCAGGCGCTGATTACAGGCGTGCCCGGCGAATACGGCGCTATCGTCGACTGGTGGTACGATGGCGAAGCCCTGCACCCCTTGCCCCAGCAGCAGATCCTTACAGAAAACCGGCACGGCAGCGGGGACACGCTGTCGGCGGCCATCTGCGCCAACCTGGCTCTGGATATGGAAACGGCCGTGGCGATTGTGAAAGCACAGGAATTCTGTGCGCGCGCCCTGCAGGCGGCGAAGGCCTGGCGGCTGGGACGCGGCCACGGCCCGCTCTCCCATCTGGATATGAAATAATATCCAGATGAGGCTTTTCCAGGCGCAGAATTGATGTACTTGTCACACAGAAGAATTCTTGCTAATCTCTGAGCATTCAGAACGTTTTGAACGCAGGGAGATTCGATGCACGACGCATTAGTGGCAGTGAATGACAGTACGGTAGCCGGGCTCGGCCGTCTGGCTCGTTTTTTCGGTTTTAGCGAAGTGATGGGACGTCTGTACGGCACCCTGATGCTCAGTCCCGAAGCGATGTCGCTGGACGATCTTTCAAACAGCCTGGAAATCAGCAAGGGGTCGGTAAGCATGAATATGCGCGACCTGGAGCGCTGGGGGATGGCCGAGGAAGTGTGGGTGCGCGGGGAGCGCAAGAAATATTACCGCGCCGAATCCGATTTATGGCAGGTCATCCTGAACGTGCTCGGCAGCCGCGAACAGCGCGAAGTGCAGGTGGCCCTGGAAGTTCTGAACGACAGCGTCGACAAGTTGAAAACGGCCGAAGAGGAATTGACGGCGCAAGAAAGAGAG
Organism: Promineifilaceae bacterium (SeqCode); assembly: GCA_046259725.1. Taxonomy (GTDB): domain Bacteria; phylum Chloroflexota; class Anaerolineae; order Promineifilales; family Promineifilaceae; genus JAACFF01. The sequence continues at coordinate 13,870 of JBJYWZ010000596.1, read as the reverse complement.
ACGGCCGAATTTTACCTGGAACGCATCGCCGACCTGCAGACCTTTTTTCAGGTCGCGCAGCTCGCCATCTCCACGGTACTTTCCAGGGATGATGCGCTGGACCTCGACGAAGTCACGAAGATCGACATCAAATGAGCCGGGGTGGGGCTGGCCTCAAACCCCAATCAAGTCATGCCGCTCGAACCGCCTGAAAGGGATCAAGCCCAGGTCATCGTATGCTCCCAGCGGTATCAGGCATTACAGCGCGCGATCCTTCGCGCCACTAGCTCATTTGTGCTAAACTGGAATTGGTTATCGTTTCAGTAAGGGTGGATGCACTATGGCCCTTGAATTTGAGAAGCTGACGACGGCCGTGGCGGATATGGCGCATGAGGTCGGCCGACGGCGCGAAGAACAACGCAAAGAGCTGGACAAGGCCCTGGCTCTGCTGCGGGATTACGCGGCGGAATGGGCTCTAATAGACGAACGGATGGACCGGGCGGTCAGCAAGGCTGACGAAAAATTCTACCGTGCGGCGCGTCCCCTGCACCACGAAATAGCGCTTGATCAAGGTATTGACGCGTCGCCGCCACCGGAGCGAGCGACGATTATCGCCACGGATGGGTCACAGATCGTTCCCGACCGCCATGCCGCCCTGCTCTACTATCTGATCAACGTCGGCGTTATCACCTATTATCACGGAAGTGGAGAACCGCCAGAAGTCACCACTTTTCCACAGCTTAAATACCCAGGTGCGTCTGACACGGACGCGGAAGATGTCTTTAATCTTAGCAGCAACCTTGTGAGCATCAAGCGCGACCGGGCGGAAATCGTCACGCTTGCGGCCAAGGTGGCTGAGGCAGCCGGCCGGCCGGGGCCGACGCTGGGCATACTGGACCAGCGCCTGCTTTACTGGCCCATCGGTGGCGGCGGCGGCGCGCATGACGAGCTCGTAGTCGAAGAATGGCAGGATGCAATGAGCGCCGTTCATGCCGTGGGCGGTTGGCTTGTTGGCTTCATCGACCGGCCAGGCAAGCGGTCTGTCCTGACCATGCTGCATACCCTTGATCTGGACAAATCCCAGCGCAAAATTAGCGATCTGTATCGCTTTGATTCTGATTTATTTGCCGGCCTGACTGATACGGATCTATTTGACGCGCTGCTGCAGCCGGGCCAGCGCAGCGTGGTCTTCAGGGATATCTCACAGCACAACAAGGCTTTTGCCACACGCAACCGGGATAATGAAGTCTGCTTTTTCTATCTCAAAACAGGCAGCGGCGAAAAGCAGCTTGCACGTGTCGATATTCCGCTGTGGGTGGCCGGTGACAAAGAAGCGCTCAACCAGGTTCACGCGATTCTGGTGGACCAATGCAGACTCATCGGCAGCTACCCGTATGTCATCACCCGCGCTGACGAGATCGCCGTGGTCGGCCGTCAGGACCAGGAAGAGCTGGAGAACCGCATCGCCCTGCGCCTGGCGGAGTTGGACCTGCACCCGATGACGACAAGCAAGCAGTTCTCTAAAGATATCGCCCGGGGCGGTAAGACGCGCTTCGAAGGATAGGATTTATGGCAAAGAATGAGGAAGAAATCGGCCGTGTCTTACGCGCCAATACGACGGGATTCGCCGTGGGCAGCCGCGTCAACCAGCTCACGACTCCCGGTTTCGGCAGCCTGGTTAAGGCCCAGGCCGCCGGCGAACGTGAGGCGATTTACGGTCTGATCTACAACATCAATATCGACGACGACCAGCTGATCCGGCGCCTGGTAATGGTGGAAGCTCCGCGGCGTGAAGTTATTGAGGATCAGCGCAACAACCGCATCCTGCCGATCGAGATGAGCGTGCTGGCCGTGGGCTATCGCCTGAACGGGGATCTGCATTACAGCCTGCCCCCGCGCCCGCCTTTGAACCTGGACCCGGTCATATTGGTGGAAGATCCGCAGGAACTGGAAGCGTTCACGCGCAACCTGGGCTACCTGCGCCTCATTCTGCGCGCCGAAGGGGGCCGCGTGCCCGTCGACCAACTACTTGTGGCGCATATGCACGACGTCTATCGAAGACGGGGTGAGGACGCCGCCTGGATCGTGGCCGTAGTGCGCGAGTTGATTGAACTCCTGCGCAGCAACTACGACGTGTTGATCCCCACTCTGGAAGCGCTCAACAGCGCAGTTCCCGGCCTGAACATGGAGATGAGGTAATGAGTGAAGACAGCCAACTCCTGGGCTATATCGTTGGCGGCGGCCTGCGCGAAGGTCTGCGGGTGCGCCTGACCGTGCCCGCCGAGGAAGTGCAGGAAGGTAGTTTCCTGGTCTGCGACAGCGGCCGCATGCGTTATTATGGCCTGGTGACCGACCTGCAGCTTGGCGCGACCGACCCGCGCTTCGCCGATGAGGCCAGCGATCGCCTGCAGCCGGTCATCAAGCAGGCACTGCTGGGCAAAACGCTTTTTACCACGCTGGAAATGTATGCGACGCTGATGCTGGACATGGGCCCAGATTTAACGTCGCCGGAGCGAGCTGAGTTTGATAAGCGCGTCGAGCGCGGGCTTGAAGGTCCCAAACCGGTGAAAACCGTCCCGGCACATCACGCGGACGTGCGCGCGGCGAATGAAGCCGATGTAGCCGATATTTTCGGCCACAAGGGATTTGAGATCGGGCGCACCATTGAGCAGGGCCATCCGATCCGCCTCGATCTGGAGCGCTTTGTGCAGCGATCGAGCGGCATCTTCGGCGCCACCGGCACCGGCAAGAGCTTCCTGACGCGCATGGTTCTGGCGGGGTTGATTTGCGAAGACGTGGCCTCGGCGCTGGTCTTTGATATGCATAACGAGTATGCCTTTGACGATCGCGACACGGACAATAAAGTAACCGTGCGCGGGCTGAAGTCCCTTTTTGGCCAGCGCATTCAGGTGGCGGCGCTGGGTGCGGGAGCGAGTGTGCGCGGCTACCAACCGGATTTCACTGTAGAACTTGCCACGAAAGATTTCGAAATTGGCGATATCAACTTCCTGGCGGAAACGCTAAAGCTGACCGATACGGCAAGCTACGTGCTCAATGCGCTGGCGAACTCTTTTGGCGAAAACTGGTTCGCCGAATTCATGAAGCTTAATACACAGACCGTGACGGATCCCGAATCAGGGAAGAAAGAACCACATGAAAATTCAGTCGCCGCCTGGGCACGGCAGAATAACGTGCATGAGGCTGCTGCTGAAGCGCTGCACAGGCGGCTTAAGCGGATCTATGACAAGCCATATGTCAAGGAACGGCCGTCGGGTAACGCGGTGGAGGTTATCGTGGATAGATTGGAACACGGCCGTCACGTGGTGCTGAGCTTCGGCGAGTATGAAGACGAACTGGATTATCTGCTGGTAACCAATATCCTCACCCGCCGTATTCGCGAGCATTGGATCGAAAAAACAAACGAGTACAAGAAAGAGTTGTATGGCAGGCCGCCTAAACCGCTGGTTATCGCCGTGGAAGAAGCGCACAAGCTGCTGAGCCCGCAGGTTTCAAAGCAAACCTCTTTCGGGACGATTGCGCGCGAGATGCGCAAGTATTTTGTGACCCTGCTGGTGATCGACCAACGTCCATCGGGCATAGACGATGAAGTCATGTCCCAGTTGGGCACACGTATCACGGGCTGGCTGGGCGATTCAGACGACATTCGCGCCGTCCTGACCGGCCTGGCCGGGCGCGAGCAGCTTCGCGGCATGCTGGCCCGGCTACAGGAAAAAGAGGAAGTGCTGCTCCTGGGATGGGGCGTTAAGATGCCCATCCCGGTGCGCTCGCGGCGCTACGACGAGCTGTTCTATGCGGACATGAAGAATTGCCAGGGCGAGCGGGGAGGAGACACGCCAGGCGACGATTACGGCATGGATGATGCGAACGACGATCTCTTTTAATGTAAGGCCATAGCGCCGGCGGTAATGCCGGCCCGCAGGGCCCTTCGATATATGCTTGAAACCCGCCGCCCTGTGCGCGGTTCAAATTGGCGCCCATTAATGAAACAGAGATAATCGCCCCATGGAGACGCTGCACACGTTTCTGGACCTGATGGGCGATCTCATCAACGGTGTCCTGCGATTAAATCCTGAAGTCTTTCAGGCGGCTCTGGACTCTTCTATCACCGGGATATTTTCACTGATTATCCTCTTCCTAGCGGGCGTCTCCGACACTATTGGGCACAGCGTGGTTTTTTTCGCCAACCGTGTACCCAGGGGAAGGTTCCTCTTCGCGATCTTGGTGGAAGCGCTTGTTTTTGTCATTGGCGTTTTTTTCTGGGCGGGCTCTATCTGGATCATGGCCAGCTTTGTTTTTAATGCACACCAAGGCTATGGTTATGTGGTCAGAACCGTCGCCCTGGGCTATGTGCCCTTACTCTTTGGCTTCTTGATCCTTCTTCCCTATCTTGGCAACATCATCTTCGTTACCCTGCGCATATGGGTGCTGCTGGCTGTGCTGGTTGGCGTGTCGGTCGCCTATGATTTCGGTTTCTGGCCGGCGCTGATATGCAGTGTCCTGGGCTGGGTATTCCTGACTTTCTTGGCGCGTTTGCCATTCTTGCGTGTCGATCTTGTGGACAATTTGCTGTGGCGGCTTTCTACCGGCGTGGATAAGGAACTAAACACTCAAGAGGCTGTAGACGAGTACATGCGCAAAACGCGTACGCGAGGAAGCAGGCGGGGCCGATGATAAGTTCCCTTATCACGCAGATCACGTGCCTGGTGGTACTGGCATTTCTACTTTTGGTGGCGATGGCGCTGCTGTCACCTTTTGAAGCGCTTGGCTGGTGGGCAGGCTGGACCAAACGTGAATTAAAGCAGGTTGCTCCTCCAAAGCAGGTCGTTACCAGCGAAGAGCCGGCCGATATTTACATCGTGTACCTGACGGCAATTGGCGGCATATCGGCCGATCTCTCTTCGCGAGAACGCAGATTTCTGGCGCGGCTCAAAGAGGCGATGCCAGGGAAAACTGTCATCATCGACGATGTGTTTCCATTTTCGGTAAACAACAATCCGTTGAACGGGGAACGCGAGTTATCGTGGTTATGGCAGCGCTTGCACAACAGCCGCGCGGGCGGCAAAGCCAGCGCATTCGCCGTGTTGATTTTCATCCGCAATATGTTCCAGGTAGCCGTATCCGCCGACCCGCGCTACGGGCCGATTTACAACTTCGGAGTGGCCCGCGAACTGACGAACAGCCTGCTTCAGCATGGCTACCTGCCAGACAGCGGCATCCCCGTTGCCGTGATGGGTTGGAGCGGCGGCGGGCAAATCGCGGCCGGCGTGACGCCTTATTTACATGAAGGTCTGCATGCGCCCGTTTCTGTAGTCTCTATTGGCGGGGTGATTTCCGACGATCCCGGGCTGGACAAGGTGGAACACCTCTACCATCTGCAAGGCTCAAAAGATAAGTTCCCAATGATCAGCCAGGTGCTTTATCCCGGCCGCTGGCCAATTATGCGCCACTCACACTGGTATCGCGCCGAGAGCGCAGGCAAGATTTCGGTGATTGACCCGGGACCCATGCGCCATACGGGCAAGGGTGACTACCTGGATCGCCACACGCTGCTTCCTAATGGGCAAAGCAACCTTGACAGAACGGTGGAAGTCATTGCCGCTACTTTGCAGGGCAAGCCAATCCCCGCGTTAAGTGAGGACGCTGCAGCGGCCGCAGCGCGAGAGCCGGATCAATCACAGGCTTCATCAAGCTGAGAACAGTTAGTTCCAAACCCTGCATTCTGAAATACATTCGCCGCGGAGCAGAGTCAGAACGCGTGCCAGATCCATTTATCAACGGCCCTGAAAAGGGTCCTATTTGCCTGAATTAATGGTGCAGAAGCGCAAAATACACATACAGGTGTATCAGAGCAAACAGACAAATTGATTCAGTTAGGCTACAATCCGTACCCGGAAATCAGTCAATTGAGAAGACCTTGCGCGCCGTCCACAGGCACCGCCTCATGTTAAGAACGGCGTGAGAGACGGAACTTATTGATCAGCTTTGCCGTCTTAATGCGTGACAGCTGCGAGTGGGGTGCACAGTCCGGCTCGCGTGAAGAAATCGTTTCCGCCGCAGCGGCGCAGGTTGCCTGGCGGCAAACATGAGGTACGATCCTCATACTTTAGAAATTTTTTCTGTGTAAAAAAGGAATGGATGATGAAGAAAATTACCCTGTTAACGATGTTGATGGTGGTTGCTGCGCTGGTCCTGGTGGCCTGTGACGCAGTGATACCAGAATCGACGCTGGTAGAGGAATCGACACCTGGCGCGGATACTGAGGCGGCAGAAGTTCCCATGGAAGAAGGCGCTGCTGAAGAAAGCGGCGAAGCAGCGAGTGAGGAAACGGCCGAACAGCCCGCCGAATCGGCTGTTGAGGAACCTGTCACCGAGGGCGGCCGTATTGTGACCGCATGGATAGGACCGGAGCTCGTTGACTGCGTCGGCGTTGCCCCGCAGCAGTGCATGCAGGTCAAAACAAATCCGGATGACGATTACGGTTTGTTTTACGATCAGATCGACGGTTTTGAATTCGAAGAAGGGTACGAGTATGAACTTCAGGTTCTGGTTGAGCCGGTTCAGAATCCCGCACAGGATGCCTCGGCGCTCAAATTCACACTTATCGAAGTAGTCAGCAAAACACCCGCTGCCGGTACGGAAGCGCAAGAGACGGCCGGGGAGAGCGTTGAAGGAGCGGCTGAAGCCGCCGAAGCGGCGGCCCCGTTGGCTCTGGAGGGGCCAACCTGGCGGCTTGATACGTACGTCGATCTTGAAGGCCAGCCTACTCAGAGCCTGCCCGACACGCGCGTGACCATCACGTTTGCGGACGGCCAGGTCAGCGGCAGTGCAGGCTGCAACAATTACTTCGGTACTTACGAAGTAGACGGCAGCAGCCTCACCGTCGGACAGGTGGGCAGCACCATGATGGCCTGTTTCCCCGATGAGGTCGTGCTGCAAGAAACAGCCTTCCTGGCTAATCTGGGCAACGTGGCCGGTTACGAGATTATGGATAACCAGCTACATCTGCAAGATGCCAACGGACAGACCATCTTGATCTTCAGCGAAGATATTACGCCATCGCTCACGGGAACGGTCTGGACCGTCACCGAATTTAACAATGGCAACGAAGCCGTTGTATCGGTCCTGGACGGCACTGAAATGACGGCCGTCTTTGCTGAGGTGGGCATTGTCGGCGGTTCGGCCGGTTGCAACAACTACCGGGCATCCTTCGAAGCAGATGAGACAAACATCACCATTGGTCCCGCGGCCGTGACGCGCAAGATGTGCGCCGAGCCGGAGGGCATTATGGAACAGGAAGCCCTGTATCTTGCCGCCATGGAAACGGCCGCTACCTACGAAATCCAGGGTCCAAGAATGGACCTGTATGATGCGGACGGCGCGCGCGTGGCCGCATTTAATGCGACGGCCGCAGTCGAAGAAGTTGCGAGTGAGTCCGCCGATCTGCCTGTTGTCGCCGGCGAAGACGGCCCGGATGAGGCTGCCGCGGCATCTGCCGCGGCTGGCGCCGAGGCAGGAAGCGAAGCTGTCGCAGCGCGTATCGATCTCGCAGGGACTCGCTGGCAGTGGATGCAGATGGTGACACCGGTAGAGACCTTTGTTCCTGACGATCCCGGACAATATCTCATGGAGTTCATGGCTGACGGCGTGATCGGCATTCAGGCGGACTGCAATAGTGGATCCGGCACGTACGAAACAAACCCCAGTGAGGGTTCCATAAGTATCAATATTACCAATACCACCCTGGCGCTTTGCCCAGAAGGTTCGTTGAGCGACCAGTTTATTCGCAGTCTCAACGCAGCCGCCATCTATTTTGACCAGGATGGAAATCTGTTCATCGATCTGTTTGCCGACGGGGGGACAATGGAGTTTGCTCCAAATTAGGTTCCCTCAAAGTCAGTTGAATAGAGAATAGTACTTTCAACCCCACCAGAGAAAGCATTGTCTGGTGGGGTCTATTCATATATTGACGGGCAGGCAGCATTAGTGAGAAACGAGAGTTCGAGAGGTCTGATTGCCTGGATGGCAGGCATTGATTATTCTTAAGGCGAAATGCGTTTTTCCTGACCTGGGCAAATACTGCAGCGAAACATGTCGCGATTATCGTTGAACCCGGCATATGCCTTGCGGCGACGAACCGCCGGGACAAAGTCCAATTCGTTCCGTGGAGCCGTTACACTCCTGGTCGCTGTGCTTTTCTTGACCTCATGCAGCCAGATCAAGGATCCTGGCAGCGGTACGGTGAGAGCAACGGTCGCTGTTGCCGCTCTGGCGGATGAGACCGCCCCTCCTGCCCCGGCGACTGAGACACCCTCGCAGGCGACGACCCTTCCCACGACTCTGCCAACCCAACCCCCGCCTACAGCGGCGCCCACCAGTACAAACGTTCCTGGCGATCTGTCCATCAAAGAAGATGATGTGATTCTGTTTCCAGTTCCGAAAATCATCTCCGGCGACCGGGTCACGTTCCAGGTCCAGCCCTATGTTCCCGAGGAAATTCCGGTTGAGAATGTTGGAGTCGATATCTACGTCGACGGTAACATCGTCAGTTCCGGTAAGCTGGATGGTCGCAACTGGGAAGGCAACGCGCAGGGAGCGTATGAGTGGGTCTGGAATACCAGCGGAACAGCCGGAAGGCATGACATTCGCGTTGTACTGGACAGCCAGGATCTATTTACGGACGGGGACGAAGATCCCTCAAACAATGAAACGACTTTCTCCGTCCGCGTGGGCAAGAGCAGCGAACAGCCGTTGGAAGAGCGTGACGCAAGCTGGATTACGGCCGAAACGGACTGCTGTACCGTACACGCGCTGACGAGAACGGCCGCCTACCGCGACTTCCCCGAGCTTTTAACACTCGTCGATTCGGCTATCTCCGAAGCGTCCAGCCGTCTCAACGAGTTCCCACAGGAAAAGATAGAGATCTACTTCGTGGAACGCACGATTGGCCAGGGCGGTTATGCCGGATCAGAAATGGTCATTGTCTACAATGACCGGCCCTATATCGGCGGCGATCTATACGAGCTGCTGGTACACGAATCAACGCACATCATTGATCGGCAATTTGCCCCGCAGCGGATCAATATCTTATCCGAAGGTGTGGCGGTATGGGCAGCAGGTGGCCATTATGAGAAACAAGACCTGCAGCGCCGCAGCGCAGCGCTGCTGGCGATCAACGGATATATCCCGCTGGCCGAATTGGCCAATGATTTTTACACTTCCAATCACGAGATCGGCTACCTGGAAGCGGGTGCTTTTATCGACTATCTGGTGAGCCGGCATGGATGGGCGAATGTGCGCGAGTTTTACAGCAACACGTCCATCGCCGACGGGGCAACGGACGCGGACGCGCTTAACGCCAATGTAGAACGCTACTTTGATATGTCACTATCCGAGATGGAAGCCGCCTGGCTGGAGCAGCTTGCAGCTATTCCACTGGAGGAAGATGACATTGCAGAACTGCAAACCACGATACGCTATTTTGAGACGGCCCGCACCTACCAGAAAGAATATGATCGCACGGCCTATTTCAGAACGGCATGGCTGCCCGATCCGGTAGATGTCGTCGAATCAGGTAATGCGGCCGATTACCAGAGACAGCCCGACACGGAAACGAATTTTACGGTTGAATTGATGCTGCGTTCCGCCGACCGGGCCATCCACGAGAAAGATTTCGCGCGGGCAAATGTCATATTGGACAGCCTCGAGCGTTTTTTGAAAAAAGAAGGCGCCACGGTCGATCCCTTAGTGGCCAACTACCAGAACATTGTACATACGGCCGTGGCTTTTGGTTATGAGCCGCACGAAGTAACAATCGAAGGTTACGTAGCGGAAGTCCTGGCCACAACTGCTACAGGCACACGCCTGTTTACACTGGACATGGGACTGCGTAACGGGGACTGGGTTCTGGCGAATTAACTGAGCCAGACCGGGCATGGACCAATTAAAGATTTATGTTACAATCCGTTGACCATCCGCTTGAGCGTTCGGCACGTTGAGATTTGCTCTCCCATCAAAGAATAAATTATGCCGGCGTGTACTGGCCGAGAGGTTCCACATGATCGAAGTCGTTATTGACAGCATTCGCATAAGTCTCGTTTCGCAGCATCGTATCGTCCTGCTTAAGGAACTTAACAGCGATCGCCAACTGCCGATCTGGATCGGGCCATGTGAGGCGGACGCTATTACTATCGAACTGCAAGATGTTAAGGTCGCGCGCCCGCTGACGGCCGACCTCGTCAACATGGTAATCAACGAGCTGGGTGGGACAGTCTCGCATGTATTGATTCGCGAACTGACCGAGCAGGTATTTCACGCCAGCCTGTTCATAAACGTCAACGATGATGTGCACGAAATTGACTGCCGTCCTTCCGACGCTATCGCGGTCGCCGTGCGCGCCAAAGTGCCGATTTATGCCAATGAAGCGGTCCTCGAAGAAGCCGGTGTGGAGCCCGAACCCGATCTTGTTGAAGAGACGGAGCAGGATGAGGGTGAGGGGGATGTTGGCAATCTTGACGCCTTCACTGATTTCCTGGACACACTGGATTTTGACGATTTTGAAGGAGAAAACTGACCTCTCTTGGAGGACAGGATTGTTCCCAGGCTGACTTTTTGATTAAGCCAACGTGGAACGTGAGCATAAGGGCTTGCGTTTCACGTTTTGCATTATACTAGACTTATCAGGCTGTTGTTATGAGTGACACGGAACGTTTGCCGCCGCATAGTATCGAAGCCGAGGAAGCGGTTCTCGGCTCCCTGCTCATCGATCCTGACGCGATTTTTGAGGTCGCCGGGTTTCTCAAGCCCGAAGCGTTTTACCGGGTTCATAATCGCTGGATCTATGACGCTATTGTCACGCTCAACGAGCGGCATGAGGCGATTGACTTTATCACGCTGACTGAAGAGCTGCGTCGGCGCGAACAGTTAGAAGAGGTCGGCGGGGAAGCTTACCTGATTGGTTTGCTCAATGTCGTACCAACGGCCGTCAACACGCGCACCTACGCCCGGGCAGTTGAAGCGGCGGCCACACGCCGCAAGTTGATTACAGCCGCCGGAACCATCGCCGACCTGGCGTTCGACGAATCTGAGGAGATCGAACAGGTGATCGATCGCGCGGAGCATACGCTCTTCGGCGTCAGTGAAGAGCGTACCACCCGCGATCTCGTGGCCATCAAACAGATCGCTCGCAGTTACCTGGAGCGGGTTGAAGAGCTGCACCAGCGCGGTGAGGATGTGATTGGCGTGCCAACAGGTTTCACCGATCTCGATCGCATGCTGGGCGGGTTGAATCGCTCCGACCTGATCATCATCGCAGCCCGTCCGGGCATGGGTAAGACCAGCCTGCAGAATGCGATGGCCCTGACGGCGGCGCGGCATTACCATAAACGCATTGCCATGTTTAATCTGGAAATGTCGGCCGAACAGCTCGTGCAGCGAATGATCTCGGCCGAAACGCGCATTGACTCGCAGCGCCTGCGCAGGGGTGCTCTGGCCGATCAGGAGTGGCCTATCTTTATGCAGGCTATCGGCCATCTTTCAGAAACACGTATTTTTATTGATGACACGCCCTCGATCACGCCCATGCAGCTTCGCACGAAGTGCCGGCGTCTCTACTCGGAGCATGGCATCGATTTGATCATGATCGACTATTTGCAGTTAATGCAGACGGAGTACCGCTCGAACAACCGGGTGACGGAGATCAGCGAAATCTCGCGCGGCCTCAAAGGACTGGCCCGAGAACTCGACGTGCCTGTCGTCGCCGCCGCGCAGCTCAGCCGCGCGGTGGAGCAGCGCCAGGACAAACGCCCGATGCTGTCTGACTTAAGAGACAGCGGTAGTATCGAGCAGGACGCCGACGTAGTCATGTTCATTTACCGCGATGAATACTATAATGAAGGTACGGATCGGCCGAACATCGCCGAGGTGAACGTAGCCAAGCATCGCAACGGCCCCACCGGAACTGTTGACCTGTTCTGGCACGGCAAGCTGGCCACATTTCGTAATTTGCAGCGCAAAGAAATTGCACTTTGAGAAGGTTACAAGTATTTCAGGAATTCAGTTGATCAGCAGCTGACATACTGACGCACTGAAACATTGACCAATTCCAAACCATGAAAGGGTTCTCAGGTTTTCCACCGGGCAAGCAGCGGCTTACGCCGGTTCCCAACCTGTTCTTCAGTGAACTTCTGCCGGCGATTGACAATATCGCCGAGTTGAAGGTCACGATGTACGCCTTCTGGGCGCTGGCGCAGCAGGAAGGCGCGGTGCGCTACCTGCGTCTGACAGATTTCTTGAGCGATACCACGTTCGTAAATGGCCTGGGAACAACGACACAGGCCGCCGCTGATTCCCTCATGGACGGCATTGAGCGCGCCGTCGCCCGGGGCACGTTTCTGCATGTTAATGTGGAAGGCGCGGACGGGCAAATGGATTTGTATTTTCTGAACAGCGAGCGCGGCCGGGCGGCAGTCGAAGGCATCACCAATGGCGAATGGCGGCCCTGGCCAGACGAAGATCAACCGGTCAGCCTGCTGGTAGACAGGCCAAATATCTTCGTACTTTACGAACAAAATATCGGCGCGCTGACGCCGCTCATCGCCGATGAACTGCGTGACGCCGAACAGACATACCCGCCACAGTGGATTGAAGAAGCGATCAAGATAGCCGTAGAAAACAACGTGCGTCGCTGGCGCTACATCATCACGATTCTCGAACGATGGCGCCTGGAAGGAAAACAGAAGCCAGATGGAATCAGTAAGCGAGATTCTCAGCAACAACTTAAAAAACAGGTCCCCGAAGAATACAAGGATGTCTTCAAGCGATGACGGCGGCGGCAGTAATCCGGGCGTCGGACGCGACGATTGTCCTATTTGCGGCGGCCTGGGTTATGTTGTACCTGATGTAGAGCCGACCGATCCGTCGTTCGGCCGTGCCGTGCCTTGCGAATGCCGCGCCAGCGATCGCGAGCAGGAGCGCTTCCAACGCCTCTTGAAGCTCAGCCAGCTTGGCGCTTTGGAAGACTGTACCTTCAAGTCTTTCAAGCCTGAGGGATATAGTTTGACAGCGGCAAAGCAGCGCAACCTGAGGATGGCCTACGATAGAGCGCTGGCCTTTGCACAAAATCCAAGCGGGTGGCTGGTCTTCAAGGGGGGGTATGGCTGCGGCAAGACTCACCTGGCGGCTGCCGTGGCAAACCACCGCCTCAACCTGGGACACTCCGTGCTCTTCATCAACACGCCCGATTTGCTCGATCACTTACGGGCCACTTTCAGCCCCAATGCGGAGACAGGGTACGACGAACGTTTTGAGCAGGTACGAAACGCCCCGCTGCTGATCCTGGATGATTTAGGCGCTCAAAGCAAGACGGAATGGGCGCAGGAAAAACTGTACCAGATCTTCAATTATCGTTATAACGCCCGCCTGCCAACGATTGTCACGACGAATGAAGAGTTGGAAGCTATCGATATACGCGTTCGTTCGCGGCTCGCCGACAGTGCGGTCTGCACGATCATCCATATCAGCGCGCCTGATTTCCGAATGGGGGGTGTGGACCATGATCAATCACCGCTCTCATCGCTCGATCTGCACAGCGACAAAACGTTCGAGACCTTTGATCTACGCGAACGTGAACTGACGCGTGCGGAAGCGGAGAACCTGCATAATGCCTTTGAAACGGCGTTTCAGTATGCTCAAGAACCGCAGGATTGGCTGTTCATTTACGGCACCGCATTTGGCAATGGCAAGACACATCTGGCAGCAGCGATAGCAAACTTCGTCAATAAAACGGGCGAGCCGGTTCTATTCGTTGTCGTACCCGACTTACTCGACTATTTGCGGGCGACATTCAGCCCGGCCACGGATGCGCGCCTGGATC
>JBJYWZ010000595.1:0-1789 GCA_046259725.1 Promineifilaceae bacterium (SeqCode) | reverse complement strand
TCACCGACCTCAGCGACTTCGTCAGCGACGACGACCTCGCCGTCGATCTGCTGCGCGAACTGGGCTGGCGCGTCGACTTTATCCCCTGGGACCAGCCGGCTGGTTGGTCCCGCTATGACCTGGTGGTCATTCGCACTACCTGGGACTATCACGAACGGCCGTCCGAATTTCTCAATGCCTTAGGCGAGATCGACCAGTCGCCCGCCAGGCTGCTAAATTCCCTGGCCCTTGTGCGCTGGAACCTGGACAAGCGCTACCTGCTGCACCTGGAACAAAAGCAAGTCCCCATTGTGCCCACGCGCTACGGCGCCCGTCTCAATGACATCGACGAGCTGCTGGCGCTTTTCACCGCCTTTGAGACGCACGAAATCATCCTCAAGCCTCCCGTCAACGTCAACGCCTTCAACACCTTCCGCCTGCACAGGACCGGGCTGGAGGCGCACTGGCCGCGCCTGAGTCAACTATTTGGCGCAGCTCCCTATCTTGCACAGCCCTTTATGCCCCATATCTTGAATGAGGGCGAATTCTCGCTCATCTACTTCGACGGCCGTTTCAGCCACGCCATTCTCAAAACACCGGCCGCGGGCGACTTTCGCGTGCAGGAAGAACATGGGGGTGTGATTACGGCCGTTGAAGCGGGCGAAGCGCTGCGCCACGTGGCACGGCGCGCATTGGATTCCCTGGACGAGATTCCCCTCTACGCGCGTCTCGACCTCGTACGCCACACTGGGGACGACTTTCGCATCATGGAATTCGAGTTGATCGAACCTTCGCTCTACCTGCGCATGCACCCAGACGCCCCGCGGCGCTTCTCGGAGGCGCTGCAAGCTGCCTTGCTACGGCCGTAATCTTCTATGACGACCGGTCGATGGAACCTTTCCGCGCGCTGCGGTGTAACTGCAGTAGTAACCGGGACAAGGTTTTGACAATGAACATATCCCTTCTTCTGCTCCTGGCAGCCCTTCTCTCCTCTCCCGCCTGTGCGGCGGTTTCCTCGCGCGAAAGCGACCGCGATCACTGCCCCGTTACGCAGCCTGCAGCGGACGCCTTTGTACCGCCGCAGCCCTGGCCGGAAGAACCCCCTGACCCGAGCCGCTTCTGGTACGGCGAACCGGGACTGTGGACCGCTCTGCCGCTCTCCGGCGAATGGGCACAGCTCGCCGAATGGGATAAGTTCTTGATGTGGAGCGAGGAATTTGACGTCCACGAAGATGAAACGCCCGACTTCGTCGTCTCCGCCCGCCGCCTGGACGGCAAAGCATCTGACTTTCATTCTGAAGAAACGACAAATGCCTACCATCCGCGCTGGCACTGGGCGATGCTGACAGGCGCGCACGTCGCCCGGCCCGGCTGCTGGCGCTTTGATGTGACCTACAAGGACCAGACGCTCGACTTCGTGGTCTGGGTACCCGCACCTTAGCCAACGCGCACGCCGCGGCGCGTGTTTGTCACGCTCTGCCTCTTCTCCACTCTGCCTTCTCTTTGCCTGCTCCGTGCGCCCTGTGTCCCCCTGACACTCGTTTGTCGCGCCCTGCGCGCATGATGGTAAAATGTTCGCGGCGGACCGTCCAATAGCGCTTTCTATCAGCCTGGATGGTATCATTATCGAAACGTGAAATTCGAACCTCCTTGAACGGAAGCGATTTCACTGGTTATGCAGCAGGACTGTGAGTAATGGCGGAAGCAGCAACAGAGTCAATGAAACGGCCGGCGAACTGGTGGGGAGAATTCGAACTGCACAGCGGAGCGACGGCCGAATGGCGAATCGCCACGCTCGACGTCACCGTCA
>JBJYWZ010000594.1:0-11952 GCA_046259725.1 Promineifilaceae bacterium (SeqCode) | reverse complement strand
CTGCAAAGGACGTATCGTAGTACCAGACCAGCAGGCCATCCTGGTAGGGGAAGTGCTCGACCCAATTGCCCAATGCCGGATTATCCAGGAAACCGAAGTTGTAGGGTCCGGTGCGCAGCCCGTCGTCATATCCCTTGTAGGTGCGAAATTCGGCGAAGTAGGCGTTGAAGAAGGATTGGCTCACCACGCTGCCCGTACGGATAAAGCCGTTGTAATTCCAACCAAACTCTGTTTCAGCGTCATCGAGCGGGCTTCCGTCGACAGCGATATCATCGACGAACATGCCGGGATTGGCCACTGCTACGTCGGTCCAGTAGCGGAAGCCGATTGTGACGGTCTGGCCGGCGTAAGCCGACAAATCAGCGGTCAGGTCTGCCCAACCGCCGGATGTTCCCGTGATGCCAAAACCAAAGTTCTGGCCATTCGGATTCGTAGTTGTGGATAAATTGGTTTCAACAGGCGTGCCGTTGACCTCAAGGTAAGCGTAATCCCAATCAAGCTCAATATCGTATTTGACCTTGGCCGTCAGCATCGGGCTGCCGGCTGGTAAGGTGAAATCGCGCGCCATCGAATTATCGAGATCGTTGCCTGACCCTGAGAAGTAGAAGTAATCACCGGAATAGGGATCACCAACCGGGAAATCCACTTCTTTATCGGGCAGCAAGACGACCAGATGCTGCGCCTGCTTGGTGTTGTAGTTGGATGGGCCGAGCTTAAGAGAAGCCTTTTCACCATATCCAACAAGCTCATAATTAGACCAGCCGAGGAAGATCTTCTCGTAGGCGCTCATGGTGATCGGCTTTGAACCAATGCCGTCTTCGGGAATGCCTGAGTTTCCGTAGGAACCGGAGGAATAGAGGGTCCAGAAGCCGGTTGAGTTTTCCGCCCCGCCGGTGTTGCCGGAGGTGTCGTACAGGTCGGGAAGACCCAGGTCGTGACCAAATTCGTGCGTGAATACGCCAATGCCGCCATTTTCAGGTTCAATTGTGTAATCACCAATCCAGTAATCGCTGTTGCCAATGCGGACGCCACCATAGCCGTTGGGACCAATACCATCAGGACCGTTTGCGCTGTAGTATGCGTACCAGCGATGGCTCCAGATGGCGTCGCTACCTTGTGCGCCGCCGCCGGTCTCTTCACCTTCGCCGGCATGGACTGACTGGAAATGGTCAATGTAGCCGTCTGGCTCGTCGAAGTTGCCGTCTCCGTCTATATCATAGCGATCCCATACATCGAATTGGGAAAGATAGTCATTGATTTCGGCGGTCGACATGCCGGAATTTGCGGCCCAGGCATCAACAGAATCGTCGACAAAACGCCACGTCTGGGCACAAACGATGCCGCCGCAGTAATTTCTGCCGTAGTGTGCAGCGTTATAGGGAACCTCTACCCAATCAGTTACATCGCCATTAACCGTATAACGGTTTGAAGATTCGGCAATATAGAAGTTGCGCATGGAAACTGCGCCGGGAGCCTCCGAGAAGAGTAAATTCTCGTAATAAGATTCACTGAAATCGGGCGCCCAAATCGTGCTGTTATCCACAGTGCGATCAGGTTCGGGAATTTCGTTGTGCAGCGGACCGGGGATACCGGACTGAAGAATACCAAATGGTGAATCAAGAGGACCAAACTCGCCCACCACGGTCCAAATGGAATCCTCGCCCTGGCGTTCCAGTTCCACGAACTGGCCTTTAGCAACCTCAGCGACCGGGCCGTCTGTCTTGCCATTCATCTTTGCTTCAAAGCCCTTTTGCTTCAAAGCCTTTTGTTGGTCACCGAGGGGGTGCGACGGATTGTCAGTATTGGCACCTTCAGGAGGAAGACCATCAGGAATATCCTGTGAGCTACCGGTGGACGCACCGGCAATAGGCACAATGGCCACCATAAATAGAGCAACAACTAATAGTAATGTATGGAAATACTTGTGTTTCAACTCTTTTACTCCTTAAGTTAGTTGGTTGTAGGAAAAGACTTACTTGTGAGAAATGATTTCTAGTCTGGCAGCACTACCTCCTCTCATGCCCTATACAGTCCGGTCGGGCATGAATAAACAATGATCGATTTGGCATCGTTATCGGTTGGTCGCGTGTTGGGATTGTGGAGTGATATTGGTCGTAAATAGCAAGGGATATTGATGACTGGGGTTGGCGTGTTGGTAGCTATTATTACGACTTCTTCAGTCAAGAGCACTTGCTCAGATATTCCTTATTAGAAATGCGAAAGTAATACCTGTCAATAACTACCCGTAAAACCTAGGAGCCGCTAAGATTTTTCAAATATTCGGTACGAGACTTTGTACACGGAGACATATTGCTTGTGATAACGATGGATGTTTTCTATCTTCCCTAAGTCACTATTGGATCCCTTCACTTGACTCCTGCACCTTGCTAATTTACCCGTCCAGTCCGCGGCGCCGTCAGATTTTCCCGGTCCGCTTGCTGCAAGTGATTCTTCGCTGCACAATTCATACGTTTATAAACGCATGATATGACTTACTTACGCATGCGTCAACATTGGGAAATTATTCACAAAATCAAGATGTAAGCAGGGAGACAGTGCTATGAAACGGACTGTCTGGATCGTTTTGTTTTTAGTTTTTTTCTTGGCAGTCGCCGCCTGTACGGCCGTTCCTGAGTCGACGGGCGTTCCCGACAGTAAGGATAGCGAAGCTGCAGCTGCCCCATCCGCAACGGCCGAACCAACAGACAGCGATTCAAGCTTCGGGGGCGAGGATGCGGACGGGCTGGCCAACCCGGCCTCCTTGAACTGCGTTGAGCAGGGAGGCGAACTCGAAATCCGTGACGAGGAAGGCGGCCAGGCCGGCTACTGCATCTTCCCTGACGGCTCGGAATGCGAGGAATGGGCTTATTTTCGCGGCGAGTGTGTGCCGGGTACCGCGGATCAGGTCAGCCTGCCTAATCCTGCATCGCTCAACTGCATCGAACAAGGCGGGCGGCTGCTGATGAAAACGCGCGGCGACGGCGGCGTGATAGGCGTCTGCTATTTTGAAGACAATCGCCAGTGTGAAGAGTGGGCCTTACTGCGCGGAGATTGCCCCGTCGGCGGCCGCAAAATCACCGGCTATCTGACGGTGGCGGCACGGTACTGCGCCATCACCGGTGGCGAGTACACCATCACCGATGAGAGCGGCGCGCCTGAGGATGAACAGGGCACCTGCACCTTGCCCAACGGCGCCGTGTGTGATGTCTGGGACTATTTCAACGGCCAGTGTGACTCGGAAACGGCCGAACCAGGCCGGGACGGTACGTATAGTCCACTGGACGACGCGGCGTGCGCTGAATTGGCGAGGGCCGTGCAGGATGCCCTTGGACTGGAGGTGACGACTGGAGAAGCTCCCTTTGAAGATACTTTGAGCGGTGAATCGGGCACGGGCTGCCAGGCATCCGCCGTGGGCACCGGTGCCGATTTCGGCACGCTCCCGGAAGCCGCCGCTGCTTTGAGTTCAGTGCTCCAGGCTCAGGGCTGGGAGGAAGACCCCCAATACCAGGCGGACGGCCCAACGGGTACGGCTTCGGCCTTTCGCCAAGGAGACGCGCTGTGCCTGTCCCATATCGCCTGGCAGCCGGCCGAGGGCACAGACTGCCCGCCTGACGAACCCATCGCTTCCTGCGAACTGACGCCGGAGCAGCAGCTCTATCTGGCCACGCTCACCTGCGCGCAGCCCTAGAGGCGAATCCGCGGATCCTCCCTGCATCTTGCCGCAGGCGACCTGCTAGATCACCAGACCCGTGCCTGGCACGGCCAGCACCTCGCCGTCCTCGAAGACCGTTTCGCCGCGCAGGATGACGCGGGCCACGCGTCCGGCGGCTTCCATGCCGTCGAAGGGCGTCCAGCCGCATTTGCTGTGCATATCCTCCGCGCGGATGATAGTAGGGGTGAGGTCGACTTCGACATGTGTGTCCGCCTGCGCCGGTAGATTGAACAGGCGGCGCGGGTTGTCGACCATCAGGGCAATGACGCGCTCCAGGGTGAGGCGGTTCTCGGCGACGGCCGTCAGCATCAGCGGCAGAGACGTTTCCACGCCGGGCACGCCGGGCGGGTAGTTCTCGCCCTGCTTTTCCGCAATGGTATGCGGCGCGTGGTCGGTGGCGATGCAGTCAATGGTGTCGTTGATATGTTCCCAAAGCGCGGCCACGTCGGCGGCCGTTCCCAGGATGGGCCGCATGTCGCCGAACGGACCCAGGCGCCGGGCGTCGTCGCGATCCAGAAAAAGGTGGTGCGGCGTCACTTCGCAGCTCACGGGCAGGCCTGCCATCTTGGCGTCGGCGATTAGCTCGATCTCCTCGCGGCGGCTGATGTGGCAGAAATGAACCGGGCGGCGGTAAGCGGCGGCCAGGCCAATGCCCACGGCCACGCTCTGCTTCTCGGCGTGCATGGCGATCATCTTCTCACGCGGCCAGATGGCGAAACATGCGCGCAGGGTAGGGACGTCTTCGACGCGTAAGGGACCGAAGGTGTCGTTGAGATAAATCTTGAGCGCCACGGCTTCTTCGCCGAGGGCGGGCAGTTCGGCCGTATGCTCGGGACTTGCTCCGGCGAATAGGCCGGTGTCGCAAAGGATATCTTGCGCGGCCTGGGCACGGGCCTGTGCCAGCGCTTCGGCCGTTGCAATTGGCGGCGTGGTGTTGGGCATTCCCAATATCATGGTGACGCCTCCGGCCAGCGCGGCAGCCGTGCCGGTCGTAAAATCTTCCTTATGCTCGCCCCCGGGCACGCGCAGGTGGGTGTGGACATCAATAAGGCCGGGTAGGGTCAATGTGGTCATGGCGATCTCTCTCAGAAGTCATAATTGGTGGGCAAAAAAACTGATCAGCCCTGCGAGCGATAGTAACCGGAATGGGGCGGCTGTCAAGCTGGAGTCAGTGTTCACTACAATCTCTTGCCACGCCCTTCACTGGGACTATAATTCTATGTTGCTTTAGGAGCGGAGCGCGCCCTCAGCGCGGTCCCAGGATAAGCATAGATAAGGAAATGAACGAAAATCCAGAGCCTGGCAGTAGTCCCGGACGACTGCCCGACCCGCTAACCGAATAAACTCCCCTGGTTGGCCGGTTCCCTTCGCGCCTCCAGGGAATGAAATCTGGAGGTGTCCCATGTTTCAAACAACGCTTGATGATGTGCTGTCCCAGGTGCGCTATCACCTTGGCCTTCTTCATCCCGCTGCTGATTGGCACAGGCGGCAATGCCGGTTCGCAGACGACGAGCACGATTATCCGCTCCCTGGCGTTAGGCGAGCTGGACAAGGAGAATTTCTTCAAGCCGTTATGGCACGAGCTGCAGGTCGGCCTGCTTCTGGGAATAGGTATGGGCATTGTCGCTTACGGCCGTGCCCTGCTTTGGCAAACAGGTCCCGGCATCGCCCTGACCGTGGCCGCGGCCATCTTCATCATCGTGCTGTGGGCCAACATCCTGGGGGCCGTGCTTCCGCTGCTGGCGCAGAAGTTCAACGTTGATCCGACGGTGGTCTCCGGCCCGGCGATGACGACGCTGGTCGATGCCACCGGGTTGTTTATCTACTTCACCGTTGCCGGGATCTTGTTGGGGCTGTGACAAGCGCCGTGTCTCACATTTAGCGTCAGCTCACCATTTCTCCTTCTTGAATGAGTCAGGTTAAACAGGCGAGCCCGCCGAGAAGTTCGCGGCGGGCTCGCGTTTTGCTATTTTTGTGCTTGGGGAAATTGTGTACCTGTTATTTGATCGTTGATTGGAAGGCTCTGAGCGCGAGCGCCATACCAATTACGGCAAAGGCAGCGATGACAACGAAGCAAACCCATGTGGCAATAGGGGACACAACGACGGAATCGGTAAGCGGGGCCAGCGTTATGTCGCGTAGGCCGGTGACGACATAGGTAGTCGGATTGAGCATGGAGCCGATGCGCATCCAGGTGGGCATGGTCGCCAACGGGTACAACGAGTTGCTTAAAAAGAGCAGGGGGAGCTGCAGCATGAAGATCATCACGTGATATCCCTCTGAGCTGTTTAGTTTGGTTGCCACGGCCAGGGCGATACCTGAGAAGCCGACAGCGTAGCCGGCGATGAGCAGGAATCCCCCGATCCAGCCTAATGGATTCGAGCTTAATCTGGCGCCCATCAAAACGCCGACGATCAGAATGATGATTGATTGGATCAATACTTTGGACGTGATGCTCAGCGCACTGCCCATCAGGATACTGAGGCGGGGAATAGGAGCAACCAGGTATTCTTTGACGATACCTGTCATCCGCTCGGTGAGCCAGGCGCCGCCGCCGCCGATTGCCCCGCCTACGACGGTCAGGGCGATGATGCCGGGCAGCACGAAGCTCATGTAATCCGCGCCCAGAGCGGGGCTCATGGCTTCGATGAGACTGCGCATGCCAACGCCGAATAGAACGACCCACAAAATTGGTTGGAATAAGGTTCCAAGTATCTCCTCGGTGTGGATTAGGCTTTTTTTAATCTGTTTCTGCCACAGAACAATCGATGCACTCATAATGTTTATCCTTTCTACTTGTCTCTTAACTGGCGGCCGGTGTATTTGAGAAATACATCCCCCAACGTTGGCTGGGCGATGGAAACGTTGTCGATGTGGAAACCGGTATCCATGGATGTATTAACAATGCTGACCAGACGACCGCTGCCTTCCGCGGCGCTGATCTGAACCGCGCCGCTGTGCGTGTGGACAGCTTGAATGAAGGGTAGTTTCTGCAGGCTGGCGACGAAAGCATCCCGATTTCCGGTTCCTTCAATTTGAAAAAGTTCCGACCCCAGCTGGCTGATAAGCTCCTGCGGCGTCCCTTCGGCAATTAAGATTCCATGGTCGATGATGCCCACATTGTCGGCCAGGGCTTCGGCCTCTTCCATATAATGGGTCGTGAGCAGTATCGTCATGTCGGTTTGTTCCTGTAGATTTTTGACGTAGTCCCAGATGTTGGTCCGGTTCTGGGGATCCAGCCCCTGGGTTGGCTCATCCAGGAAAAGCACTTGAGGATCGGTCATTAGGCCGCGGGCCAGCTCCAGGCGGCGTTTCATGCCGCCGGAATAGGTATTGATGCGCCGATCGGCCGCCTCTTCCAGCTCGATAAGCCCCAGAAGTTCACCGATTTTTGCCTCGCGCTGCGAGTGCGAAAGATTGTATAAACGGCCGTGAAAATCCAGCGCTTCTCTCCCGGTTAAGTCGGGGTCGAGTACGATTTCCTGAAAGGTCACGCCGATGCGGGCGCGAACCTCGGCGGCCTGGCGCACCACATCAAACCCGGCGACAGTGGCCGTGCCACCGCTGGGCTGAATCAGGGTCGTAAGCATGGAAATCGTCGTCGTCTTTCCGGCTCCGTTCGGCCCCAGCAAGGCATAGACACTATTGGTGGGAATGGCCAGATCGATGCCGTCCACCGCCAGGACATCCCCTTCGTACAGTTTTCTTAACGCCCGGGTTTCAATTGCAAATTCATTGTTCATAGTTATTCCTGTTTCTCCCCGGCAGACAGGGGTCATGACCCGCTCTGACCGGTTTCTGCTTGAGTTTTTTGAAGCGACACGAGCACTTACTTATTGTTCAAACGGGCAATCAGCTCATCCACCCATTCGATTTCAGATTGGTAAAATCGCTGCAGATACTCCACACTCAAATGATACTGCCTCATTTCATCCCCTACCCCGGCTATTTCCTCATAATTGGCGGCGACTTTTTCGCGGCGTGCTTGCAGCAAAGCAATCGCTTCCTCCGGCGGCAGGAGATCGATAATGTTAAACGCCGTCGCGCTGGGAAATTCCGGCTCGACATAGGCGGCCAGACTGTCGCGGAGCATTTGCTGGAATACTTTTTCTCCTTCGGCAGTCATCCTGTAAACACGGCGCGGGGGACGGTTGCCTTCTTGCTCCTCATAATAAGTAATCCAGCCATCCTCCTCCATTCTGTTGAGGAGCTTATAGGCGTTGGAACCTGTCACCTTGATGGGGATGCCGGCGTGCCGGCCCAACAGTTCGTTGAGCTGATAGCCGTGCATCTCATGGTTGCGTAAGGCGCTGAGTAGAAGAAGTCTCTTTTCCATTAAATAGTTCTATGTGAATAGTGAAACGTGACTATTCGCTCACATTCTATCCTCGGCACTGAACCTGTCAAGAAGCTGCAGGGGCCTCTTTGGTTTTCTCTCAGGTTCTGAAAATTGGGATTTTTTAAGTCCGGGCCTGCCTGCAGCCGGGTGAGTCTTCGGGCAGGGGTGCAGATTGCACTGTACTGTTCGTGAGAATCGTGGGACTCTCCTTTTGATCCTGCGTGAAAGGGGCATACAATTTAGGCGTTGCCCGTTTGTACGGTGCTGGAGGATTTGACGATGGAAACTACTGAATGGCCCTGGCCGGAATCTTTCGACGCCCTCATCGCAGCGCCTGACTATCTTACGCTGCTTCTGGATGATCAGCGCCTGCGCGTACTGGAAACGGCCGTTTGAAAAACTCACGCTTCACCCTTTTTCTCCTGGCAGTCTGTCTTGGACTGCTTTCTCTTCCTGAGAGACCCGTTTCCGCCTTCCAGGTTTCTTCAGTCAATGATCTCTGGATCGACCTGCGCATGGGCGCGCCCCTGATCCCGCTGTTCAATGAAGTGGCGCGGGAGAATGATATCGCGCGGGTGGACGACCCGGCGCAAATCGGCCAGCTCCTGGCCACGGAAAACGGCCGTCGCATGGTTGTTTTCAAATCGCTGGCCGAAGCCGAAACATCCCTGCCGCAGATCGCGTCTGAAATCGACGTCATCGGCTACAACTTTGAGGCCAATTCGGCCACCCCTTCGGGCGAGCTGGCCGACCCGCTGGAAAGCATCCGGGCGGTACGCGACCTGGCGGACGAATACGACCTGCGGGTCGCCTTCGGCCCCGATCATGACCTGGCACTGGCGCACGGCGTGGACATGGCCCCCTACGTCGACATTTTCGTCCTGCAGGTGCAGCGCCAGCAGACAAATCCGCAGGTCGTGAAGGCATTTGTGCAGCCGCTCATTCCCCAACTGCGCGAGGCCAACCCTGATCTGGAGGTGAGTGTGCAGGTGCGCACGGAAGGGGATACTGATCAGATTATCGAACTGCTGGACTCGCTTAAAGCGGACCTGGACGGCGTATCTATTCTGACCAGCCCGGACACGGTGGAAACGGCTGAAGCGCTGGTCCGCGGCCTGCGCGCGCCGGAAACGCCGTTTATGATTATGGTCGAAGAGCAGCCCCCGTGGCTGTATCTGGCGTTAGGCGTACTGCTTGGCGTCGCCGGCAGTTTTCTCTATAAAAGGTGGCGCAAAAAAACTTAGATTCTTGTTGGCCGATCCAGTTCCGGGCAGGCGCCAATCAGGCGCCCGTCGCTGACTGCGCGTCTTCCTCCGCCATGACCAGGCGGTCCTTCGTAGCCACATAAAGTGCGAAGAAGCCGGCCGCAGCCACGGCCGCCGTGATGCCCGAGAGGTACCAGACCCAATCCGGATTATAATTGTCCATGATAATGCCCGCGCCCCAGGGACCGATTGCGGCGGCAATGGTCCACGACAGCCCGAAGAGGGCCATATAGCGGCCCCGCTTATCCACCGGCGCGAAATTTGCCGTCAGCGTCTGTCCCACCGGGGTCACGATCATCTCGCCAAACGTGATCAGCACCATGGCCGCGATGAAAAGAACGTAGATGGCCACGATGCCGTACATTGTCAGCCCGACCATATAAAGCAGCGTGCCGGCCACCATCAGCAGCATCGGCGGGTAACGGTTGGTTCTGCGCGTGACCCAGAACTGCAGCAGGACGACGATGCCCGCGTTGAGACTCATGAGAAAGCCATAGCCCCGCGCCTGCACGCCGTGTACATCGCGCAAATAGACGGACAGCGTATTGTATATTTGAAAGTAGGGGATGAGCATCAATATGGAAACGAAAATGTAGATGATGAAAACACGGTCGGCAAAGACCTCTCGGTAGCCGGCCAGCGTGCTCATAAAAGATTCCGCTTCTACGTCCAGCGCCTCCTCAGGTTTTGTTTCCGGCACAAGTTTGTAGACGATGACGGCCGTCATGATGCTGCTGATGGCATCCATTACAAAGAGATACATATAGGAGTACGCCGCCAGGAGGCCGCCGATCGTCGGGCCGACGATCCAGGCCAGATTGCGCGCCACGCGCAACACGCCGAACCCTTCAGAGCGTTTTTCTTCCGGCAGCAAGTCGGCAATCATCGCCTGGTGCGCCGGACCGGCGATGTCCGACAGCAAGCCGACGACCACGGCCAGCGCATAAAAGACATAAAGTTCATTCACGAAACCCATGACCAGGCTGCTCAAGGCGCTGAACACGAGCCCGAAGAGGACGAGGCTGCGACGGCCGAATTTGTCGGCCAGCGCGCCGCCAAACAGACTGCCTATAAAGCCGGACAAGGAAAAAAGGGCGATTAATATCCCCGCCTCCGTCATCCCGACGCCAAAGCGCCGCGTGATGTAGAGGGCAAAAAAAGGGAACAGCATCGTCGCGCCAACCGAGTCGATAAAGTTGGCGAAAACGAGCGTCCAATATTCAAGCGGAAATTCGTTGTACGTGTTCCGGATCTTGTTGAGCATTTCAGCTGCTGCCGTTGTACAGTGTAAGCTACATTTTATTCGCTGAGCAGTATACCGTAATTGCCGGCGAGACTGAATACTGAACACAGCTAACTTTTTGCTAAAAACTGTCCGCTGGTCCTTGACACGCGCGAGCCTATTCCACTATAATACCAATACCCCTCCCCCAGGGGGGTAGGGGTTGAGGCGTTAAATGATGGATGAAGCAACGAAGAAAAGTGTACAGCAGCGGTTAGCCAGTGCGGCGGGCCACATTAACGGCATCACGCGCATGGTTGAGGATGACCAGTATTGTATCGACGTCATCCGCCAGATTCAGGCTGTGCAGGCGGCGCTCAGTAAGGTCAATACGATTATTCTGGATAATCACCTGCACACCTGCGTGACAACGGCCGTACGCGGCGATGATCCCGATGACCGCGAGCGCGTACTGGAAGAAATTACCAGCGTCTTCGCCGTCACGAACAAGCCATGAAGGGTTTTTTGCTCAGGGAATCTTTTCAGGAAAGTTCGATGGAGGAACTATAGTTCAGGTTTTTCCCGGTTGTACACTGTTGAGACCATCCCGATTCCAACTATCTGTCGCCTTCAAAATACGTTGCCTGAATCAACTAAAACTATTGACTAATCTAGGAGAAACTCATGACAACCAAGACTTTTGTTGTACCCAATATTAGCTGTGGTCACTGCACGAGCACCATTGAGCTCGAACTGTCCGATCTCGTCGGCGTAACCGGGGTCAATGCGGACGTGGATAGTAAGAAAGTGACCGTTTCCTGGGAAGAACCGGCGACCTGGGACTCGATTCAATCCCTGTTGACGGAGATCAACTACCCGCCGCAGCAGTTGATGCAGATTGATTGAGTTCAGCGAACAGTGTTCAGTACAGGTCACTGAGACCTGAATACTGAAAACTGACCAACTAATCTATGTCCGAAACGAAACAAGTAACACTGCCTGTACTGGGGATGACCTGCGCGAACTGCGTGGCGGCAGTGGAACGTAACTCCAAAAAGGTGGAGGGTGTGAGTGACGCCGCGGTTAACTTCGCCAGCGAAAAAGTGACTTTCACCTACGATCCGCAGCTGATTAACGCCAGGGACGTAACGTCCGACGTGATCGCCAGGATTGAACGCGCCGGGTACTCCGTGCCCACGGCCACCGTGGAGCTGCCTCTGTTGGGCATGACGTGCGCCAACTGCGCGGCGACCATTGAGCGCCGCCTGAATAAAACGGACGGCGTTCTGGAAGCTTCCGTTAACTACGCCACGAACAAGGCCACCGTGACCTACGCGCCCGGCGCCACTTCGCGCGCTGAGCTGGCCGCCGCCGTGCGCAAAGCCGGCTATGATGTGGTGGACAGCGATGAGGG
>JBJYWZ010000593.1:0-20997 GCA_046259725.1 Promineifilaceae bacterium (SeqCode) | reverse complement strand
TCCATTTCATCTGCCCAATTACCAATCGCGTTCCAATTCATAGGGTTTTCTCCTTTTAGCTGTCAGTTGCAAAGTTGCAGAGCTGCCTTGCCACCTTTTAGACTGGCTCCACCTCAACCAGGATATTCTTAGAAATAGGCATCCCGGTTGCCTCGGTTTCGCCCGCCATCAACAGGCTCGACGAAGGTCCATATGCGAGAAATAGAAGACCGGATGGCAGGTCCTCGGGCTTGCGCCCGATGCACTCAACGACGATTTCGTCGATGTCCGTGCGCAGCCGCACCTGATCCCCGTCGCTTAAGCCTAAGCGCTCCATATCCTCACTGTTCATTTCCAGTGTCGTTGTTACCTTGTGGTATTCCTCACCGAGCTTGCCGGCGTTCAGACTCGTACCCTGCTTGCTGGATCGCCCAGCGATTAAGTGCATTGTCTCAACCATATTGATACTACCTCTTTAAAGGCAGGCCCAGGGCCTGCGCCCATACGTGTGTGGCCCCATATTCGTGTGGCCCACAGGAATGTGGGCCTAATAAAGCCACGTTTTCACTTCCGCGACCTTTTCAGCCAGCTTCTCTTCGCAGCGCTCCGGCGTCGCGGCCGTAGCCAGAACACTGCACACCGGATGCCCTTTCTTGATACGATCACCTGGATAAGGTATATCACGTATTCCGCGCTCAAACCACAAGCTTGTATCGCCTATCGTGATCTCCTTTTCGGCAAAGAGGATCGCCTTAGCCGCGGCCTGTCCGGAGCTTGTCGAATGGGGCCGTCCGTCTCGCAGTGCGCTCCCCAGATCAAATGAGGGCAGCCAGCCGGAGAAAGCCTGCACGTGGGCATCAAATAAGTTTAGGTCGTAGACGCTTTCCATGAGCTCCATCGCTGCCGTGGGTCTGGGATTAACTTCAATCGTACAGACGCGCCCTTCGCGCCAGATGAAGTCAAGTCCGTTGAGGCCTTGCAGATTGAACTCGGCCGTTAGTAGAGCCGCAATAGCCCGAACCTCGGCGAGCATCGCTTGCACCTCGTCGCCGGGCAGGGGGGGCGGTACAATATTGCCGCAGTAGCGAAATCCACTGGCCCCGAATAATTCCCTGCCCACGAACTGCTTGGTGAGCCCGAGGACGACTGCCTCTTCACCATTGGCCACAAAAGCGGCCGATCCCACCATGCCCTCCAGCCGTTCTTGCAGCATGCCTTCTCCGGCGACGGATCGGTTATCCCAGGCCCTTACACTGTGCCCTCCGCCGCTGCGCGCTGGTTTCCACAGCCACCTCTTATCGAGGTTACGCCCGATGTGCTGCATCCCGGCCGCCTTTTTGCCTGCCGCTGTCGTTTGCGGAAAACAAAAACCGGCAGTCGTCAAGACGGCTGCGAGCTTCCGGACGTCGCGTACATTATTCAGTGCTTCCGCTGTGTTGCCCAGCAGCGTTCGCTTCTGGGCCAGGCGCGCAACCTGCTGCGGATGATTCTCCAGGCTGGCGTTGTAAACCACGGTGCGGGCATCTAGTTCGCTGGCTGTTTCCACAAGAAGCTCCGGCGAGTAGCCCATATTGCGATCGCGCAGCAGCGAAATTCCAGGACAAAAACGCCGCAGATCGGCGTCACCAAAGTAATCGAGCGACACAACTGTGTAGCCGGCGTGCACAGCTAGTTCGGCCAGCATGCGCACCGTGATTCCTGCCAACAGGATGGGCTGCGCCCGCATATCCACTGGGTCATGCCCTTGTAATCCCGCCCGATGCGCTGCACCGCGCCCGATGCGCTGCATCGGTGATCAGACTAATTCCTTGGCCACAGCGTAGATCTCTTCGGCGTCCATGACAACATCATTGGATTCAAAGAGCCGGGCGACGCACGTGCGATGTACCTTCATCTTGCGCCCGCCGATGCCCAACGCGCCGAACGAGATTCGCCCGTGGCGCTCCATGCCGTTGTCATCCATTTTAATGCCTTCAATACCCAGCGGGGGCACGGCATTTATATCAGCGATGACCTTCAAGGATGGCACGGCCTTCCATACGTCCTCGCTGACGAGCTGCACGCCGGCCGCGCCGGTCGTGAACACCGCCACGGCGCCTTCCAAAGCCGCGTGAGCGGATTTGTCATCATTCAAGACCGCTCCCTCAACCTGGACGCCAAAGCGATTGCTGACGGCTTTGGCCGCTTTGTCGGCCTTTTCCTGCGTGCGTGAGGTGATGGTGACCTCGGCGCCTTCGCTGGCCAGCAGGCCCGCGGCGCGCTGGCCCACCGGGCCTGTGCCTGCCGCCACAACCACTTTCTGGCCCTTCACGTCGATTTCTTTGACAATTTTGGCGACGGCCGTGGCCGCTGTCGTGTTGCAGCCGTTGGAATCCAGCATCACTGAAAGCTCAAAAGGACCAAAAAAGGTGTTGCGTACCGCTTTTAATAAATCTTCACCTGCTGGAACACTGGATCCGCCGATCCAGATAGCGGTGTTTTTGAGGTCGGGAATCCCCCGGGTAAAGAAACCACCCTGCACCAGACCCTCAACGTCGTCGACGACAACATGACTGTAGCTGATCACATCGTCAACGCCGGCATCATAAGCGACGATCCGGTCAAATGAACTGGGTTGTTTGTCGCAATCGAACTGAAGTAACAGTTTCTTCATCACATTCTCTCAACTATTTGTTGTTGCTTGCTTCCTTTTGTTTGTAAGTACTTTATGCCAATGCTCCCGTTCGCTTTGCAAAGCGCCACGACTAAAAATATTCCCCCTCGTGTGCTTATAATCATAATGGGGAGTGCGAGAAGCTGTTCTTTCCCACACTCCCCATACAAACATACGGTTAGAGCAGTGTTCTGATCGATGCAGGCAAAAACCCGGACTTGTTATTAGTAAGGTTCTGCCCGCGCGAACCTATCCAGCTGCGGGCTGTTTATAGACAGACCCTCGCTGTTAGACCATAACGTTCCATTGCTCGTAGCCGACCTTGGGATCAGCGCCCAGACCCTTCACATTGCGGCCGTTGATGTAACGGAACTCTGTGGTACCCCAATCCTTATCAAAGGCGAACGGGGCGATGGCGGCCTCCGGATGCAGCGAGACGACGTGCGTCAGCATGGTCGCGGTGACCGGCTCGGGGGTCAGCAAGCAGGGGAAGTCCCCAAACTTGAACATGGCGCCTACACGCTGCGTGATCGCGCAAGGCGGATAGGTGTAACGATGGATGTTGGCCAAAACTTCATGCGTGTCGATCGGCGAGAAGTCGATTTCAACGCCATTGATCTCGCCACCCTGGCCTAATGGTTTCGGCTTGAGGATGTTCCAGCCGCGCCAGATGGACATGATCAGGTCCACATTGTGCAGTTCAGCCGCCATGCCACGGTCAGGATTCATGGCCACCATGTTGTGGAAGCGGTTGACCAGCAGTTCGACCACGCTGTCGATGGGCATGTAGTCCAGCATGAACTCATAGGCCATTCCCGCGGCGCCGGTGCCGACGGCCAGAGAGATGGGCCCGTATTCGCTGCTGAATCCTTTGTCCAAACCACGCTGCAGCGTGTTGCCGAGGACATCGGTATGAGCCTCCATCATGGCCATGACGATGGGATCCTGGGCGAAATTGAACATGGACTGGGCATTGTGATGGCCGACATCACCAACACAGTAGGCAGGGACGCAAACGACGTTCGCCGGATGGACTCCCTTCTCCAGAGCAGCCTCTACGGTTGGCCGCATGCGCTCTTTGTACTGTGACATATAGGCCGCCGTGTCAAACGAGTTATGGCCTCCATGTCCGCCAAGGTTGTGGCCCAACATCAGCTCGGTCTGAGCCGCAGTGGGTGTGTCGTAAATCTTCTGCATGATTGCAACTTCGGCGTCAAGCGCTTCGTCAGCGGACTTTCCGGCCTCGATTGCTTCTTTAAACGCCGACCCGAATCCATAGGAGGTATTCATGCCGAAGGATTTCGAAGCCAGAATCGTCTTCTTGTGATCTTCGGGAATATCCAGATCCTGCAGAATGCGGTTGACGACATTGGCCGTCGATCCGGGGCTGACGGTAAAGTCAACCGTGCAGATCGGCCCGTAAAAACCGCCATAGAGGCGAACCGCTTCACGGCTAATCACATCGCGTGAATTGCCAATGGCCTCAATGAACTTATCAATTGACGCGCGGAATTCGGGCTGAACTTCATATAGAATTTCGAGAATCGGTGGTGTCTGGTAATGCTCCACAAAAGCATCATCCTCGGGGCGGATCGTGTCGCACAATCCTACGAGGATCTCATAGTGGGCATTGACAGAGTCTACGTGCAGAGCGATGGCTTCAGGAAGTTCACCTTCGACAGCCTTCATGCCATTCACGGCATCAACGTAGGGCTTCGCGTCTGTGATCACGAACTCGGTACCGGCATGAGCCTTGATGTTCGTCACGTCGGCCCTGAGCGCAGCCATAGCCTGATCCACCATTGCTTTATGAACAACTTCACTTGCCATTTTTTAAACCTCCTCGGTTCTAGGGATTTACCTGCAGCATCTGCAGGAATTGGGAATTAAACTACCAAACAACCAGGACTGCTGTTTCACTGGACGGTAAAAGAAGTGAAACAGCGAGTGCGTTGGAATGGTAAATTTGAGACATCTGGCCGTGGTTTAAGGGGTGCTGTCGGGTTGCTCCTTGCTTGTAAACCATGCCGCCAGACTTAAACTCAGTATAGATCAAGAAATTTTGGGGATCAAGGGGGTGTGAGTGAATATTGTCACCTTTCTAAGGTGACATATGTCATGAATTAATTTTGAAGTTTGCTGGCGCGCGTGTTGGATCAACGCAATAACGCTTGTGTCATCGTACTTGAGCTGTTTTGGGGAAGTTAGTCAGTCTCGCCCAGATATTTTTGTTTCAAGGCCTCTGTCTGGTTCACATGAAGATAGTCAAGCACGGTGCCGCGGACATCGCGTAGCCGCATGGTTTCCACAAGGTCGGCAAATTCCCCGCCGGCCATCCCGTCGGCGATGATGGCCGCTCCCTGGGCTGCTTCCTTGGCAACATCGGCGATGCCCGATATCCGGCGCACCGGCGCGAATTTCTGGAGGCGATTGCTTAGCTCGGCCTGGACTATTGGAGAACGGCAAAGGCGCCCGGAAAGCAGGATCTCACGCGGTTCGGGCACGGCAACCAGTTCAGCGGCCACGCTTTTGACGACCCCTTCAAAAAGCGCTTCCCACGCTCCGGCCGCAAGCGGGTCCTCTGCTCTTAGAAGCAGCGACTCTTCCGGCTGCATGGCCGGTTGCCCGGTCATAAAAGCCACGCCCCCAGAAAAGAGGACATCTTTGTGAAACTCGCCCAGCAGATAGGCCAGTTCGCCATCCATACCACCGAGAGCGTAGTAGCCTGGCCCGCCCACTGAACCGCCCAGACCATCGACCACACGGCCGTTTTGCACAGCCATCACCGCCGTATAAGCGCCGCCAACTTCCACGAAAATAAAGCTGGTGTCGCTGTAGGAGATCCGGTGCGTCCGCGCCTGGTCGTATACGCCAAGCGCCACGCAGCACAGCTTATCGGCCGTGCCCATGTCGATCTTGTTTGCCTTGCGATGGGGTGGGACTGTGGCCAGGTGGATAACCGCGGGCATAAACACAACCGGCAGATCGGTCTCTTTCAGCCTGACGATCATATCGGCCATGCCCCCCAGCACGGAGATGTGATCGCGCTCGCGTGAATCGGCCAGGATAAACAGGAAAAGATCCTGGCTGGAAAATTCTTCGATAGTGACCCAGGGCAGGCCGTAGCCCGATGGTCCAATCACCAGATCCAACGGCCGTGCGCTGTCCAGGACATCGACCAGTTTTTGCGGGTCTGCTGCCAGCTCGGATGACGGGATGGTCATATCCATAAAAACCTCCCCATCATCCAGACCCAGGAGGTCAAAACTTACGGTACCGGGATCAATGCCAATAACTCGCGCCATCCTTCTCTCCTAGACTCATGTCGATCCATATTGGATTGAAGTCTAGTGTAACGAGAAGGATGGAAAACTTCAAGATTCAGCCTGCGAAATGGTATGTTTCCTCTATGCGGCTTACGAAGCGTGGTGATACGGATGAAATCTGGCGAATGGAGCCGCGGCCGATATTGATGGGATCATGTTCACACACGAAAACACGCACCTTGTGGTGCACGTCATCCACTTCAATGGTCCAATGGTCAGTTGCGCCGCATAGATGGCAGGGAAACCTTTCTCCGGCCAGCACCTTGATTCCGCGCCAGACGATATCTTCCCAACTGTAGATGGCAAACTGTGAACGCGGGCGTTTCGGTTCCCAGTTACCCTCTCCAATCCATTTATCGTACATCTTCTCCAGGGGCGTCTTTTTATCTTCCCAGATTTTTTGCACATACTCGTTAAACTCTTCTAACATCTCAATCTCCTTTGCTTACTCGCCCGGTAAAAACAAAAAGACGCCTGCTGCAGCTGTCAAATAACGGATGCGAGAGGCGTCCTGGCCTTTCCGGTTATTTAATTAGTAAGCAGATCTTCAGCATAATGCTCGAAGGGCGGCAGGTCAAGACGGCAAAATCACCAAAATGCAGCCGCAGACTTTGTGAGATCTGTATAATATTACCTGTGTGACGCTTTCTAACTCGGAGATTTTATCCGGTATCGTTCCGAAAACACGTTGTAAGAACAACAACCCCTGGCAAAATTGCGGCATACGGGCAACCGGGTGAGCTAGACAAACAGTTTTTCGCGCAGATTGGTCACGAGGACTTCATCCACCTGGCCGCTGCTGCGATCGCCGCGGCAGGCGGCGCCGCGAAAACCGACGATGTCCGGCTGTAGGCGGCGAATTGCCGGTGCATCGTTGGCCCCCAGCGAGCCTGCCAATGCGGCATGCAGGCCGGCACGCCGGCACTCCACGATCCAATTCCCCAGTTCCTCTTCCTGGCAGTGATCGAACAGCGTACGGCCGTCTTTCTGCACCGTATCGATCATACACCCCCAGAGCTTCAGCTCTCGCCCGATTTCCGGAAGCTGACGCCAGGATAAAGCGCCTACTGCTGCCCTGTCGCCATAGCCAACGGCCACTATTCGGCAAAGTGGGTCAGCCAGGCGAATGCTGTGCTGTATTTCTTGTAGTATAATGAGAGCATCCTTGGTGTTTGCGGTGAGTAGCCCTACCTTAACAAAATGGGCGCCGAGACTGGCCGCAGCATAAGCGGCCAAAGCGAGTGTACCAGTTGGTGCTGTAGAGTCACCTAGAGCGGCGCTGATCGGACAGTCAGGTGGCAGAGTGGCGCACACGTCCTGCAAAGCGGATACGGAGGCAGCTCCCAACGCTCCCTCAGAAGGATTCTTAATGTCAATAATGTGGGCGCCTCCCCGTAAGGCAGCCTGCGCCTCAGCGACCGAAGTCACGCTGATCAATAACTGCATGATAACTCTCCCAGTGCTCCCTGAGGTATACACGCTACAATAATTCTGAGCATAACATCAGCATAATAGTGAGTCAAGTAAGGAGTTCAAACAAATGGCTGAAAAACCGAAAGTATACAGCGATGAAGAAATCCAGGTAAAGCTCGAAAAGGAACTGCCTGGCTGGTACCTGGAGGATGGCTGGATCCGCCGTTACTATAAGACCGACGGCTGGCCGTCGACCATGATGCTGGTCAATACGATAGGCTATCTCGCTGAAGCCGCTTACCATCACCCCGATCTGGCTGTCTCCTGGGCCAAGGTCTGGGTTAAATTTAAGACGCACTCCGAGGGTGGAGTGACTGACAAGGACTTCGAACTGGCGAAAAAGATCGAGTCCGTCGTCCTCTGGCGTCCTGAAGAAGATTCTGTGTTCAAGGGCGGTACGCCCAACAAGTGGGTGCGCAGCGGCGAAGAACGCGGCTAAAAAGACTAACGCAATCCGCAGTTGCCCCAAAAAGTTCTTTTTGTAACCGGACGGCTGGCCGAGCCCGCGCTGCGGCGGTTGTTGGCCGCCACAGCGCTGCCCTGCGCCTATGAAATTGCCGTCATGCCCATCTCCGTCGCGGCCTTGATGACCACATCCTGGATCGCGCGCCATTTCACGTTGCCCGCCACCCATCGCCGCCATGTGCCCCTGCCGCCTGACGTAGATCTCCTCCTGATCCCCGGCCTTTGCGATGGCCATATGGACGACATCACGCAGGCTTGCGGTGTAGCGGCGGAGCGCGGGCCGAAAGACTTGATCGACATTCCGGCATATTTCAATGTTGAACGGAAGCTTGACGATTACGGCGCTTACAGCATTGAAATTATCGCCGAAATTCAAGACGCCCTTGACCTATCTGAAGACGCGCTGCTCGATCGCGCAGCCTATTACCGGGCCGGCGGCGCCGATGTCATCGACCTGGGAGTCGGGCCGGCCAGCAGCGGCGGCAGGGTGGAGCGCGCTGTGCGCCTGCTCAAGGATAGCGGCTATCGGGTCAGCGTGGACAGCATGAACCCGGATGTGATTCGCCACGCGGACCAGGCCGGGGCGGACTACGTATTGAGCCTCAATGCAAGTAATCTGGCCCTGGGCCGCGATCTGCGGTCCACGGCCGTCGTCATTCCCGACGAAGATGGTGATGTGCAGTCGATGTGGCGCAGCGCCGAGCAGCTCTGGGAATGGGGTGTCGACTGCGTGCTCGATCCCATTACCTTGCCGATAGGCT
The DNA here is from genome assembly GCA_046259725.1 of Promineifilaceae bacterium (SeqCode). Lineage (GTDB taxonomy): Bacteria > Chloroflexota > Anaerolineae > Promineifilales > Promineifilaceae > JAACFF01. The sequence continues at coordinate 12,340 of JBJYWZ010000593.1, read as the reverse complement.
TTGGTTTCAGCCGTTCTATCTACGATCTCTACCAGACGCGTCTGCGCTATCCGGACGTCCAATTACTGATGGGCGTTCATCACCTCAGCGAAATGACCGACGCCGATACGACGGGCATTAATGCGCTGCTGATGGGCCTTGCGCAGGAGTTAAACCTGGCCCTTGTCCTGACCACGGAGGTCGCTTTCTGGGCGCGGGGCAGCGTGCGCGAATTGGATATCGCCCGGCGCCTGATGTACTACGCGCTGAAAGAGGGCGTTCCTCCCAAGCGCCTGGATGATCGCCTCCTGACCGTAAAAGAATGGCGCCCGCGCTACCACGATGTCGCCGAACTGCGTGAGATGCAGGCTGCCCTGACCGATCCCAATGTGCGCATATTTGTTGACGGAGTCCAGATTGTCGCCTTTAATAACGATCACTTTATCATTGGAACTGACGGCCGTGAGATTTTTCAGGCGCTGGGTATCGAAGATGCGAGCCACGCCTTTTACCTGGGGCAGGAGCTGGCCAAGGCTGAACTGGCGCTTCAGCTTGGAAAAAACTACACGCAGGATCGGCCGCTGCGCTGGGGCTACTTAAGTAAAGAGGAAAACGATGATAATTGAGTGCATAGTAACTACCCTGGATGAAACGGGGGCGCATCTCGGAGAGATGCGCGTGAACTGTGCGCCTATGGGAGTCGAATGGGGGGACGACATAATCGTCATCAAACCCTATAAGGAAACGGCAACCTACCGTAATCTGACCTGCTCGAAGCCTGGGGTAGAGGCGGCCACGGCCGTTGTTAACCTGACCGACAATGTTCTGCTGTTCGCCAGAAGCGCGATTGCCAGCCCCGTGTTTCCTACCAGGCCGGCCGATGTCCTGCGCGGCGCTGTTTTGCAGGATGTCTGCTCCTGGCGGGAAGTGGAAGTGCTGGAGATCGACAGCCATGAACCGCGGGCGCGCATAACCACCCGCGTCGTCCATCGTGGCTTTAATCGGGACTTCATCGGCTTCAATCGTGCGCGAAATGCAGTTCTGGAAGCCGCTATTTTATCCACGCGCACGCGTTTTCTACCAGCGTCGGAAATTGAGGCCGAGTTTGAGCGATTGCAGGTAATTGTTGATAAGACGGCCGGGCCGCGAGAATTTGAGGCCATGGCGCTCTTAACAGATTACGTGCAGAAGGCATTGGCATCATGAACCGGATACGAGTGGCGGCGCCCGCTCGCCTGCATATGGGTATGTTTGATCTCGCGGGCACTCTGGGAAGGCGCTTTGGCGGCATAGGCGCCACCATTGAACGGCCGCAAGTAATCATCGAAGCCGCACTTTCTGACGAACTACAGGTCGATGGCCCTGATTCTGATCGCGCGCTGCTATATGCCCAACGCTATTTTTTGGCAAATGACATTCAGACGGGAGCCTCGCTTTCGATTCAAAAAGCCATCCCCGCCCATGCTGGCCTTGGATCGGGCACGAAGCTGGCGCTGACGGTGGCCTACGCCCTGGCCACCCTGTACGGCAAGACGACGGATCCTTACGTGCTGGCGCATACTGTGGGCCGCAGCAGCCGCTCGGCGATTGGTTTGTGGACCTTTTCCCAGGGCGGCTTTGTCGTTGAAGGGGGACAGTGGCCGGAGCGCGATGATGTGGCCCCGCTGTTGGTCCGCTATCAGGTGCCCAATTCCTGGCGTTGTGTCCTGGCCATTCCTCACACCAGTCCTGGCTTAAGCGGGCAGAAAGAACACGAGGCTTTCCAGCAGCTCTCGTCCTCTCCCGAGCAGGCCGCCGCTATCACCCACCTGGTGTTGATGTCAGTGTTGCCGGCATTGGTCGAAGAACGCCTGCCTGAGTTTGGCGAGGCGTTGACACGGCTGCAGCGCCTGGTTGGAGAATCCTTCAGCCCGATTCAAGGCGATCGTTTCGCCAGCCCGCTGTCCGCGCAGATGATCGCCGCCATGTTGGAATGGGGCGCAGCCGGCGCCGGCCAAAGCTCCTGGGGACCCACGGTCTATGGCCTTGTCGAAGGGGATGAGCAGGCGCGGCGGCTGGAAGAATATATGCATACGCGATTCGCCGAACAGGGCACAGTCAGCGTCGTTAAATTTGATAACGATGGTGTTCGGGTTCAATATTTGTAGAAGTGCCCGGCGAACTCCACCACGTCAGGCTGTGACGCGCCGTCACCCAACCCGTAAGCCTCAACTTCCGATCGTTTGATCGCCGCATAAGAACGCAGCAGCAGCGGATCCAGGACTTCGCTGAGAAAGGGGTCAGCTTCCAGCGCCTCCAGCGCTTCCTCGAGCGTTTGCGGCATTCGCTTAATTCCCATAGCGGCTAATTGCTCTTCGCTTAATGTATCCGGATCCACACTGATGGGCTGGCCAGGATCGAGATTCCTCTGCATGCCGTCCAGGCCGGCGGCCAGTAGTGCTCCCAGCGCCAGGTAAGGATTGCCCGTGGCGTCGGCCGCTTTGAGTTCCAGGTTGGTCGAGCACTCGGGACTGCTGCGCATGGGGGAGGGGATGGGCACATTCTTGCCGCGAATGATGCTGTTCGTGTCACAGTAAAGGAAGCGAATCAGGGAGAGCCCCGCCTCTTCGGCACGCTGCGCAACTTCCTCATTGTCCATACCAGCGCTGTCCCCCATCAACACGCAGCACGACGCCGGTGATAAAATCAGCCTGGATCAGGTAGAGCACCGCCTCGGCGAGCACCTCTCTACCACCAAGACGCTTCAGCAGTGTGCGCGAGGCAAATGCTTCCGCTTCCGCCGCCGAATGGCCGTCGGGCAGCAAAACCGGACCCAGGGCGACGGCGTTGACGCGGATTTCCGGCGCCAGCTCCTTGGCCAGCCCATAAGTCATTTGCTCGACGCCCGCCTTGGACATCAGGTAGGGCGTATACCCTTTCCAGGTGATATAAATGCCTGTGTCGACGTAGTTAATGATCGCGCCGCCCTCATGGCGGCGCATCTCAACCGCCGCGGCCTGGCTGCAAAAAAAAGCGCCTTTCACATTGACGTCGAACAGGCGATCCCATTGTGCCTCCGTGACTGTCCCCAATGGTGTGTGAAAAAATGCCGAAGCATTGTTGACGAGAACATCCAGCCGGCCCCAGGCGGCGGCCGCCTCGCTCACGATTCTTTCCACCTGATCGAGCTGTGAAAGATCGCCCTGAACCAGCCTGGCCGCGCTCCCCAATTTTTCAATGTCCGCGGCCGTTGCCGCCGCGTCCTCAGCGGAATGATGATAGTGAATAACCACGCGGGCGCCAAGTTTCGCCAGCTCCAGAGCGACAGCCCTGCCAAGCCGGCGCGCTCCCGCGGTCACCAGGGCAACTTTCCCCTCCAGATTCATCGTCAAACTTTCTCCTTTTCTGGCTGACCCCCCGGCCGTCCTTTTCAGCGGCCGTTTTGTAACTTAATCGTCCTCTACTTTTATCACCTGGCAGGAATATTAACACGGATGGAACAGTTGAAGAATAAACCCAAATATTCCGTTCTCGTCCCTTCTCGTCCGCGCCCTATTTCTGAAATACCGTAGAGCAGTAAAATCGCTGTTAATTATCGAAGAAATCGACCAGGCCGCTCTCCAGCGAATACTCGGCTCCGATGATGCGCAGGCCATCCTCTTCAATAAGCTCTTCAAGAATAGGGGAAGCATGACGCAGCTGGCTGGCCGAGGCGCGGATGTTGGCGCGCACAGCATACTTCAGTAGCTCGTCCGGATTGTGCTGCAGGTCTGTCTCCATCAATGTTTCCACCGACGGCCGTATGCGGTCGACAATAGAACGCAAATTGGGCGAACGCTCTTTCACAGGCTGCGCCAGCTCCTCCAGCGTCGCCGTAACCGCCCCGCAGTCGGAATGTCCCAGGACGACCACCAGCCGTGTGCCGAATTTTTCGGCTGCGAACTCGACGCTGCCGACCAGCGAGGGAGCGACCACATTCCCCGCCACGCGAATGACAAAAAGGTCCCCCAAACCCTGGTCGAAAATGATCTCGGCGGGTACACGCGAGTCGGAGCACCCGAAAATAATGGCGAAAGGCTCCTGGCCGCGCACCAGCTCCCGGCGGCGCATTTCCGTAATATGGTCGATGCGCTGCTGGTCGCTGTCCGCGGCGAAACGCTGATTACCTTCCCGCAGCCGCCGCAGCGCTTCTTCTGCGGAGATCATCGTTGTTCTTATTCCGTGGCCAGCATCACGTTGGACGCTTTGACGAGCACATAAACCTCTTTCCCGACCTCGATCCCGAGACGATCGCAGGAGCTGCTGGTAATGATCGACGTCATCTCGATGCCGGGGGCGATCTCGACGATGACCTCGTCGTTAACGGCACCTTGCTTGAACGATTTGACAGTGCCCTTTATCACATTACGTGCGCTTAATTTCATGTCTGATCTCCATTAGTTTTGCCTATGCCGCAGGAGGCTCCCACCGGCATTGCTTAACATGTCAGGTTTCATTTTATGGTACTCTCTACTGTCTGGCAACGGAATAAGTCATTGTCTTACGGTGCAGTTAGTCAGGCCAGGTAATTATACAAAATCAGGAGCGTATCGCCGCAAAACCCGTAGCGCACGCAGGGTATTCCAGCGGCTGGGACCGCCCGTCTTCTCCATATCAAAATGGACCTGCCCGGAGTGCTTCGCCTGCACCGGCCACGTCCCGTCTTTGCGCCGCTTTTCTTGCAGCACATCCAGCCCGTCCTGCATGCGCGCATCATAATCGATGCCCGCGGCCTGGAAATAAACCAGTGCGCGCAGGATGTCGTAGTACCAGCGGCTGGGGTAGGAGAGCATCAGGAAGCGTTTGTTGATGATCTCCCCCGTGTGGTCGGAACGAAAAAGACGGTGCAGCAGGATGAACTCGCGCGCCTGCGCGGCGATCGCCTGCAGCTCTCCCAGGCGGTAATCATAGCCGCGCACGACATACTCGTGAATGCCTTCCAGGATAGAAATGGTCGAGTGCAAAGAACTGTGATCGGCCCCGCTGCGGTTCGACTGGCAGTTAAAGCCGCCATCCGCCATCTGCTGGCCAATAATAAAATCGACGATAGAATGCAGATCCGTCTCTGCAGTCCCAAAGTAGCAGGCATAGGTCAAAAACATGCCGTTGACGCAGACATCGCTTTCTTTGATGGTTTTACCGGGATTAATGCCGCCGTCCTCTGCCTTTTGGTCGCGCAGGATCAGGCCAATAGTTTCGGCTGGGGCGGCATGATCGCGCGGCAGCTCCAGGTAGCGTAAATCTAGCAGCGTGTAATGCGACGATATCCACTTCGGCTGGTAGAAGCCGCGTCCCCAATGCCCGTTGTCCCGGCGCGCCTGCAGAAAACGCTCACCCCAACCTTCGGTGGCGATTCGTTCCTGCAGATCACGCTGCTCTTCCCCCAGCAGGTCACGCCTGACCTGGTATTGAATGGCCGCATCTCCCTCCAGAAGCCATTGCACAACGTCGTCGTTTGTCATCGCTGCCTTCCCTCTGCCGCCCGCGATTTTATCAGACGTGCTGGTCGATCAAGATCGGGTTACCGTCGGGATCGACGACGAATAAGCTCGCTGGGCCCGTCGTAGACTCATCAGCCTCATCCACGATCTCGATCCCCGCTTCCTTCAGCGCACGTTGAATCTCGCGCACGTCACTGAATGAGTCAAGCGTGTTCGCACCCTGATCCCAGCCGGGATTAAAAGTCAGGATATTCTTCTCAAACATGCCCTGGAAGAGGCCGATGACGGTGTCGCCACTGCGCATCATCAGCCAGTTCTGCGCTGCATCACCGTGAAAAACCTCAAAACCCAATTTCTCGTAAAAGGATCGCGACTCCGCCAGATCCTTAACCGCCAGGCTGACTGAAAACGCACCTAGTTCCATCATATTGCTCCTTCTAAAAAAATTCTGATGCCTGCGCCGGGACGTGTAACGATTTAGCGCCGTGGAGTGTTATTTTTCTATTTGCTGCGCCACTCGATAGATCACGATCTTGCGTACCAGGTCAAAGGGGATCGGCTGGTCCAGGGGGAATTTGATCGCCCCCTTCGAGAGTTCGTATGCTGCCAGTTCGTCGCGAAACGCGTCGATGCCTGACGGCGTGGGATAAAAGCCGATGTGTTTCTTGTACGCTGCAAAATGCACAAGATTACCGTTCAGCTTGAAGGTCGGCATCTGGTAGCTGATCGCCTCTTTAGCTTCCGGCGCCGCTTCTTTGATCGTCGTCCTCATTTGTTGCAGGATGGCCTGCACAGCATCTGGAAACGTTTCGATATATTCGTCGATGGTGCTGAATTTCTTCTTTTCAGAGGACATGAGATTCTCCTGTGCGAAGATACAACATGATCTTTCGGGCCAACAGTCCAAAGGCTAATATCATGTGGCCGTGAAAGAACCAACGCGCCCCTCTATGCGGAAGGCGCCTCTGTTTCCTGGTTCATTGTATCAATCAACTCCAGCATCTCCGTGGTTTCGGGGATATCGCTCATCGAATTGCCGTAGTGAATGAAGCGCACAATGCCCTGCTTATCCACCAGCGCCTGTGCCGGCATACGGCCGAGTTTAAAAATCTTTATCTCCTGCCCGTACCGCTTGAGAACGCTGTGCTCGGGGTCGGGCAGGCCGGTGAAGGGCAGATTGTTTTCGCCGAAATAGTCGGCAAACTTCTTGCTATTTTCCGGCCCGACTACCAGCACGGCCGTATCCCGCTTCACGAATTCCTCGTAATCCTGGCGCAACTGCGCCATGTGCGCGCGGCAGAATGGTCACTGGAATCCGCGGTTGAAAACAAGCAGGACGTTCTTCTTCCCTTTATAGTTTGAAAGGCTGACCGCATTTCCCTCATAATCTTCAAGCGTAAAATCCGGCGCCGGCTTGTTGATACTCACTTTAGACATGGTTCCGTTTCCCGTCACTCACCTGAAATATACATTATATTGACAGGGCAAAATAACATGGCCCGCGGCGCACGTCAACTAAATGTTCATGTTTTGTATAATCTTGTAATCTTTAGCCGCTGTTGTAGAATTCGCCATTCGGAAGCATGTCCTATGTCCACCGGCACGCAAGAGCCAATTGAATTTTCCAGGAAAGCGCTGCGGCGGCTGCCGCGCAATGTCTGGGTCCTGACGGCCGTTTCCTTCTTAACTGACATCTCTTCGGAGATGATCGTCCATTTGATCCCCTTGTTTCTGGCCAATGTCCTGGGCGTGCGTACGCTCACGATCGGCTTTATCGAGGGGGTGGCGGAGACCACGGCCAGTCTGGTAAAGATCATTTCCGGCCGCTACTCCGATCGCCTGGGCAGGCGAAAATGGCTGACCGTCGCCGGTTACGGGCTGTCAACTCTGGCCAAGCCCTTCCTGGCCTTCGCCAACACCTGGCAGGCGGTTTTTGCGGTGCGTTTTACAGAACGCATCGGCAAAGGAATTCGCACCGCGCCGCGCGACGCCTTGATTGCCGACAGCATCCCGGCGGAAAAGCGCGGCCTGGCCTTCGGCGTGCAGCGCGCCGGCGATACGGCCGGTGCCACCCTGGGCATCCTCGTCGCCATCCTCGTGGTCTGGCTGGCACAGGGGAATGCCGTTTCCCTGTCTGGGACGACTTTCCATACCCTGGTCTGGTTGAGCCTGATTCCGGCGGCGCTGGCCGTCCTCTTCTTGATTGTCGGCATCCAGGAGAAACGGGCGCCTTCTACCGTCGCGCAGGGAGCGCAAGACAGCGTGCGTCTGCCTTCACTCTTCAAGCGTTTCCTGCTGGTGATTGTTATTTTCACATTAGGCAATTCGGCCGATGCTTTTTTGCTGCTGCGTGCGCAGGAGCGGGGCATGAATATCCTCGGTCTCCTGGGACTGCTGGCGCTGTTGAACCTGATCTATACCGTCGTTTCTGGCCCCGCCGGTTCGCTGTCGGACAGGATCGGCCGTAAACGGCTGCTGGTCGGCGGTTGGGTCCTCTACGCGCTTGTTTATCTTGGTTTTGCGCTGACGAATGCGGCATGGCAGCTCGTTTTGCTCTTTGCCCTCTACGGTCTCTACTATGGATTGACTGAGGGCACGGCGAAGGCCTATGTAGCCGATCTTGTGCCCGGCGCCGTGCGCGGTACGGCCTATGGCTGGTTCAATGCGGCCATCGGTCTGGCCGCTCTGCCGGCCAGTTTATTGGCCGGGCTGCTGTGGCAGGGGGTCGGGTCCTGGCCGGGGCTGGGCGCGGCGGCGCCCTTCTTCTTTGGCGCCTTAATGGCTGTCACCGCCATTCTCCTGCTGACGCTTTGGATGCCCGCCGCTTCAGACCGTTCACTCGCTTCCGATTAGGTAGCAGGCCGCAGATTTCCAGGTATTCTGCATCCCCGGATCGCGCATTATCTATTCTCCATATCTTCTTCATACCCTCTTCACAACTGCCCCTTATCCTGAAACCATACTCGGAGATATGAGGTAACTAATGCAAAAATCGATACGTATGTCCATGCAGACGCGCCAGAACTGGCTCATCGACGCCGCTGTTTTCGTGGGCGCGCTGCTTTCCATCTTATCCGGCATCTACTTTCTCTTCTTGCCCATTGGCGGCTATCAGGGCGGGCGCAACCCCACTTACGGGTTGACCATCCTTTTCGGCCGTCAAACCTGGGACGATATCCACACCTGGGGCGGGCTGCTCATGATCCTGGCCGTGGTCATTCACCTGGCCTGGCACTGGTCATGGGTGAAAATGATGAGTCACCGCACGGCCAATACCCTTCTCGGCAAGGGCAGCAAATTCTCGCGAGGCGCAAAAATCAACGTCCTTGTCGACCTGACGATTGCCCTGGGCTTCCTGGTAACGGCCGTTTCCGGCATCTACTTTCTCTTTGTACCGGCTGGTTATTCCGGGGGTAGGACCCCTGGTTGGGACCCGGGTTTCATCTTCAGCCGCGCCACCTGGGACATACTGCACACCTGGGGCGCCGTGGCCATGATCATCGCCGCTTTGCTGCACATCATCATTCACTGGCGCTGGATCGTCAACGTAACCCGCCGATTCTGGCTTTCATTATTCAATGAACGGCGACCCGCGGCGGATAAGCAGCCAATATTAAACAATCAATCATAAGGAAATCATGACTAAGAAAATCATTCTAATCTCACTTTTTGTTCTCTTTGCCGGCGCGCTAATTGCCGGCGGCATTTATCGAACCAGCGCCAGGTCCGGTTACGACATCAGCCTGGGCGGCGAAAATATCGTTAAAATCACCCAGAATCCCGAGAACGTAACGCCTCACAACGGGCAGGCTGCGGGCTCGGAATCGGGCCGGCAGGGCGAACGCACCGGGCAGGGTCTGGGTAACGAGGGTGTGCCGCAAGGACGCAACGCCAAACCCGAGGGTTCTTCCGGCCAGGGCGAAGGTGGTCAGGGCCAGCAGGGTCAGGGACGTGGCCAGAACTTCAATGGCCAGCAGCTCGATGGGCAGGAACTTCAGAACGGGCAGGGATCTCAAGGCGGCGGCCAGGGCCGCAACAGCCAGGCGGAAAGCGCCGAATTGTGGGAAGCCATTGTTATCGAAGGGACAATCTCCCAGGCGCCGGCCGCCGGGGTGGACATGATCGTAGAAACTGACAGCGGGGAACTGCTCGTGGGCACCGGCCCCGGCTATCTGCAAGAGCAGGGCTTTGACCTCGCTGCCGGCGATGCCGTCCAGGTAAGCGGTTTCTTTGAGGATGATGAGTTCAAAGCAGTGACCATCACCCGCCTCTCAGACGGTGAATCCGTGGCTCTGCGCGATGAATTCGGACGGCCGATGTGGAGCGGCGCCGGACGCCGCGCCAGCTCTGGCGAAGTCCAGGGCGGCGGCAGCGGCCAGGGCAACGGCAGGGCAGCCAGCCAAACCGGCATCTAGTGGAATTTCAAACCGTTAATGGCGCGCATTGCACAAACAATCTGTGCAATCCGCGCCATTATTGTTTATCATTTTAGTTGATCAGTACGTCAGTTTGTTGGTGTCGCTGAACTGCTGATGGTCTGAAACAGTGAAAAACTGGCAGCTGAAAGCTGACCGTTGAGAGCTATTAATGAGCCAACTCATACTTGTTGTCGACGACGAAGCCGCCCTGGTAAAGGTCCTTCGCGGCTATCTGGAGCAGGAAGGTTACGAGGTCGTGACGGCCGGCAACGGCCGTGAAGCGCTCTTTGCCGCGCGTGATCACAAACCCGACCTGATAATCCTGGATATCATGATGCCCGAGATGGACGGGTTCGAATTCATGCGCGAATACCAGCGCGAAGGGACCGCGCCTATCATCGCCCTCACCGCGCGTATCGACGAAATGGACAAAGTCCTTGGCCTGGAGATGGGTGCCGATGATTACGTCACCAAGCCCTTCAGCTCGCGCGAGCTGGTGGCCCGCGTACGCGCCCTGCTGCGCCGCAGCGCCGGGCAGCAGACCCCGCCCGATGTCCTGCGTGCCGCAGGGCTTACGCTCGATCGTGGCGCGCGCACCGTGACTGCCGGCGACCAGGAATGGGAGCTGACGCCCATGGAGTACGGGCTGCTGAACACCTTGATGAGCAACCCCGGCCGCGCCTACAGCCGCATGGAGCTGCTCGAACGCACGCAGGGTTTTGCCTACGACGGCTACGAACGCACCGTCGATGTGCACATCAAGAATCTGCGCAAAAAAATCGAGGAAGATCCCGGCGACCCGCGTTACATCCTGACTGTCTTTGGCGTGGGCTATCGCTTTAACGCCAACCTATGACCGCCCTGCGTACAAGCCTCTGGCCGCGATTGACTCTCGCTTTTCTCTTCATCGCCCTGATCGGCGTCATCCTGGTCGCCGTTCTGGCTAACCGCGCTGCCTCAATCGGCTTTCAACGCTACCTCCAGGCCGGTGAAACAGCCGGACTGCAGACACTGCAGCAGGACCTCGGCCTTTACTACGCTCTGCAAGGAGATTGGACCGGCGTCAACAGCGTGCTGCGTGACAGCGGCATCGGCCCGGGCGGCGCTGCCGGAGGCTACTTCCTGCGTGTCCTCGACAATGATGGCAACGTCGTCGCCTCTCGCGGCGGGCAGTCGCGCGCCCTTTCCGAGTTTGACCTCGAGATGCCGATCATGCTCGACGGCCGTCAGGTCGGCACGTTGCTTGCCGAACCTGCCGGTGGAGACGGCCGTGCCGGCGAGCAATACCTCAGCTCCGTCAATCGGGCCATTCTCCTCTCCGGCCTGGTGGCCATGGTCATTGCTCTCTTCATCGGCCTGCTGCTTGCCCGCAGGATCACACGGCCGTTAGACCGTCTCACTGAAGCGACGCACGCTGTCGCTGCCGGCGATTTCAGCCGCCAGGTTCCTGTGACCAGCGAAGATGAACTCGGCCGTCTGGCGCAGGACTTCAACCAGATGGCTCAGGCGCTGGAGCTGTCCGAAGCACAGCGCCGCCAGCTGCTGGCCGACACGGCGCACGATTTGCGCACGCCCATCGCCGTTATCCGCAGCCATCTGGAAGCGATGCTCGACGGCGTCTTCCCCATGACGCCTGAAAACCTGGCCGCCATCCATGAAGAGACGCTGCACCTCAGTCGTCTGGTCGAGGACGTGCGCCTGCTCTCGTTGGCCGAAACGGGCCATCTGCCTCTGGAAAAGAAACCGGTTGACCTGGCGGAATTGACCGCGCAGGTCGTCGCCGCCTTCGCGCCCCTGGCCGAAGCGGATGGCATACTGCTGGAGAGCGATCTCGCTGAAACAGCGCCGGCCGTAGCCGACCAGGCGCGCATCCACCAGGTGCTGGCCAACCTGATATCCAATGCCCTGCGCTACGCCCCCCAGGGTCAGCAGGACCCGCACGCCGTCTCTGTCACGCTCAAAAAAGAAACCGGTCTGGTGATTATCAGCGTCGCCGACAATGGACCTGGCCTGACGGCCGAACAGCAGGCGCGCGTCTTCGATCGTTTCTGGCGTTCCGACGTCGCGCGCGACCGCGGGCAGGGCGGTTCCGGCCTCGGCCTGGCGATCAGCAAATCTATCGTCGAAGCACACGCCGGCCGGATAACCGTCGAATCCACCCCTGGTCAGGGGACGATCTTCACCGTTACCCTGCCTGCCTGAACCCATACATGCCGGCACACTATCCGCGCAGTGAGCCGGCCGGTGTGCTCGAAGGCGCCGGCTGGATTTCCGGCCAGATAAAGCGCTGCAGGTCCAGTGCTTCGCGATCGAACTCGTCATTGTAGCCATCAAAAGCATCAGGCGTAGGCGTTGGCGTGATCGTCGGATCCGGCCAGCCGACTTCCAATGCATGGCAGCTTCCGCGGCTGAGCCAGCCATAGGGCGTCCCTGGCGCCGGATTGTGGATATCCATCTTGACCGACGGCCCATCGGCCGGGACGT
>JBJYWZ010000592.1:0-2906 GCA_046259725.1 Promineifilaceae bacterium (SeqCode) | reverse complement strand
AACGCACCATCTGGGTCGGCGATTCCTCGCGCGACCTGCGGCTGTCAGGCACTGTTTCGCCTCTGGCGCAATAACGTTTGCGGGCCAGGTGGGATGATGTCCCACCTGGCCCCTAACCTCAGCGCATCCCGCAAATCAATCCGTCGCGGATTGTGTAACCTCTTCGACACCCTCTCCTGACGAGCATTTTAGATATTCATTGTATAACGACATTCGGAACGTGCAGCTGGACAATGATTGGGCGCCGATGGAAACGGCCGAACTTGAACGCACGGCGCCTCGCCTGGCACGTCGTCGATCACGCCTGGGAAATTGAGGATCGATTTATCTAGATAGTCGCTCAATTGCGTGGCTTTTGAGGCCTGTACGGCCGTTTCCCTTATGGCAGCGGTATCCAATAGAGACCACCCTGATCGCGCGCGGCCAGAAGTGAGCGGCCATCCGGCGCAGGCAGCAAGTATGGTGCAAACCCCTGTCCGGCCAATGTCCAGAAGTGGGTCATGGTCCCGTCAGGCAGGGTGTGCAGAGAGATGCCCTGAGAGGAAGCTACTGCAAGCCGATCTGGCCCCGCCAGGTAGGCCATGCCCAGCCGCGGGGTATCGCGCGGCGTGTGCCCGTCAATCGTCAGCGGCGGATATACTTTACCCTCGGCCACGTCAATGAGCAGAAATTGATCCGCCGCCTCAGGCTGCGCTTCTCCGCCCGGCCTGGCCCACTGCTCTATCTGGCCGTCAGGATAGCGCAGCAGCAGGTTGGCATCTTCATCATAGATGTCAACCGCGGCGGCGGCCGATTGGTAATAGTAGAGCGCCTGATCGCGCGCGTGATTAGCCTGTACAGCCAGCGTGTAACGGCCGTTATCCCAATCCACCTGCCAGCTGTGGCCCCATACCTCGTCAGGAAAGTCTAAATCGAGGCTGAAGATATCAGCCAGCACGTCCGTCGAAGCCGGTGGATCGCCGCTGAGGTCGAGAATGCGCAGCACGCCGGGGCTGCTCAACAGCAGTTCCTGAGGGAGCAGCCAGTCAACACGCGGCGCGCTCTGGTCAGAAGCCTCGGCCAGCGGAAGCGACCGCAGCACCTGCCCGTTGTCCCCGGCGATAATGTAGAGGGTGCTGCCGTCGCCGGCATCACGGCCGTTTAAGCGCGAAACAGCGAGCAGTTCCCCACCGGGCTGCCAGGCGGCGTTGTCCCAATGGAGGTCGTAAGGATTGGGGGTGACGCCGGGGATGGGCTGCCAGGTCAGCGTGCGGCTGTCGAAAATCCAGAAGTGGCCGTCGCTTTTAGCCAGGACACGGCCGCTGATTGGATCGTTGGCAAGAAATTCATTCAGCATCCCGGCCGTATCTGGCGCGTCAAGACGGACAGCGGATGAACAGGGCGACAGGACAAAGGTTTGCCCCATACCGTCCAATAACAACAGACGGCCGTCCGGCAGCCAGGCATGATGCCGGCGCAGAGTGACCGTTCCTGGCGGAAAGGAATAAGCTTCCGGAGAAGAGACGTCTTCGGTCGAGATCGGGCAAAGTTCCCCGCTTCGGCCGTCGAGGAAAGAGAGTGTGGCCTTGCCCGCGCCATCGCCCTGTCCGAGAAAGAAATAGGCGCTGTCCGGCGACCAGCTGCCCCAGACCATGCCGCTCTCTCCCAACAGGGGCGACAGCGGCTCTCCTTCCAGGGCTTCCTCGCTCGGCGGCAGCGGTGTTGGCAGCGGGGGCTGCATCGCCGCCGGGTCTTCCATGGGGGAATAGTAGCGCGCCTTCATCTGAGGCAGCTCCCCCTCACATGGCCAGACGCTGTCCGGTTCGCCTTCGGCAGCGTAGACGTGCAGGTTGACAGGCGAGGAGAAGAATTCGCGGGAAAAAGCACCGAGCCGGAAGAAGTTCGCGCCGCCCTGGTAGCACCAGGTTTCCCCGCGCAGTTCAACCGGCTGCGGCAGGCGCAGCAGGTCGCGCGGCGTTAACGCAGCCAGCGTTGCCGGATAACTTCCCTCGCGCCGGCGATAATCAGCCAGTGCCTGGACAATGCGCTCTGCCCTGGTCTCGGTGAGGTCGTGATAAGAGATCTGCCAGCCTCTTTGGAAGGAACGAGAGAGCAGCAGGGGCACCAAAATGGCGAAGAGCAGGCCAACACCGCGCTGCCAACCCCTCAGAGCATAGGCCATGACCATGCCGGCGCCCACCGCCACCGCGGTGGCAGGAAAGCTGAGCATGAGACCCCCCAATCCGTCGCTGGTCTGGTCCCAAACGGACGCCCAATAAATGGAGTAGGCCAGGTAAACCAACAGCCCCAGCGCCAGCGCGAAAAGCAGCCACGGCCGCACCCCTTCTCCATCTTGCAAAGCGTTAGCAATCAACACGGCCGATATGACGACGATCAGGCCCGGCGCGGCAAGCATGACGGGCATGATGATGAAGTTGAGCCAGCGAAGGGACGGCGGCAGACCTGTGGAAGGCTGGCTCCACATCAGATTCAAAGCCAACAGCGCCAGTGACAGCAAAACGGCCAGCAGAACGGCTGTGTTCCTGTAGCGGCGTCCCACGGCCCAACCGAGGACGAGGATCGCTAAAGCGAACAAGATCAGGTAAGCCAGATCGAACGACGTATTCAGATAAGCGATGCCCATCGCGGCCAGCAGCAGCAATAAGAGCAGCGCCCATATCTGCGCCCCCCGCCCCATCGTGAGAAGCTGTCTGCCGTGCAGGCCTATCAGGGCCAGCACGCCGATGATGGCCAGGTTTATCACGCCCAGCACCTGCCAGTACGGCCGGTTATCCTGCTGCGGCGTGATCAGAATGGACCCCCACAGCACCAGCAGCAGCGCGCTGCCGACCAGCAGCAGGTAATAAATTAGCCGCCGTGCTGCAGTTTCTCCTTCGGCCGTACGCAGCACAAGCAGGCCGCCCAGG
>JBJYWZ010000591.1:0-33333 GCA_046259725.1 Promineifilaceae bacterium (SeqCode) | reverse complement strand
AGGAATTCATCTGGCATTAAAAAACGGCTCCGGTGGAACCGTTTGCCTTTTGAATCTTTGCTCGGCGCCAATCATGGTGATTCGCGCGCCTCTTTTTAAACAACGAGGCAAAGTATAGACGGCCGTTTGCTGCCTGTCAACTACCTGAGAAACGTTCTCATAATAGGTTTTTCCGACTGGCGGATCTTGATGGCGCTGCAAAATAATGATGCCAGCGGCGCCCTGCCTGACGACAAAGGGCACCCGAAAAGGGTGCCCAAAGCGACCAGTATGATTCCAGGCGCGGTAATCAGGCCCCGCCGCCTGCAGATCAGGCCATGATGGTCGGGTCGCCGAGACCCTTCTCCTTGTCGCCGGCCACTTTGCGACCGATCTGACCAAAGAGATGGCCGGAAACAAACGTTGTATAGATGCTTGCCGCCAGAGCGACCAGCCAGCCAATAATGGGAATGATGCCGATAATGCCCAGCACCAGGCCGAGACCGATCAAGACCACCACGGCGATGATGATGTCGCCGATGTGCTCGCGAGCGAGAGCGATCACTTCGCTGAAACGGAAGCAGGCGCCCAGGGTGCCTTCACGTGCATACTGGATCGTAACCGCCGGACCAAGCACAACCATGACCAGACCCCACAGCGCGGCCAGGCAGGTTAGCAGAATAAAACCGATGCTGCCTCCCGCAGCCAGGGCTCCCGCCACGTCGCCATCGGCCATGCCCGCGGGCAGGAAGAGCAGCATACCGCATCCTACAAGCAGTACCGCCGGCAGCGAATAGACCAGGAGCGCAATGAAAAGATTGAGGCCATCCATAAACATCTTGCCCCAATCCTCCCATTCCGGCAGAGGGAATTCTAACCCGTCTATCACGTTGCGAATGATCCAGACCAGGTAACCCTGCACGAAGATAATGGGAATGATCAGAAACCCGAGAAATGAGAGAACCAGACCGATAAGTGATTTGGTCACCCAGCGTTCGTCCTCAAAAACATAAGTAAGCGCTTTGTTGATATCCATGTAGTAGTACCTCCTTAATGTACGGGGCCATTATAATCGACTGCCCGATACACGTCGATGATCTCAATTAGCAATACGGGCAATCGGAATGTAAGTTGCACAGCCAGAATCTTCGGCCGGCAGACTGCCCCTGCCCCGTTCCTATAGTACGGCCGTTTCTCACGCAGCATGGCCTCTATGCATTTGCCGGCTTCATCGCTCTTTTGTCGCAGAGATCAGCCAAAAAAGGGATTGTATTGAGCTCAATCCCTTAATAAGGAAGAGAACAACTGCAAAACAGCTCGCTTAGTTGCAGTTCTATACGAAATTATCAGCGGGATCGTGGCTCGTTGGAGCACAATAAATTATTGTGTACTCATAACTAATTAGAGGCTTCCTGGATGTTTCGGCGCATTTCATCGAGCGTGATCTCGCTGTCTTCAAAGTCGCCTGCGCGCAGATAACGGTCAAGCAATACCAGCCCCAGGCTGAAGGTCTCGCTGCGGCTGGCGCCGAAGGCGGCGTTGAGAGCGCCATGCACCCGCCCCAGTTCTATGACCTGCTGCGGCGAAACACGCACCG
This sequence comes from Promineifilaceae bacterium (SeqCode), assembly GCA_046259725.1. Classification (GTDB taxonomy): domain Bacteria; phylum Chloroflexota; class Anaerolineae; order Promineifilales; family Promineifilaceae; genus JAACFF01. The sequence continues at coordinate 31,757 of JBJYWZ010000591.1, read as the reverse complement.
ACGTCCAGCGATCTTCCGCCTGCCTGGGCGGCAGCGGCAAATCCCAGAGCAAGTACAGCGACTCCATATCGGTTACACCCTCGGGAATCTCGCGATTTCGTCCGGCGACGGCGCGGCGCAGCGCTTCCAGGTGAGCGTTCAGGATAGTGACAGCCAGGTCGGCCAGGTCGGCGCGCGCCAGGCCAGCGGGCAGCCGGCCGGCCATTTCATTGATCAGCTCCTTTTCACCCGGACGAAGCGCCACGTAGACATTCTGGCGGCTGACCTTGCGCGGCGGACGGCCGCGCCTGGGCTTCTCCTTCAGCAGCGCCGACATGGTCGCAGCATCATATTCATTTTGCTCCTTTTTTTTCTTGCTCATGTGCGCGTCTTACTCCGCCTGGCGGTATCCGGAATGATCTTCCAGGAACTTCTCGACAAAACCCCTGTCGATCTGGAACTCATTCGTGGCAAGCAGCTCCAGGCATAAATGCAGCCCCAGCAGGCAAATACTGCGCGGGTAGCCGCGCGTTTCCTGCCAGATTGGCATAATCGAATCATCCGTGAACAGCGGCTGCAGTTTGCTGTCCCGTCCCGCGGCCAGCAGGCGATATTCGATCAGTGATTTGGTATCATCCGGCGTCAGCGGATCAAGCGAGGACCGGGTGGCCACGCGATCGTTAAAGTCTGGCACCTCGCGCAGGTTGATGTCCAGTTCTGGACGGCCGAGCAGGATCAACTGGTACGCTTTGCCGCCTTTGGGGTCGCGGTAATTGAGCAGGCTGCGCAGAGCCAGGAACTGCTCCTCTTCCAGCTCATGGGCTTCGTCGATGATCAACAAAGGCAGGATGCCCTCCTGCCCCTTCTCAGTCAAAAATGTGCGCAGCTCATTCATCTGGTGTTCCGTGGCCCGCCGCGTGCGCAGTCCGAACTCGGCCGCGATGCGCCGCAGCAGCAGCAGCCCGCTGCGCTTGGGCGGCTCGTCGACGCGAGCCGGAATGAAGTCGGGGCGGCGCTGGTAGCGGCTGTGAAACCAGGATGCAAGCGTGGTCTTTCCCGTGCCCACTTCGCCAACAACCACGGAGGCGCCCTGCGCCGCTTCCACCATATAGCTGACCTTGGAAAGCGCGCGCCGCGTCTCCGTGGACAGATACATAAAGCGTGGATCGGCTTCAATACTGAACGGCGGGACTACCACGCCGATGCGGTTCCAGTCGGGTTTGATACCCGATATACCGATGCTGGTCTGCAAATCGATGGCCATATTTCTTCCCCAAAACGGCAGCAGGCGCCGTTTATCTGCAATCTAGTGGCTAGATTGTAGCAGTATCGGCCCCACAATACAACTACTACCACATAGATCGTTGACATGGTACATCTATTCTGCTAGACTGCCCATATTGGTTAAGATTTGCTCATTTCGCCATATAGATGGTAAAAATATGCAATGTATTGACCATTTTAACAATATTTGGAGCCAGCATCGACCAATTTGGCAATAGATTGGGCGGTGGGGCCAGGCAGATGGGTAGATAGCGTGCGCAGATAGAGATAGAGAACGCGCTATCGTTACCGTGCACGATTCACTGCCCACTGGTTATTGCTCACTGGCCAACGGCCGGCTGAGGTAAAGAACGGCTCCAAATAAAAACGGCCAGACGCCGCCACGCCTGGCCTACATTCATACACCCGTAAGCTACGCCTCTGCTCAGGTGCCGCCAACACGTTAAACAGAGCCCCTTAACTGGGGAGGGGGGATTTGTGTCCCTGCTGCATAGCTCACTAGCTAGGTATGAGCATAACACAGCCGATCTGTGATGTCAATAGACATAACAAGGCTTTCACACTAGAGGCTTCGAGAGAGCCTGCGGCTGCCGCCAGAAGCCGGAGCGGTCCCGACCGGGATTAACTGCGGCGATGTTATGCCTGCCTGAACGACTGGTAGGCTTTTGAACGATCAGGAGCCGGCGCCCGGCCGCCACCGGACGCTGGAAGATGCTCAAGCGTTGTTGATGGCCAGACGTGCAGCACTGCGCGAGGCCAGGAAGGGGCAGAGTGAGTCCCTGACCTTTGGCGATCCCCCCTGCCCTGACCCTCAGTTACCAGTTGCCAGTGAACAGCCAGCAGCAAACAGTCATCCGTATTCAGTAAACAGCAGCAGCGGGTCACTGGATAGTGGTCAGCGGTCAGCGGATACCGGGCAGCTGATCACGGCCGTTTCTGAACTGCCGCAGCATCTGGGTTGGGGAAGCGCGCCGCTGACAGCCGCTTTGCGAGCCGCGGCGGCACGTGAACAGGGTTCAGTGAACAGTGCACGGGGTTCAGTAATCAGTGCACAGGGTTCAGTGGACGGAGAAGAGGGGGAGACGGAGAGAGAATCGCCTGAGAAGGAAGCGGTTCGGGAGTCGGTTTCCCTTTCGCCATCGCTAGGGCTGGCAATTTTGCGAAACAAGAAGGCGGCGGGGGCGCGGGTATGGCTGCTGCTTCGTGCTTTGGACGGCAGCGGCAGCGGCGTGATTTCGTTGGAACGGGCGCGGAAGGCATTGACGGACGGGGCGTCTGCGCTGCGCTTTTGCGGCTGGCGTCAGCTTCGTAATCTTCTCGCAGGCGGCGAAGACCTTTTCTGGCAGGTGGATGGACAGCGCATTTGGCTGCGATCGGCCGTTCGCGTGGCCCAGAATTTGGGCGTTGAGCGCTTTCGCGGCCGTGATGTGGCCATACCCACTTCAGGTCTGACCGGGGGCATTGGAACCGTACGCGCCAATCTTTACGCCGCCTTTCACAGCGGGCGCGACGCCGGCCCGGTCTCCCGCCGCACGCTGGCCAGGGAAAGCGGCATCGCGCCACGAACGCAGCGCCATTACGACCGCCGCAGCGGCGTTCGCAAAGAGACTAATTACGCCAGTGGACCGGCCCTGGGCAGCGCGGAAGCGCAGGAATTGGCCTGGTTTCACGGGCCGGCTTCCTTCACATGGCAAGACCGGCGCCGAGGACGCGTGGAATACGGCCCGCGTCGCCTGGCCTGGCAGTTACCAAACAGCTATCACGGACCGCATGCCCGCGTTGGGCGCGGCCGGCGAAAACGTCAAAACAAGGCGCTGGCAGTCCTGCTGCATACAGGGACAGCGGGGAACGACCGGCGGACAGAGGATGACGTAATACGAAGATATTTCGCCGATGCACGCGCCGCTTCACGAGCCTATACCCGTGAGAATGAAACCGATTTGCATACGGCCGTTTATTGGCCTTCTGTGACGGCTGGTTTGTGGCACTGCCTTTGGCATCCATGCGCGCCAGGAAACGGCCGTAACCAGAGAGGTCAAAAAACATGAACTTCCACGTCGGAAAAAACTTGCCGCCCTATACAGGGAAAATAAATCTATTTTCAAACTTCAGCGGAATAACCATCAGCAGCACCGGGCAGCAGTGGCTTCTACCCGCAAAACGAGATTTATTGCTGCTGCTGCGGTAAAGTAGCACACTGCTTCAACTGCGGTTAAGATCAGCTTATGGAAATCACTGCTCTTGACCTCGACTTTTTATCGCTGCCACAGACTATTGCCTCGTACTTAATAAGCGGTCCAGACGGGTATGTCCTCGTAGAAACGGGACCCGCGTCCACCCTGGAGAACCTGCGCCGGCGGCTTGCGGAGCGCAATCTATCGTTCCGTGATATCGGCCATGTACTGGTCACGCATATCCACCTTGACCATGCCGGCGCCGCGGGCTGGCTCGCCCGGGAAGGCGCGACGATCTATGTCCATGAAGTCGGCGCGCCGCATCTGATCGATCCTTCACGCCTGTTGAGCAGCGCAAGCCGCATCTATGGCGATCGCATGGACGAACTCTGGGGTGAGACAGTCGCCGCGCCGGCGGAAAACGTGGTTCCGCTTATTGATGGCGATGTCGTCGATGCGGCCGGGCTGAAATTTACGGCCATCAACACGCCGGGACACGCCTGGCACCACCATACGTACCGCCTGGAAGACATCGCGTTCACGGGCGATGCCGCGGGCATCCGTCTGGCGGCAAGCGGCCTGGTCGATCTGCCCGCGCCGCCGCCGGAATTTAAGCTGGAAGTGTGGCAGGCGACCATCGACACGCTCCTGGCGCAGAATTTTAATGCCATTTACCCGACACATTACGGCCGTACGGAGCTTGTCCGCGAACAGCTGGAATCGCTGCGCGCCCTGATGGACGAATCGGCCGAATTTGTGCGCCTGCGCATGCTTGAGGGCATGGAACGGGACGCCATTGTCGACGATTACCTTGCCTGGAATCACAAACGCATGCGCGCCGGCGGCCTCAGCGATCTTGCCATCGAGCAGTACAACGCGGCCAATCCCCTCTACATGTCGGTTGACGGCATCATGCGTTACTGGCAAAAGAAGCTGCGCGATTAGCCCGGATCGGTGTTGTGCAGCGCACAATGGATCCCGGCCGCTTCACGTCAATTTGCCATGAACAACAAATCCCTGCCATATGTCTCGCTGCTGGCGTTGATCTTCGGGTCAACACTACTCGCGTCTCGCTTCAGCATCGGCCAGTTTGCGGCGCTGACCTATGTCGCCCTGCGGCTGCTGCTGGCGAGTATGTGCCATTTGCTCATCGTTGCCATGAGCGGCGGCCGGCGCTGGCCGCGCGACCGGCGGGTATGGCGACATGCGCCCGTGGTCGGCGTCATGGGCACGGCCATTCCGATGAGTTTCATCGTCTCCTCTCTGCAGTACCAGTCAAGCGGGATTACCAGCCTGCTGCTGACGGCCGCGCCGGCCTTTACGGTGATCCTGGCGCACTTTTTCCTGCCTGATGAACATCTGAACGGCCGCAAAGTGGTTGGCGTGATCCTGGCCATCAGCGGCGCCGCGGGCCTTGTGATAATGGGTGAAAACGGCCTGCCTGACGTTCAGGAGGCGAATCCGCTGGGTTATATCCTGGTGATCACGGCCATATTCTCGGGCAGCATATCGGCCGTTTATGCCAGGCGTAATTTGCTTGAGGTCGATTCTTTCGACGCGGCCAGCGTGCGTATGTGGACGGCCGTCCTTGTCGTCCTGCCCGTATCCATCCTTCTGGCAGGCTTCGATCTTTCGCGTGTGGCTGTTTCCGGCTACGCGGCGCTCCTCTATGCGGCCGTGATCGGTACATTTGGCGGCATGCTGCTCGAATTTAACATCTTGCAGCGTTTTGGGGCCACGGCCACGGCGATTACGGCCAATCTGGTGCCCATCTTTGCCCTGATAGGCGGCTGGTTGTTCCTTGGTGAGGAAATATCGACTGGCATGCTTGCCGCGATGGCCCTGATTATCGCCGGAGTAACCATCATTACGAGCAGTGAAGAGGAGCCGCTGGTCGTCCCGCTTGACAGTTGATCGGGCGCTTCCACCTATCGCCGGATTGGAGCGAAAAAGTGTTGAGTTAATTATGCCCTGCTCATAATAAAAGAAGGCAGAATCGGCCGTTCATCTGATTCTCGCCGCCCGCTTTGCATATGCTATACTGGCGTGGTCAAATCTCCCGCAAATAGTGCCGCCGGATAGCGGGTCACAGGGGCAGATGCAGCGAAGTGAAGGGGAAAAATCAGAACGAGAGAAGCATTTGATGGCAGATAAAGCATTACAACCAATCGACCAGAAAACCGTTGACTTTTATGGTGACGAACTGTCGGCCGTGCTCCTGGAAGATGGGGCGATCTATGTATCAATCGCCCATATGTGTGATGCCCTGGGCGTGGACACACAGGGGCAAACCAGGCGCATCAAACGAAATGAGGTCCTGGAAGATGGTTATACCTGGGTAGACATTTTGTCTACCCAGCCTAATCCGCAGCGGCGGCGGTCGCAAGTATTACGCCTTGACCTCGTGCCGTTGTTCTTGACCGGCATCAGCACCAAGGCGGTGAAAGATGAAATCCGGGCGAAGCTCAAACGATTCCAACGAGAGGCGGCTCGCGTCCTCTGGCAGGCCTTTCAGGAGGGGCGCCTGACTGCCGATCCCTCGTTCAGCGAACTGCTGCAGGCCGACACGCCCGCGGTACAGGCCTATCGCGTGCTGCAGCAGCTCACCGTATTGGCCCGCAACCAGGTTCTTTTGGAGGCCAGGCTGGGCGATCACGCGCTGCTGATTGGCGATCTGGACAGGCGGTTGGAACAGGTCGAGGATATACTGGGTGATGAAGGGCGCCATGTGACGCCCGATCAGGCCAGCCAGATCAGCCAGGCAGTCAAGACAGTGGCCATGAAGCTCTCCAAGCAATCAGGCCGCAATGAGTACGGCGGCGTTTATGGCGAGCTGTACCGCAAATTCGGGATCACGAGCTACAAGCAACTGCCGGTTGCAAAATTCGACGAAGCAATGGCCTGGCTCAATGAATGGCGGGAGAGCATTGAAGGGGAAGTTCCCTTCTAATATCTGGCGAAATTAGACCGTTTGTTCTATAATAGCCGCATGGAGGCTAGTCATAAACTCAAAGACATGGCCGTGCACATGGACCTGGAGCCGGCGGAAGAACTGCGCAGCCATCCCGGCGGCGCGGTGGCCCCTTGCGGCATCGTGGTTGAGGAGAAGCAGCCGCGCCGCAAGAACAAACGGCAGGAGCTGGAAGATCTCGGTGTATTCCATGCGGCGATGCCCGGCGGCAAAACGATTCCGCTGCTCAAGACCATGCTCACGTCCGCCTGCGAACGGAACTGCAATTACTGCCCCTTCCGCGCCGGGCGCAGCTACCGGCGAGTGACCTTCAAACCGGAAGAGATGGCCCAGACCTTCATGGACATGCACCGCGCCGGTCTGGTTGAAGGGCTGTTTCTCAGTTCAGGCATTATTCGCGGTGGGCGGACGACGCAGGACAAACTGCTGGATACGGCGAGCATCCTGCGCGAAAAACATAAGTTTCCCGGCTATATTCACCTCAAGGTCATGCCCGGAGCGGATCGCGATCAGGTGCGCCAGGCGATGACGCTGGTCGACCGTCTCTCCACCAATCTGGAAGCGCCTAATCCGGGCCGTCTGCGGGAGCTTGCGCCGATGAAACAGTTCGACGAGGAGCTTCTGCAGCCGCTGGTGTGGGCCGAAGAGATCCGCCAGAACGAGCCGCAGTACCTGGGTTGGAACGGCCGTTGGCCCTCAACCACCACGCAGTTCGTGGTCGGCGCCCTGGATGAGAGCGACCTGGAACTGCTGGCAACCAGCGAATATCTCTTCCAGCGTTTGCGGCTTGGCCGTACCTACTACTCGGCGTTTAATCCCGTGCCGGATACGCCGCTGGAAAACCGCCAGGCGGAAGATCCTTTGCGCCAGCACCGACTCTACCAGGCTTCCTTTCTCTTTCGCGATTATGGTTTTGACCTGGAAGATATGCCGTTTGATCAGGAGGGCAATCTCCCGCGCACGGCCGATCCAAAATTGGCCTGGGCGGAGCGGAATCTCGCCCACGCGCCCATTGAGCTTAACCGCGCGACCAAAGCGGATCTGCTGCGCGTCCCCGGCATCGGTCCATTAAGCGCGGCGCGCATCTTCGAAGCGCGCCGGCGGGGCACCCTGCGCAGCCTCGACCACCTGCGCCAGATCGGGCTGCGAACGCGGCCGATGGCGCCCTTTATCCTTCTGGACGGCAAACGGCCGACGTACCAGTTGAAGCTGTTTCCGATTGACAAATGATCCCGCGCAAATCACAATTGGCAGATATGCCCCGATTCTTACTCGATCCGATCACGGTGTCCTGGGATGAAGCGCCGCTGCTGGAGAAAAAGCCGCGCTGTCCCGACCGTTTCACCTGGCTGGACAGGCAGTTCGAGATCGTCGAGCTGTTGGGAGAATGGCGCGATTACCGGCGGCGCGGACGCATGGCCAGCAACATGCAGCCGGCGCACGCTCAACGCGCGCGGCTGCGGGGATCGCGCGGAGTCGGCCGTTTCTATTTTCGCGTACGCGTCAGGGGCGGCAGGATATATGACATCTATTTCGACCGCGCCGCCGCGGGATCCGACCCCGCCGCCGAAGGCTGGTTTATCAGCCGAGAAATCGAAAGTGAGGCCGGATGACCGGCCGGAGAAGTGTCAACCTCGGTTGACACTTGTATGCCAGCCAGCGGCAAACGAAAACGGGCGGCCCAAAGGACCGCCCGCTTTTTATTAATTGTCTGGCAAACTGAAAAAGACATCTAGAGGGGCTGAACGGTTTGCAGCGCTGACTTCAATCTGCCGGGTGAACAATAAATCGCTCACTCCGAACGGGCCCGCTTGTGCCCCAATCAATTCGTCAATCTTCGATGTGATGCTTAACGCAGGTCTTTGGCCGCGGCAATCCACGTCGCAGCGGTGTCTATATTGACCGAAGCGATATCCGCCAGTTCCTGCGGGCTGAGCTTGGCCAGCTGGCCGAAGGTGCGGATGCCGGCGGCATTCAACTGCTCCGCCTTCTTTGGGCCAATGCCCTTGATCACTGTCAGGTCGTCGCCCGCAGCCTCGGCCGCATCTTCAACCGCTTCGCTCACGTCCTCGACGACATCCGCCAGGTCGACGTATTCGATGAGGATAGATAGATTGGCAGCCCAGGCGCCGATCAGGGCTATGGCGCTCCAACCGCCGAGCACAAACATGCCCACGACGCCAGACCACAGCGGTATGGAAAGCAGTGTTTTTCCGTTTTCGTCTTTGATGGTGATCTTGCGCGCCGTCGCCTCTTTGATCAACTCCTGCATCTTGCCCACCAGCTCGTCGCCGGCAACGCGGATCTCTTCTTCCCACTGCTTGTAACCCTGGCCATTTTCGCTGGCCGTGAATTCTTCTTCGATATGGATGCTTTCTTCACTCATTATTTTTTCCTCTCAGCATGAAATCGGCAGGCGTCCTGCCGGGATTGATCAGGTCTAGTCAGCTATACGGAAAACGGGGAGGAAGGTTGCAAGAGGGCAGGATAAAGAATTATCGATTGTCAACGAGTGATGGTCAGTGGGGTCTGGGGCGATTCCCCATGCAGTATTTCGCGCTGCGCATTCGAAAATTCGCTTTTTACTGCTATTTGAGCGCTTTCAGGAGACTTTCCACATCTTCCTGGATTAAACGCAGCAGGCGCACGATTTCTTGCTTCTCAGCCTCATTTTGGGCTTTGGGGAGCACGCGGTGCAGGTGGCCGCGCGCCCAGACGAGACGCTGGACGCTGTTGGGCGTCGTATGGGACGCCGGCAGCGAATCTACCTCGGCCAGCTCCTCCGGCGCAGGGGGATCGCCGGCGGTTCCTGCCTCGACCCTTACAGCGGGTTCCACGGGATAGTCAGGATCTCGCAGCAGGCGCATGGCCTGGTGCACGGTCAGATTGGGCAGATCCTTAAGCAGCCGCGCGACCTCGCGAATTTCTTTGTTGTTCAGATCGCCGGCCAGGCGGGCGCGGTGCAGGGCGCGCTGCTGCGACGGCCGTAATCCCTGGTAGACGCGCGTGTCTTTTTCCGTCAGCGTCCCATCGCGCACGGCCTCTTTGATCTCATCCGGCAGGTCCAGCAGTTTGATCAACTGGTGAATGCGCTGCCGCGAATAGCCCATACGTTCGCCCACCTTGGCCCACGTGATCTGTGAAGACCAGGGTTTATCTGAGGGAATTCCTTCATCACGCGCACGATCGAGTTCTTCCTGCAGGAGATCGCGCAGGCGGATCATGCCGGCGGCGCGATCGACATCGTTCAGATCTTCGCGCTGGATATTTTCAACGATCTGGCGCACAAAGCGCGTGACCTGGTCATAATCGCGGCGGCGCACGACGGCGGGGATGGTATCCAGGCCGGCCAACTTCGCCGCACGCCAGCGCCGTTCGCCGTGCACAATCATGTAGACATTTGGTCGTATTTCTGTCAGTTCGATGGGTTGGATGACGCCGTCCTGGCCGATGCTGGCACTGAGTTCTTCCAGGCTCTCGCGCGGGAATGTGCTGCGCGGCTGATCGGGATCGGGCTGGATGGCATCCACGCGCACGGCCACAAGCTGCATGCCCGATGCCTGTTCGACATCGTCCTCAGAGGTGAACAACTTTTCAATTTCACCGCTGCGAGGAGCCAGCGGCTGCGAGAGATTTATCCGGGGGCGTCGTTTAGCCATAATTTTCGTTCTCCAGGATAGTCTTGGCGATCTTGCGGTAGGCCTTGGCGCCCTGATTGGCGGGATCGTAAGCGATAATGCTGCGTCCGGCTACGGCGCTTTCCGCGAAACGTACGGAGCGGCGAATAACGGGCTCGAAGATGGTAATGCCGTCGCCGTATTGGTCGCGAATCGCGTCCTGGATATCCTGGGCAAGGATGGTGCGCGCATCGGCCATAGTCAGGATAATGCCCTCGACTTCCAGGCCCGGATTCAAACGTTTGCGGCGCACGGTTTCAATGCTGGATAAGATCATAAAAGCGCCGCGTGCGGCCAGATATTCGGTCTGGATGGGAATGACCACGCTGTTTGCGGCCGTCAAGGCATTGATAACAAGCAGGCCCAGGGAAGGGTTGCAGTCGATGAGGATAAAATCGTACTCATTGGCGATCTCATCCAGCAGTCTGGCCAGGACCTGTTCGCGGCTGAGCGTATTGATCAGCGAAACCTCAACCAGGCTCAATTCCGGCTGCGACGGCAGCAGCTCGAACCCCTCATCGGTCTCGTAAACGGCCGTGCTTAAATCGCCGTCAAGCCCGTCAACCTCGTCCTTGAGCGCGTTATAGATGGTTGGTGACAGCCGCTCGGGATCAAAGCCCGCGTGCTGTGTCAAGTTGCACTGCGGGTCCAGGTCAACGGCCAGCACGCGCTGGCCCATGGCGTTCAAGGCGGCAGCGAGATTAATGGTGGTGGTTGTCTTGCCAACACCTCCTTTTTGCATGGCGACGGCTATGATACGAGCCATTTTTCCTCCGGGCGGCGCGGGCCGGGAAATCCCTTTGATATGACTTCTCGCAGCCCGCGTAAACAATAGCACGAAGGCTGATCTGCGTCAAAATGGCGGGCATGCCTGATGCCTGCCTGCGCTCATCGTTTCCGCTCTGTTGAATTTGATGACGCACTGTGTTATAGTGATGTTCGACGCACAAAGATTTGACCGCTGGGCTCGTGCTGGAGGGGTGGACGGCCGTATAGCGGGGACCCTGAATACGCGCGGAGGAAAATGAACAAGAACGATATGTTTACCGCGGAAGATGTTTATGATTTTGTCATCATCGGCTCCGGTTTTGGAGGTAGCGTGTCTGCCTACCGCCTGGTGGAAAAAGGGTACAGCGTGCTTGTCCTGGAGCGAGGTAGACGGTACAACGCCGAAGATTTTCCCAAAACAAACTGGAATATTTTTAACTACCTTTGGATGCCCGGCCTGCGCTGTTTCGGTTTTCAGGGGCTGGTATTTTTTAAGGATATGTGGCTTCTGAACGGCAGCGGCGTGGGCGGCGGCTCGCTTGTGTACGCCTCCACGCATATTAAGCCGCGCAAAGAGTTTTTCCAGGGACCCGAATGGTGCGACCTGGCTGATTGGGAAACAGAATTGGCGCCTTTTTACGAGATTGCCAATCGCATGCTGGGAACGGCCGAAAATCCACGCTTCTGGCCGGCCGACCATGTGCTGCACGACATCGCCGGAGAGATTGGCACGGGCGATACGTTTGAACCGACTCCGGTAGGCATTTTCTTTGGCGAGCCTGGTGAAACCGTGCCCGATCCCTTCTTCGGCGGCGAAGGACCGGATCGTGCCGGCTGCATTCACTGCGGCGGATGCATGGTGGGATGCCGGCATAATGCCAAGAACACGCTGGACAAAAACTATCTTTACCTTGCCGAGAAGTTCGGCGCACAGGTGTGGCCGGAGCAAAATGTGCTGGATATTCGCCCGCTTTACGGCCCCCAGCCCGGCGCCGCGCGCTATGAGATCGCCTTTGAGAAGATCACGGACTGGTTTTTTAAGCGCAAAGGCACTGTCCGCGCGCGCAATGTGGTCATTTCCGGCGGCGTGATCGGAACCGTGGACCTGCTGCTGAAGTGCCGCGATGAAACGCGTTCGCTGCCTTTGCTTTCGCATCGTCTGGGCAATCGCGTGCGCACCAACAGCGAAGCGTTGATGGGCGTGACGGCGCGCGATCGCGATCAAGACTTTTCAGAAGGTGTGGCCATTAGCTCCAGCGTCTGGGTCGATCACGAAACCAGCGTCGAACCGGTGCGCTATCCGCCAGGGTCATCCTTCATGCGTAATCTGATGCTGCCACTGGTCTCTTTTGAGGGAGGTACCCTGCGCCGCTTTTCACAGGTTGTAAAGAGCGCAGTCCGCAATCCCAGGGACTTCCTCGATGTGCGCGTGCTGCCAAATTGGTCTGAGCGCAATACTATCCTGCTGGTCATGCAGACGGCCGAAAACCGGATGCACCTGCGCCGGGGCCGCAGCATCATGACTCTCTTCCGTAAAGGGCTGATATCCGAACAAGATCGGGAAAATCCCATCCTCTGTGTGGTCGAAGCCGGACGGGAAATTGTTGAACGCTTTGCTTCGAAGGTGAACGGTGTGCCCTGGGTGGGCATCAACGATATGCTGGATACGCCGAACTCAGCCCATATCCTGGGCGGCTGCGCCATCGGCGACAATGAAACGACGGGCGTCATCGATATCAACCACCAGGTATTTAATTACCCCGGAATGTATGTGGCTGATGCGTCGGCCATTCCCGCCAACCTGGGCGTCAACCCCAGCCTGACGATCACGGCCATGACCGAACGGGCGATGAGCCGCATCCCGGCCAAAGATGAGATGGGACCTGTGAGGCCTTTACAGCGACCGGCCGGTCTGGATATGATCCAGCAAACTGAAGAGAGGCGATCGCTGCTGCTGAAGGCCGCGCCATTTGCGATTTTGCTGGCACTGCTGCCCTTCATCTTTGGCGCATTTAAGTTATTGAGAAAGAAGAAATGAAGAAAACAACATCGGCCGCAAATGGTAACGGGGAAGCACCATTACTGTCCACGAAAGAGGAAATTGGCGGGAGGACGGAGATTCCGTTCACTAATCCCGCGACCGGCGAACAATTCGGCAGCGTACCCGAAGCGACCGCGGTAGAGGTAGCGGCGGCGCGCAGGGAAATGGGCGCCGCGGCGGCCGTTTGGGCTGCCAAACCGGTGCAGGAGCGCGTGCGCATCCTGCGCAAGCTGCAGGAAGTGATCGTTGATTCGCTGGATGAAATGACGGCCGTTATCAACAAGGACCACGGCAAGAGCCGCCAGGAAGCCCTGATCGAGCTGTTTATGACGCTTGAAAAGCTGAAGCTCTATTTTTCAAAAGCGCCGGAGTGGCTGGAAAGCCGGCGCGTGCCGCGCGGCCTGACCTCTATCCTCTCCTTTTCGCGCCAATACTACACGGAGGTGATGCCTTATGGCGTAGTGGCCGTCATTGGACCCTGGAACTATCCATTTGAACTGGTCGTTCCCGCCGTTTGCTCGGCGCTGCTGGCCGGCAACGCCGTCCTGGTCAAGCCCTCCGAAGTTTCCGCGGCCACCGGCGTGATGATCGAAAACCTTTTTAAGCGCGTGCCGGAGCTCTCCCCATTCGTGCGCTTTCTGCATGGGGGTCCCACTGTGGGCGCGGCCATCGTGCAGGCACAGCCCGATCTTATTTTCTTAACGGGCTCGGTGCGCACGGGACAAATCGTTGCCCAGACGGCTGCCGAACGCATGATACCGTTTTTGTGCGAACTTGGCGGCAAAGATCCGATGATCGTGCTCGACGACGCCGACATTCTTTCGGCCGCGAAGGAGTGTGTTTGGGGTGGGGCGGCGTTCAACACAGGCCAATCCTGCGTCGCCGTGGAGCGCGTTTATGTCGTTAAAGAGGTTTACGACCAGTTCCTGGAAGCGGTCATCAGCGAGGTGAAGAAGCAGTCAATCGGCTATTCCGCGGATACGAACAATCCCTACCACATGGGGCCGTTGACCTTCGAACGCCAGAAGCATATTATTGCGGAGCACCTGCAGGATGCACAGGAGAAAGGCGCGCGCATCGTCTATGGCGGCACCATCGACGGCCTGTTCATGGAACCGACCGTTGTTGTAGACGTCGATCACACGATGAAGCTGATGAAAGAGGAGACCTTTGGGCCGGTTATTCCGATTATGAAGGTCGATGATGAACTACACGCCATCCAGCTGGCCAATGACAGCAGGTTCGGTCTCGGCGCTTATGTCTGGAGCCGCAATGAGGAACGAGCGCAGCGCGTCGCCCAGCAGCTGCAGGTCGGCATGGTCAATATTAATGACGTTCTGGTCAACTATGCCGTACCCGATCTGGCATTTGGCGGCGTCAAACTCTCCGGTAACGCGCGTACTCATGGCAGGGAAGAAGTGATGCAGTTCACGCAGCCGCGATCCTGGTCGGTTGGTCCGCCGCCGCTGCCCTTCGATCCCATCACGATGATCCGCCAACCCAATCGCTACGGCATGGTCAAGGCGATGACACAGCTCTTTTTTGGGGTTACTCCACGGCAGCGCCTGCAGCCGGCCAAGGAAATACTTGAGGAGAATGCGGCCGTGCGCAGGGCGGGGATAATGGCACTGACCGCTACTGCGGCAGCATCGCTCGCCGCTCTGCTTGCCGTTTTCAGTAGGCGCGTACGGCAGTAAGGACAGTTAGAACCAGAAACAAAAAAGCCCGCGGACCAGAAGGCGCCGCGGGCTTTTTGTTACCGATACGATGTACGGTGGGGTTCTGACTACTGCGCAGACGGCCGTGCTTGCAGCGTCAAGGGAATTGTCTCCACCTGCCCGTCGCGAAGTACCTCTACATTAATCGTCTGGCCGACCGTGGTCTCTTCCACGATATAGCCCAACAAATCGTCAAAAGCGCGAACGTCGTTGCCGTCAACACCGACGATGATGTCGCCGGCGCTTGTGCCATTGGCATCGGCCGCCTGCAGTCCAGCTGCTGCGGCCGGACCACCGACGATCACCTCGCCAATGACGATGCCGCGCGTCGTGGGATCGAGCCCCAGGTCTTCGGCCAGCGTGCCGTTCAATTCAGTGCCGGAAATGCCCAGCCAAGGGGTTGCGACCTTGCCGCCGCTGATGAGCTGCGGTATAACCACCGCCACGACATTAGACGGCACGGCGAATCCCACGCCGGATGAGCCGCGAACCGGTGATTCGATGGCCGTGTTAACGCCGATCAAATTACCGTGCAGATCCAACAGAGGACCACCGGAGTTGCCGGGGTTGATCGCCGCGTCAGTCTGGATGATATTGGGGATGTTGTAGGTGCCGCCGCCAGGAGCCTGGGCACCAGGGAAGAGGCGATCCAGACCGGAGACGATACCTGTCGTCAGCGTGTTCTCCAGGCCGAAGGGGCTGCCGATGGCGACTACGATCTGACCCACGCGCAGGTCGTTTGAATTACCCACCGGTAACGGCCGTAATTCGCCCGGGCTGGCGTCCACTTTGAGCACCGCCAGGTCAGAGTCAGGCGCCGTTCCTACGATGGCTGCTTCCTTCTGCGACCCATCCGAGAACCTGACGATGATGTCGCCGGTGGAGGTCGCTACCACGTGATTGTTGGTAACGATATGGCCGTTGTCGTCAAACACAAAACCGGAGCCTTCTCCGTCAGCCACGCCGATATGCACGACTGAAGGACTTGACATCTCATAAACGTTGATGAACGCTTGCTCGTGTTCGAAGTATTGGCCGGCCGCAAGGGTCGGCGCAGCGGCACTGGCCTGGGCCGCTGGGTTGGCCTGCGTGTTTGCAGCTGTCTGCACGTCTGTAGGCAGCGGTATCGATACTGCACTGTTGTTTTGAGTCACCGGCAGCGTGGCGACTTCATCCCCTATCATGCCGCAAGCGGAAAGCAGAAGAGTGAATATAATTAATACAATAATACTAATATGTTTAGAACCGTTAAGCATCTTAACCTCCGAAGCCTATACGTATGAAGACGGATCGGGTTGCCCGAATCATGGGATTAACTCTTAATCATATGATTTTCTAACAATGTGGTTAAGAAAATGTAAAGACGCGCTTAATATGTGGTTAAGAGAGGGCCGATATCAGGGCTCTTGATGCGGGAACGCGGACTTTTGCGGTTCTTTGTCGCCCGTTTCTATCCCGCGGGCTATCGATTGTTCATCCATACCTGGAGATCGCGCATCCCCTGCGCATTTAACTTGTGCCCCGTGTCATATTCGTTGTAATCAAGTTGGGTGCCCGCCTGGCGCAGAAAATCTGCGCAGCCGAGCGATCGTTCGTAGGGGATCAAGGGGTCATTCAGACCTACTGCCATGAAGATGGGCAGTTCTTGCAGCGCCGCCACGTTTTGCGGCGAAGCGCAGGCTTCGGGAACAAAGCCAACCAGTCCGGCGATCGCTCTGGCGATGCCCGGATGCTTCATGGCCGTCGCATAACTGACGGCCGCTCCCTGGCTGAAGCCAATGAGGATGATTTGCTCTGGATCGGCATTGTAGACACGGGGTAAGGCGTGCAGGAAGTGGGCCACGGCCGTAACGGCCGTTTCAAATGCAGCCAGCTCCGGCCAGACGCCATATTCCTGAAAGACCCAGCTGTATCCGCCGCCGGGATCGGCCAGGAGGGCGCGCGGCGCGATCTTGAGCCAGGTGGCCGGCGTGCGCTTCTTGAATATCCACATGGCGTCCTCGTCCCCGAAACGGCCGTGCAGCATCACCACCGTGCGGTAAGGACCGGGTCCTGAAGGTTCCAGCACTTTGTGTACGAGACCGAGTTCGGTCAGCATGGGGCCGCTGTCTATGAGCTGGGGTTCATCCTGGGCCATAAGCACATTCCAGAAATGGTGCCGCCGGTTTCCCCAACAGCGCTTCCCCGGGCGGCGGCGACAAACAGGTAAAAAAAATGAGGTGGAGGAAAGACGGGCGTCTGACCTCACACCTCTGGGGGGGGAGCCAAAAAAAGTATAGCAGGTATGCATATTAATGTCAATTTTTTGATTAAAATTGCTTGAATGCTCAGCATCTACGGGTTACTGGCGGCTTTCGCACCCTGGCAGGGCCAGCGGTTCTGGACTCATAAATAGTCCTGTGTCACAATACTGCGCCAATAATCATGGAAAAGTGGATCAATCGCGAAATCGTTTTTAAAGGCCGGATCTTCGACGTCGTGGGCGGCGACGCGCTGCTGGATAACGGCCGTACGGCGCGGCGTGAAGTAGTGACCCATGATGGCGGCATCGCTATTGTGCCTCTACTAGTTGAACAGAGAGTACTGCTCATCCGCCAGTATCGCATCGCCGTGGACCAGCTCCTGTTGGAGCTGCCGGCCGGCCGCCGCGAAGGTCATGAGCCGCCCGAACTGCGCGCGGCGCTGGAGCTGGAAGAGGAAACGGGCTACCGTGCTGGAAGGCTTCAGCTTCTGACCACTTACTTTTCTTCTGCCGGGTTCACCAACGAACAGATGCATATCTTCCTGGCCACCGATTTATTGGAGGTTGGGCAAAGGTTAGAGCCAGATGAGCGGATTGAAATTGTGTCGCTTAATATCGCCGAAATTCCAGCCATGCTTGAAGCGGGCGACATCATCGACGCCAAAACGATCATTGGTCTGCGCGAGCTGCTGAGCCGGCCTGAACTGTGGAAGCAGGCGGGGTAGGGGGATCCATGCCGGCGGTCTACGAACGCTCGTTTCGCGTGCGCTTTTACGAATGCGATGCCTACAGCCACGTCAACCACGCCAATTATGTGCGCTATATGCAGGAAGCGGCCATGGACGCCTCGGCGTCAGTTGGTTTTGATGCGGACTATTACTACCGCATTGGCCATTACTGGCTGGTCTGCCAGACGGGCATCACTTATTTGCGGCCGTTGACCTTCGGGGACACGGTCACCGTCAAGACATGGGTCGCCGACTTCCGCCGCGCCACCTCGCGCCGCCTCTACGAACTGCGCAGCGCGGACAATGGCGAAATCGCCGCCAGGGGCTTCAGCGACTGGGTATACATGAACAGTGAAACACACCGCCCGGCCAGTGTGCCCGAAGAGATGGTGGTCGCCTTCACGCCGCCGCAGGGTTTGCGGCTGACCACAAAGCGAGATGCCTTTCCCGTACAGCCCAGGAAGCCGCAAGGTGCTTTCCAGATGCGCCGGCGCGTGCGCTGGTCGGAGATCGATCCGGCTGGACACGTCAATAACGCCGCCTATTTCTCCTTCCTCGAAGACTGCGCCATGGAACTGATGGCTGCCCGCGGCTGGCCTGCGGCGCGCATGCACAATGAAGGATTCGGCATCGTTGCGCGCAGCTACCGCATTCAATACATGTCGCCTGCTTTTCTGGACGATGAGCTTGAAGTAGCCACATGGGTTTCCGAGGTCAAACGCTCCTCGGCGACGCGGCACTACACAGTCACGCGTACCGGCGACGGCGAAGCCATCACCCGCGCGCAGGCTGTCTGGGTCTGGATTAATCTGGAAACGGGGCGGCCGGTGCGCATCCCAACCGCGTTTGCAGGCGCCTTTGCCGGTTCGTGATCAAATTATTGCTCGCCCGGCAGACTAAAAGCAATACGAGCCGTTTCTCGCATTTCAGTAAGCTTGTCAATTTGTTACACGCTGGTAGCTGAAGCGGCCGCAGTGAGTTTCATTGATCGCAGTACTCTCTATATCGCTCCAGTATCAATGTCCAGCCCTCGGGTGAATCCAGTCCCGCGCGGTAGGCGTCCGCGTCGCCGCCGCAGCGCTCAAAATCAAAATGCGTCAGAGATACCTGGGTTAGGTTCTCCTGTTCGTCCTGCGGCGCGAAGCGAACTTCAACGCTGCCCGCTTTCTGCGGATCGGGCTGCGGCGTGCGGTCGAAATTGATCTGCCAGGAGAAGATGAGACGTTCCGGCGCTTCCAGCACCTGGACCGTACCCCAATCACAGCGAAACCCGTCGGGGCCAAGCTCAAAGCAGTGCCCTCCGGGCCTTGCTTCGATGCCTATCTTCTCCAGGACGTCGCCGCTCCAGGTATAAGCGCCAGGCCACCAGCGGCCTAACTCCTCCACAAAACAGGCAAACGCGCGCTCAACTGCCACCGGAACCGTAACCGTGCGCACAATCGGGGGTAAACCTTGAACCTCGTCCATCATTGGCTCCAATTTTGGAAGAAATAAAACGGAGACTAAGGGCGCAGAGCCGGCATACAGTTGGCAGACATTTCAGAAGAGACTCCTTGCTCTCCGTGTCTCCCTTGTGTCAAGCTTCAATCTCTCTCAAGCCTTCCGCCATTTTCATCAACAAACACCATTTTCGCATTATCAAGCTGCTGCTGAAAGGCCGGGCCATCTTCATAGGCGGACAGCCGGCCCCGGGCCGTTTCATAACTGCGTCGTCGTTCTTCACGCCCGCGGTCGAGCAGCCAGTAGGCCAGCATGCAAAACGCCTCGGAGAGCGCCTCCTCGGCTTCTTCGCCGGCACGGTGGGCGTACATTTGCGCACGGCCGTAATGAGCCTCTGCTTCAATGATAGTGCCAGCTGCCAGCAAATGGCCGCCGAGCATCCAGTAGGCACGGGAAAGCGCCAGGTCAGGTTTGTCCAGTTCAAGCGCCAGGCGCAGATTCTGCCGCGCGGCATCCAGACCGGCGGCCACCTGCACGGCATTCAGGATCACGCCGGTCTCATTCCATCCCGGCCAGGTATAGGAGGCCAGGTTATAGGAGAGCTGCTTCGCCGCACTGCGCAGTGTATAGGCCTGCTCCATATCGCCCGACGCGGCCGCCGCTTCGGCTCTGTCCGAACTATACTGAATACCGGCGCGTCCCAGCGCGATGACAGCGTTGATATCACGCTTTTTCCAGTACAGCACTTTCAAAATTTCGTTATAAGCAGCGGCAACGTCCGTTGGCTGCGGCTGCTGGTTCAAAAACTCAACGGCCGTAAATGTATCGGCTTCTTCCAGGCATGCTAACGCTTCTTCAATCATTGAACGCCCCATATCGTTTCACAGTCTCCGGGCTGCGACGCCAACTGTTGATTTTACTTTGTCATTTCTTGCTCGATGCGTTCGGCCAACCCCACATGCCCGGCAGCGCGCGCCAGGCTGACGGCCGTTTCGCCCTGGTCGCCGGCCAGCGAAGCATCGGCGCCGGATGCAAGCAGCAGGGCTACCAGCTCTTCATTCCCGTTCTGCGCTGCCGCGTGCAGCGCTGTGAACCCGCCGTTCTGCCGCGCGTTAACGTCGGCGCCGTTTGCCAGTAAAAGATGGGTGAGAGACAGGCTGTTATTGGCCACGGCGGCGTGAATCGCCTGCAGGGCCTGGTTGTTGCGCGAAACAGCCGAAACCTCCGCGCCCTGATCCACCAGCCAGCGGGCGATCGCCTCGTGACCAAAATAACAGGCGAGCTGCAAGGCGGTAAAGCCATCACGGCCGTACGCGGTCACATCCTCCGGCCAGGCCTCCGCTTCCCGCTGAACTACCGCCAGATTGCCCAGCGCCGCCGCCTCAAAGATGCTCAATTCCGCGCCTTTCTCTTCGAATATGGCTGCTGCCGCCGGCTGTCCACGATAAACGGCGCTTAAGATGAGCGGCAGGCCGCTGTCGTCAAGCGCGTCAGCCAGGATAGGGTGGTAGGAGAGGATTTCCGACACTGTTTGCGTATCCCCTTCAACAACGGCCGTCTGCAGGCGCCATATCTGCTGCAAGCGATCGTCGATCTCGATGCTGCGCGCCTGTATCGTATCCGCCAGCATTTCCCGCTCCTTGACGGCTAGGTCCGGCGCGCCGATCAGGAGCGCTTCAACCTCGGCCAGTGCGCTGTAAACAAGGCGCAGCAGCCGCCGCGCTTCCGTTTCCTCGTGGCCCAGCGCCGCCAGCGCCATCCCAATCTGCACGGTATGCTGGCGCAAATGGGCGTCAAAGCGGTGCAGGCGGTGCTGCAGCGGGTAGCGAATGTCTTCCCACCACAGAGAAGGTCCGCGGATCTCCTGATCGGTTATGCCGGCGAACTCGCCCAGGATACGGCCGTGCAGCGCGCCGTAATAGGACATTATTTCGTGTAGATCCCCGTCTCTGAGGAGATTCTGGAAGAGATCAGCCTGTTCCAGCAGGCGTTCGACCTCACCTTCGGGCAGTCGTTCGGGCAGCGTGCTGTTTTCCCGCTGGCGGCGCAGGCCGTAATGGACCAGCGTAAAGAAACCACGTTCGGCGCGCACGATATGGCCCAGCGTTTCACGTACCGACCACTCGTTGGGAAGCGGGCGGCGGGCGACCAGATCGTCATCCACGCCTGTTAAAAGCGCCAACAGATCGCGGTAGGCCGCGTGATACTGCCCGAGGGCGTGCTGGGCGGTGCTCAGCGGCGCCGTGATCCGCCGTTCCTGGCCCAGGCGAACGGCAAGCTCGCGCAGCTCCTGGTAGGTGCCCAGCAGGGCGAAGCGCACGCCTTCCGCGTGCGGGCCCCAGGCCCAGGGCTGGCCCAGATCGCCGTCGCTAGAAGCCTGCATGATCCTGCCCAGCCGTTCAACGGCAGCGGCGGGCAGCGGGTCATAAACTGGAGGAGAGGAAGAAAGGAATGCTTGATTCATAACAGCTCGCAGTGTAGCACATATGTTCTACTCAGGTCAATACTAAACGGCGGGAATTTCGTATAGAGTACCGCTCTACGGGTATTTTTAACAGTCATTTACGGCCGTTTGAGCGGTGCTACGCAGCAAAACGGCCCATATATCATACAGTATTGTAAAATTTGTGAACAGGCGGATGGGTGAATTTTAAGCCAATTCCGGACACGGGATTGGGGAATAACGCGAAAGAGCCGGACCAATTGGCCCGGCTCTTTCTGGAACAGAGGAGAGAAACGCTAAGCTGCCCAGTCAGGTTAGAACTGCACCCAAATTGACCTATGGCAGTAGTCCACTATTTAAAGCGCCTTGGTAAACGAAGGGCGGGTACACCGGCGCGCTGTCCAGCGGCTGCTCGGCCACGATGTATCCGCCGGTCGGCTTCGGCTCGATCGGGCTGCTGAACCAGCCCTGCCAGGCCCAGGGGGTCTGCTGCAGGCTCTCGACGATGGCCCACATATTGCCCACCAGCCTGCCGTCGTGCCACACACCGCCGCCGGAGTCGCCCGGGGCAACGGCCGTCTTCGGTCCGCGCAGTAACAACTGTGCTGGCATCTTCCTGCCGCCGGCCTGCTCGACCTCGGCTTCGATTACGGTCAAAAAGTTTTCGTCCTGCTTGTCGCGCGTGACGATGAACAGACCGGCGCCGATGATCAATGTGGCGCTGTCGCCCAGCTCAGCCGCCGGCATGGCGTCCAATTCCGGCGGCGCGGCCAGCAGCAGGGTGCCGGCGTCGCTGTAGCGCAGCAGCGAAAGGTAGGACATGCGGGCCATGACTGTCAGCAGACGGCCGTCGGCGTCTCGCAGTTCGACCCGCTCCAGCGTCGTTTCTGGAAGCGCCCAATGATTGTGCGTCATGATGTAGCGCTGCCCGTCATGTTCGACAAGTGTGCCAAGCCCCTTCGAGAGTTGGGTTACTTTCACGCCGTCCACGATGCGGCCGCTGTCGACCATCGTGATCTGGATCGAACTGGCCAGGACCTGGTCGCGTTCGGCCGTTTTCGCCGCCCTTTCCGTTTCATGCGCCTCGTAGAGTTTATGCCCGTGCAGGAGCGTCACCGAGATGCCGGAAATGACGAAGATCCTGGCCAACAAGCGCCGCAGGAAAGCCAGGGCGCGGTTCTTCCCGGCGGTAATGCCGTTCGCTCCGCTCCGTCCTGCTTTATTTGCTGCTTGATTCTTCACATAACACATCATGCACCTCCTTTCGCGCCGCGCCTTCCGGCCGCGGCTCAAAAGGTGATGGCCTTATCATAGGGCAGGGCGGCAGGGCAAAACTCCCGCTCCCGGCACAATTACTCCCGACCTGGCTCCAAAACAAAAAAAGCCGGACTCAAATCGAGTCCGGCCCACCAGAACCACGAAAGTGAACGGATTCGCCGTGTCAGGTCATTACGGCGTATTCTTGGAGGCAAACGCTAGCAACTGAAACAGCCTGCATTTGGATCAAACATCAAGCGCTTGATATAGCCCCTGAAGATCCTTTCATCTGCTTCCGGGGAGTAACCCACATAGAAATAGCGGCCAAATTTAGAGAATAGGTGTGAGTCCTTACTGCTGTCGCCTTCTTTACCCAGCGGAATCGCATCGGCCAGGAACTCGAACAATGGTTTGTCATCCCCTTCTGTTTCCTGGTTCACTGTTGCCAGGTGGAATTCTTCCAGACAATATAGGCTTGGCGTCAGCGGTCCGCTGTTGGAAATCTGCCAGACCAACTGGTGTTCGTCGGAGCTTTTTTCTATGTCAAGCTCGATGAAGCCGACTTGCGGCACTCTCTCGGGATCTTGAGGGTAATAGAACAACGGATGCAGCCCGTCTCGCGCTCTATCAACACCATATTCGACCTCCACGCGCACATTATAACCGGCGTAATAGCTCGGGCGGGGCTCTTCCTGTTCCTTATAGGTATCGCCCGGTATGAACTGCGGGTTATCTCCAGAAAGTTCCAGTTCTGCCTCACTTGAGTTCTGAACCGCTTTAATGAATCTTTCTAAACTTGAATCATCGCCCGGAGATGGCGGTTCGCCTCCTAATACGCCGGTTACAGCGGAAGCACCCGCATTCGCAGGATCAATCTCACGGCCGGAAACTCTTAAATCCTCAACGAGACTGGTGTCCCATATCTTAAGATACCCGCCCTTAAAAAAAATGTAGCCATCTTCAACGCTGATCACGCGATGATCGCGATGCCTTCCAACCCTGTCCGGCGGCCCGATTTCTACCTGCAGTGGAATCTGTTTCCATAATAAGCGATTCCAGACACGCAGACCATCTCGTTCGACCTGTCCCCAAAGGGCCATTTCTTTTACAGCACGCAGGCTGTCCCCGTTTCCCTCCACAATAATCTTCCAAAAGACTCGCAAGCTATCGGGAAAGGCGGTTTCCCCCAGTCCAAGTGAAGTCAGATTCTTCATTTGTCATTCTCCTTGCTAAATTGGGTCGTTAATGGTCAACAAACCTGTTAATGCACTGATCGTTATAGTTCATTCAGCCTGGATGGCTATGAGGCGCCAACGATATAAATCGTGATATTATTACTTTATAATGCCCAGGTGTATGCGGGTTTCAGACCTGCTGCACTTTCTTCTTAAAAACAATAAACCCGGGTTAAACAATGCCAGGAACTTTGACACAAAGTCATCAACAGCAATTCGCGACGGCTGTGGCTGATGCCTTAAAACATTATAATGACGCCGGGTGGCTGGGTCAACACTCTCCCCTGGCCACGCCTTATTTCCTGGGATCTTTTTTGCAGCAGGAGTCAGAGGCAGAAAGGTCTGAAGGGCGTGGGCATGGCCTGCGGCGAGCCATTGAACAGGCTGCCGCTTCCATCTGGCCCGGCGAACTGCCGCAGTCAAAACAGAGCCTGCTGGCGCTGGTGGAACAGGAGCGCGCCGCAGAGCTCTACGGGCCGCGCTATCTTTTCCTGTTGCTCGATCTGCGCTACCTGCGCCGCTACTTCCTGCCCAGCAGCGCGCCGAATACTGTCGGCGCTATGTACGACCTGCTCAACGTCAGCGAAACACGCTTTTTTGCCCACCTGAAGATCGCGCGTGACAGGCTGGCGCAAGCCCTGCTGCGCATCACACGCCCCAGCCTGCGCCTGGAAAGCCCACTTCCGCCGGTCTTGATCGGCCGCGACAGGCTCATCGAGCGATGTTCGGCCGATTTCCAGATCAACCTTTCCCTGACGATAAGCGGACAGGCGGGCATCGGCAAAACATCGCTCGGCGCACACCTGGCACATACCTGGCCTTCAGGCGCAGCCTTCTGGCATACCTTCCGTCCCGGATTAAACGACGACCTGGCCAGCGTCGTCTTCGGCCTGGCCCACTTCCTGCATCAGCATGGTTGTTCCGCCCTCTGGCTGCAGCTCATGGCCAACGAATCCATTCTAGATAACCTCGAACAGCTCGCCGGCTTCCTGCGCGAAGACCTGCACTGCGCCGCCGAACTGCCGGTATTGCTCTGTTTTGACGAGCTGGATCTGCTGCATACCTCTTCCGACCAGCCCAGGCACGGCGTTCACAGGCAGGTGTTGGAGCTGTTGGAAAGCCTGCGCGGCCAGGCGCCGCTCTTGTTCATCGCCCAAAGAGGTCTGCTGGTCACAGAACGGCATTACGAGTTGGCTCCACTAACACTCGAGGAGACGGCCCAGTTTCTGCGCCGGGAAAACGTGGATCCACCTGAGGGCATAGAGCGCGTTCAGCGGCTCACCGGTGGCAATCCCCGTTTTCTGGAAATATACAGCGCCCTGCGTACAGTAAGCGACCCTTACGAAACAATTGTGCTTGGCCGTTCCCCTTCAATAAAGCCGGTGTTTAACCGTCTCTGGAAACATCTGGACGAGGATGAAAAGAAGGTTCTCACCGCTTTATCTGCCTATCGTTCCATGGCGCCAATTGACGTATGGCATAATAACCCGGCTCTGCAGGACCTGCAGGACCGCAACCTGCTCAAGATAGATACCCGCGGGGGAGTGGCCATCCTGCCCCTTTTCCGTGAAATTATCTATGAGGAGCTAACCGGACCACAGCGCTGTATGCTGCATCAGGAGAGCGCGCTTGTTCGCGCCGAACGAGGTCAATATACGGAGGCCGCGCACCATCTCTGGCAGGCGGAACTCTTTGCAGAAGCCATTAATCTCTGGTACGAAAACCAGGACGTGGAGATTGAACAGGGAAAAGCTGGCGCGGCCTATGCTCTCTTTAACTCTGCCAAACCCATGGGTCTGGAGGAAGCCTCCGCCAAGCGCCTTAAGGTAGTCAGGGACCGCCTGAGCCTTCTCCATGGTGACGCTGCCAGTGTGCTGGAGGATATCGACAGTTACAGCTGGCACCTCGACGAGAAGATCACCGCGGAGGCTTTGGATCAGTGGGGACGCGCCCACACAATCAGTGGCGATGCCGATCAGGCTTTGGACGATTATGATCGCGCCATCACCGTGCTCGGAGAATTGGCGGCACAAATTGTGCAGCTTCATCGCACGCGCGGTCAAATATACTTGGATCTGGCTGCTCCAGATCGGGTCCGTCGCGAGATTAGCCTCGCGCAGTATGAGATCGAATGGCTAAAGGCCCTGATGGAAATTATTCAGGGTCGGTTCCTGGCAGCTCAGGATTATTTAGAGTCAGCGCGGCAAATCGCTGAAACGATGTCGGATGCCCGCCGCATGGCAAAGGCTGATCAATTCATCGCCATGGCTGCCGGCAATCACGGCGACTACACGCGCGCAAGGCGACATGCGCTGGCCGCGATGGATTATTTTAAGCAAACAGGCGACCGACTAAGTCAGGAGAATATGCGTGCGGAACTGGCCGGTTTTTTCCTCAACGAAGGCAGGTTCGCAGAAGCCATCGAACCTTCAGAAGACGCCCTGCGTTTTTTTGAAAACATCAAACACGAGCTGCGCATTGCCTTTATCAGCAGCAACCTGGCCGAAGCCTATTTTGAGACCGGAGATCTGCAGCGAGCCGAAAGCTATGCCATGCGCGCCATCCAATCCGAGAATCCGCGCATTCAACCTTATGCCTGCTATACCCTGGCCCAGGTGCGCCACCGGCAGGGACGGGTGAATGACGCCGAACATGTCTTCCAGACCGGGTTAGGCGCCGCCCGCCAGTCGGGTGACGAGTACATTGCAGCCTATCTGCACCGCGCCTACGGGGAAATGCTCTGCCATGAGAGCAAGTATACAGGGGCGCTCGATCAACTGCAGACTGGCTGTGACCTCTTCTCCAAACTGCAAATGACGGCCGAATTGGAAAAGACCGAGCAGCTCCTCGCCAAGTGTGGACCGGACCAGCAAATTAGCGACTCAACGATTGGCAATGATGAATGAGCAAGATCGGCCGTGGCCCGTCTGACGGATTAGAGTTGAAGGAGGAGGAAGTTGGCGTAAGGTGTTACAGAGAAGGGAAGGAGGGTTTTTTGTTGCGGTGTACTATCAGAAAGAAGTGTCGTATGTTGCCGGTGAGTTTGGGGGTGTAGGGGCCACGGCCGTCCGATACCGCCCTTAGCCGGGTCAGGTTCCGGAGATCTGCGCCTGGGTGAGACCATCTCGCCATTCATGGGCCCATCTTAGTATAGAACATATGTTCGTGTCAAGTCTTGTTTCAAATTAAGGCGCGATGGAGACCGGCAAGAGAAAATGGCGCTTACCATGACTTCCATGCGCCAAGGAAGATGCCCGTCCCGGCGATGATCAGGAAGAGGGGCCAGATCAGGTTCCAGGAAAGACCGAAGAGGAAGGCTGAGGCTACCAGTGTGAGGACAAAGCCCATAGAGAGCGCGCCCCATGCGTGGCGGTCGAAGCCCTCGCGGCGAACTGCATCGGCCGCCTTGCTGAAATTTCCCACGGCCGGGATGAGGATGAAGAGCGCCCACCAGTTGTTGACGGTGAAACCGGTGATGTTCTTCAGCAGGAAGAGAATGCCGGCGGCGACGAGAAATACGCCGGGAAACCAGGTGTTGTTTCTTTGACAACGGACGGCGGTCTCATGTGTTTCTTCATTCACGACCGGTTCGGCAGCCGCAATCTTAACGCGTCGCTGCTTGTAGACATCTTCGGCAGCGGAAAGTTTTTCCTTTTCCTGCTTCTTCAGGGCGTCTATGGCTTCGGGATCAGAAACGGCCGTTTCCTGCGCTTGATAGGTTTCACTCATGGTCACTTTTCTCCTACAACAGGGCGCTGTCGCGCCTGCCGTGATATGCCTCACTTATGTTTACGCAAAAAACGGCCGAAAGTTTCAGTATCTCCAGGAAGGACACAGAGGACTCGGAGGAGACACTGGATCGCAGAGAGAGTTAGAAGCATCTTGCATAGAGCAGGGTTATTGGTTCACTGAAAACTGTTCATCGAAGACTGTTTACCGAAAACTGCGGTGTTCCACCATCATGCATCGATTCTGCACCACATCCAGGCCTGCCGCTCTCGCTTCGGCCGCCGCTTCGGCGTTGGCGATGCCCGACTGCATCCAGACCGCTTTCGCCCCGATGGCAATCGCCTGCTCGACAAACGGCGGCACATTTTCGCTGCGTTGGAAGAGGAGCACCAGGTCCACGGGTTCGGGAATAGACTCCAGGGAAGGGTAAGCGCGCTCACCAAGCCCCTCGTCAATGTTGGGGTTGACGGGGATTATGCGGTAGCCCTGATGCTGTAAATAGGCCGGAACGTAGTAGCCGGCGCGCGACGGCCGGCTGGAAAACCCGACCACGGCGATTGTATCTGCTTCCCGCAGAATTTTCTCTATGGCATCATCCATCTCGCTTCGTTCTCCTTAAACTGGCCCGATCAGGCTTTTCTCTCTCAGGTTACAACACTGTACCTGATCTTACTAAGAGAAGACCCCAAAAACAATTTCCCAACAAAAAAGCCAGGCTCAAAATCGAGCCTGGCTTTCATCTACCGTATACAGTTTACTGAAACTGTTCACTGAATACTGGTTTACTGAACAGTAAGCGCCGCCTTCCTGCCGCGCCAGGTCAGCAGATAGCCTGCTGTCCCAGCAAACAGCAAGGCGAAGAGCGCCGCCGGCCAGATCTCGGAAACAGCCGCAGCGTCAAGTCCTGCGAGCGAAATCGCCGTTGGCGTCCAGGTGCAGTAGGGCGATGTTGCCGTCGATGGTGTTCCATCGGGGCAGATAGACGCGAAGATTGTTGTTCCGTTGAGTTTCGGGGTACCGGTCGAACCCGTAAAATCTGCGTTCTCCAGGACCAGGCCGGTCAGGTCAAGCCCCTGAACGTTGGCGCCTGCAAACGAATTATTGACGGTGCCGACGGCATTATTCAAGAGCGCATTCGACAGGTCGGCATCGGTGAAATCCGTATTGTTGATTGTGGCGAGGCGTATGTCAGCGCCTGACAAGTCTGCCCCAACAAAAGTTGCATCGACCAACCTCGCAAATACCAGATTTGCGCCGGGTAAACTCTCTCCGTCCTTAACGCAACCACTCCAGTCAACAAACGGCGCCGCCGCATCACCACAGGCCGCGCCAGCACCTCCCACTGCCATAAATGCCAGAATGGGCAGCACGATCACTAAGATCAATAAAAGTCTTCTATACATCCGGCACCTCCTGATTCTCATATACGACCAATAGTAAGAGCCCATTTTAACCTGAATAGGCTATTTTCATTGTGAATAGCAGAATTACGCTTGTCAAGTGTATTTCACGCCGTTTACACGCGCGCGTATTTCAACTAACACATCCGCAGAACGCGAAACAAATTTCTGCCACAGCCCCGTCTGGTTCCTGCCCGCATCGCACCTCCTCCGGCGCAGGCAATCATTTTCACTGGTTTCCAGTTCCGGTTATAATCGAGCTGCGGATATTTCGTAACCTATGTGAAGATAGGATGGCAAAATCGAACCTCTTGGATGGCTGATTAGCGGTAAGATTTGCAGGCACAATTTTTCAACTAAAGAGGAGAATTACCATGCAGAACTTTGGTGCAGATATAGGTAGTTATGGTGTTGAACACCACGGCATAGAAAACCCCGGTACCGTCTATTGGAATTTGCATACTCCCCAGCTATACGAGCAAATCACACAGCGCCGCGAGGGTTTGCTGGCTCACCTTGGCCCGGTTGTAGTACATACGGGCGACCATACCGGCCGTGCGCCGAACGATCGCTTCATCGTCAGAGAGCCGACGACTGAGAATGAAATCTGGTGGGGAACGGTCAACCGTGATATTTCGCAGGCGCACTTTGACCGCCTTTACCGTAAGCTGATGGCCTACATTCAAAACCGCGATATTTTCGTTTTCGACGGCTACGCCGGCGCCGACGAGCGCTACCGCATGCCCATTCGCGTGATCAACGAATATGCCTGGCACAACCTCTTCGCTCGCAATATGTTCATACGCGAACTGGATCCGGCAAAGCTGGCCGAGCACGTGCCCCAATTCACTGTCATCGATATGCCGCGCTTCCATGCCGATCCACAAACAGACGGCACTAACAGCCAGACATTTATCCTGGTCGATTTCGGCAAGCACCTGGTGATTATCGGCGGCAGCGAGTACGGTGGCGAAATGAAGAAGAGCATCTTCTCGGCCATGAACTACTATCTGCCGAAGCGCGGTGTGCTCTCCATGCACTGCAGCGCTAACTATGGAAAAGATAAAGACGATGTGGCCATCTTTTTTGGCCTCAGCGGAACCGGCAAGACCACGCTCAGCAACGACACGTCGCGTACCTTGATTGGCGACGATGAACACGGCTGGAGCGATGACGGCGTCTTCAATTTTGAAGGCGGCTGCTACGCCAAGGTCATCAAGCTCGATCCCGAAGGGGAACCGGAGATCTTCAACACAACACGTCGATTTGGCACGATCCTTGAGAATGTCGTCATGGATCGCGACTCGCGCCAGATCGATCTGGATGACGGGACCTATACGCAGAATACGCGTTCCAGCTACCCTATCTCACATATTCCCAACGCGACGCGCAGCGGGATAGGCGGCCATCCAAAGAATGTCATGTTCCTGACGGCCGATGCGTTTGGCGTCCTGCCGCCCATCAGCAAGCTTACCAGGGAGCAGGCGATGTATCATTTCCTCAGCGGCTATACGGCCAAAGTGGCCGGAACAGAACAGGGCGTGACTGATCCCATCCCCAATTTCAGCGCCTGCTTCGGCGCGCCTTTCATGCCGCTCCATCCGGGAGAGTATGCCAGGCTCCTGGGCGACAAAACAGAAAAACATCAAGCCAATGTCTGGCTGGTGAACACCGGTTGGACCGGCGGCCCCTTTGGCGTCGGCAAGCGGATGAAGCTGGCGTACACACGCGCCATGGTTACGGCTGCTCTGAACGGCGACCTGGACGACGTGGAAACGGAGACGGAGCCTTTCTTCGGCCTGAATATTCCCAGGAGTGTTGAAGGCGTGCCCGATGAGGTCCTCAATCCACGCAACACCTGGGCGGACAAAGAAGCCTACGATGCCCAGGCAAACAAACTCGCTGCTATGTTTGTCCAGAATTTCAAACAGTTTGAAGACGGCGTATCCCAGGCGGTTATCGATGCCGGCCCGCCACAACCGGCGAAGGCGTAATTGATTCTTCAGATCAAAAAGCCCCGGAGTGCACGATTCCGGGGCTTTTTTCTTGCCAATGCGGGGTTGCTGCTAATTCTCAAGATTCAATCCATATAACTGTCCGTACTTATTTCGCAGATAGCGCATATAAGGCTCGATCGTCAATGGACCGCCGGTCACGCGTTTGACCAGCTCGTCAGGCGAGAACTTACGGCCGTGTTTGTGAATATTCTGGCGCAGCCATTCCAGCAGCGGGCTGAATTCAGCCTGCGCGATCTGCTGGTCTAAATCCGGGATCGCCTGCAGTGCCGCCTCGTAAAACGCCCCGGTCATGATGTTGCCGAGCGTGTAACCCTGGAACGAGCCGCCAACCAGCCCCGAATACCAGTGGATATCCTGTAAAACGCCGTCGCGATTATCCGGGGCACGCAACCCGAGATCGCGTTCGTATCGCGCATGCCAGGCATCCGGCAGATCCTTGACCGCCAGCCGTCCTTCGAGCAGGGCCATTTCAAGATCAAAGCGGATCATGACGTGCAAATTATAAGTCACCTCATCCGCTTCGGTACGAATCAACGACGGCTCTACCTTATTTATCGCGCGGTGAAAATCGTCCAGCGAGACGGCGGCGAGCTGGTCAGGAAACTGTGCCTGGAGCTGCGGGTAATAAAAAGTCCACATCTCGCGGGAACGGC
>JBJYWZ010000590.1:0-2636 GCA_046259725.1 Promineifilaceae bacterium (SeqCode) | reverse complement strand
CCAACACGGTATCCCTGATAAATGAGGCGGTAACTGTATACGGCGATTAGTATTACCCAAAAAGCGCAGACAAAACCCGCCACGTTGTAGCGGAACTAATAAGCATTGAAAAATTCTTAATCATCCGCGTTCGTCCGTCTAGTCCGCGTCCCCAAACAGTTCTCGAGGCAAAACGGTGGGAAGCCAGGTTGTTGTTGGTTAGTTTTGAGTGCTTACCGCGTCATGGCGCAGCCGTCTCCGCGGGGATCACTGCCTCCCCAGAGCACGCCGTTCGAGCGATCGTGCATGATGATATGCCCTTTACCGAAGATGGCCCGCGCGTAACCTGTAACCGGCATAATGTCATGCCCCATCTCGGCTAATGAGGCCATTGTCGATAGAGTGATGCCTTCTTCCAGGGCGACCTTGCCGTCCGGCCGTCCTTCATCGAGGCAAAACCGCGGCCGGTCTAATATGGCTTGGGGATCCTCTTGATCGCCGGCCATACCCACAACGACCTGTACATGCCCCTGTGGCTGCATAAACCCGCCCATAACGCCGAAGCTGGCGAATAAAGCATCATCATCCACATGGGTGGCCAGAGCGGGAATTATGGTGTGGTACGGCCGTTTCCCGGGCGCCGGTTCATTAGGATGGCCTTCCATGAGGGTGAAGTTGTGACCGCGATTTTGCAGGCTGAATCCCCAGCCCGACGGCACAATCCCCGTGCCGAAACCCATGTAATTGCTGTTAATGAATGAACAGGCGTTGCCCTCGCCGTCAACCACGCTGAGATATACGGTGTCCGATCCAGTCGGCCGTCCAGGGATCTGCCGCGGATTGGCGCGCTGGGGATCGATTTGCGACCGTCTCTCCGCTGCATATTCCTCTGAAAGCAGTGCTTCCAGGGGAGCTGGATTGAAGGCGGGATCGGCGATAAAACGATGCGCGTCGGCAAAAGCCAGCCTTAGCGCCTCGATCTGCAAGTGCAGGCGCTCTGCTGAGAGAGGCGGCAGGGAAGCCAGATCAAAGCCTTCCAGAATGTTTAAGGCCAGGAGCGCGGTTAGGCCCTGGCCGTTCGGCGGGCATTCCCAGATACGCAGCTGTTTGTAAACGGTAGAAATGGGAGTCTCCCAGGTAGAGGTGTGCCGGCCCAGATCTTCAACATCCAGACAGCCGCCGGCATCTTGAACAACCTGGGCAATGGCTTCGGCGATCTCACCTTCGTAAAAAGCATTCTTACCCCCTTCGGCCACGGCCGTTAAGGTGCGGGCCAGACCTGGATTGCGGAAAATCTCTCCCGCGCGCGGGGCACGGCCGTCAATGGTCAGTTCGATGCCGTTCGGCGCTGAAGAGAGCTGCTGTTCCGCGCCACGGGACCAGGCGTGAGCGACTAAGGGGGCGACCGGAAAGCCTTCATCTGCCAGACGAATGGCCGGCGCCAGTACCTGATCCATATCCAGACGGCCGAGCGTCTCTACGAGGTCACACCAGGCCGCGCAGGCTCCCGGCACGGTTACTGTATAAGCATGATACGGCGGGAGTATTTCGCCAAAGCCTTCGCGCTGCAGGCGATCGAGCGTCAATGCCTGGGGTGCTCGCCCCGATCCGTTGAGGGCGTGGACGGCGCGACTTTGAGAATCGTAATAGAGGGCGAAGCAGTCCCCACCAATCCCGGTTGACGTGGGCGCGGTCACATTCAATGCCGCCGCGGTGGCCACGGCAGCATCGGCCGCATTGCCTCCCGCGGATAAAATCTGCAAACCGGCGGCGACGGCCAAGGGTTGGGAGGTGGCGACCATGCCCTTTGTTCCTAAAACCGGTGAGCGGCGGGAATGAAATTCTAACATCGTTTCCTGTCCTTTCTTGACCTAACTTTCTCTTTCACCGGCCATCAGCGCTGCCAGGCTTTCTTCAAAGGGTGGGTAGGCGACGCCTTTTTCGGTGATGATGGCCGTGATATATTTTGCGGGGGTGACATCGAAGGCGGGGTTGCCGGCCGGTGTATCGTCCGGCGTGATCTGCCAGCTTCCGGCATGGGTGACTTCCGCCGCCGGGCGTTCCTCGATTTCGATCTCATCACCGGTGGCCGTGTTCATATCAATCGTCGTTGTCGGCGCGGCAACATAAAAGGGTACGCCGTTTTCTTTGGCCACAACGGCGAGATTGTAGGTACCGATTTTATTGGCCGTATCGCCGTTGGCGGAGATGCGGTCGGCGCCAACCACGCAGAGGTCGACGCCCCGCGTGCGCATGTAATGGCCGGAAGCGCCGTCCACGATGACCTGAAAGGGCACGCCGTACTGCAGCAGTTCATAAGCCGTTAAACGACCGCCCTGCAGGCGTGGTCGAGTCTCGTCTACCAGGGCGAAGACATCCTTGCCTTCCTCGTGGGCCATGCGAATAATGCC
This sequence comes from Promineifilaceae bacterium (SeqCode), assembly GCA_046259725.1. GTDB lineage: Bacteria > Chloroflexota > Anaerolineae > Promineifilales > Promineifilaceae > JAACFF01. Next base: position 246 of record JBJYWZ010000590.1, on the reverse strand, counting down.
TAAGGCGGTGCCATAATCAACGGTGGCCAGGCTGCCCGTGTTGCAGTGGTGGATGATCGTTGCCCCTTGGGGAACCAGGGGCATGGCATTCGCTGCGATTTGTTTGTTGATCGTCACATCTTCGGCGGCTATGGCCTGCGCTTCTGCCAAAGCCGCCTGCTTCATCTCTTCCACGCTGTTGATGGCTGGATCATCCAGGCGTGTCATCATGCGCTCAATAGCCCAGGAAAGATTGACGGCTGTTGG
>JBJYWZ010000589.1:0-2863 GCA_046259725.1 Promineifilaceae bacterium (SeqCode) | reverse complement strand
GTTGTGATTCCGAACATCGAAGCGAATGTCGATTATTTCTTTGTCGTGCGCACCACGTCATTCGCCAACGAGTTCAATCCCAATATTGTGACCTCTGATTTCAGCGACGAGATCACCAACAATCCCGTGGCCGTCAGCCTGGCTAATTTCCAGGCTGCCGATCAGCAAATCCCCGCCCACGTGATCTTCGCCGCCGTCCTGCTGCTCGGCGTCCTATCCCTGTTCGCCCTGGCCGGGCCGGTCAGGCAGTAGACTGATAGAGATAAAGATAGAGAGCTCTCTATCTTTATCTCTATCCCTATCCTTGCCCCTTGCTGCATGCCACTTTGCCACCTGCCACCTATACTATATCCTGTCCCCCTTAACCCATTTGTACTGAACCCGATTCTCTGATATCGTGATCCGCGGACATGATTTTGAAGGAGAGCTTATGATCCGCAGGCGGACGGCGACGCTCGCATCTCAAGCGCGGCGCGTTTTGTTTTGCATCTTCTGCGGCCTGCTGCTGCTCAGCCATCTCCCGGCGAATGCCCAGGAAAGCGGCGCGCCAGAATCGTGGTGCGCTACTTCCGGCCAGCAGGGTATCCCGGCCGGCGAGTGCCGGGCCCTGGAGGCGCTCTATCGAGGCACGGGCGGCCCGCAGTGGACGGACAGCAGCGGCTGGCTGTCCTCAACGGCCATCTGCAGCGCGTGGCGGGGTGTGGCCTGTAGGGATGGGCATGTGACGGAGCTTTCCCTGGCGGCCAACAACCTGGATGGCCCGCTGCCGGCGGAGATTGGAGATCTGACCGCCCTCACCAGCCTGGACCTGACCGGCAACCGCCTCAGCGGCTCCATTCCCCCGGCCATCGGCGCGCTGTCCGCGCTCAACGATCTCTCACTGGGCGCCAATAGATTGGAGGGACCCATTCCGCGCGAAATCGGCCGGTTGAGAGCACTGGTGGCGCTCGACCTGGGGGACAACCTGCTGAGCGGAGAAATCCCCGCCGCGCTGGGCACGCTGCCCGCGTTGGCAGAGATGCTCTACCTGGATGGCAACCGGCTCGAAGGGCCGCTGCCCGCCGCCCTGTGCCAGCGCAGTTACGCCGTGGCCAGCCTGAACTATAACCGGCTTGATTACTTCGCCACGGATGAGGCATGTGATACTGCTTTTCCGGGCTGGCAGAACACGCAGACAACGGGTCCGGCGGGTGTTTCTGTCGAAGCGCTGAGCGTGGAGACGGAAACGGCCGCATCAGCTGTTTCGGGGGAAGTGCTCGTCAGCTGGCTGCCCGTCTCCTTCGCAGGCGCGGGCGGCTACGAAGTGTTCAGCCGCAGCCTGGCCGGCGGCGAGGTGCAGCGGCGCGCGCGAATTATGGACAAGACGGCCGATTCCGCGCAGTTCACCATCGCGGGCGATCCGCATGCTTTCAGCTACTTCGTACGCAGCTGGAGCGCCGCCCACGAAAACAACCAGAGTACGCTGGCCGGCGACAGCCAGGACGCGCGCATCCACACCATGCCCCTCACACCATCGCCGCCCATACCCGGCGGCCCCCTGCTCTACCTGCCCGCCCTCGCCCTGCCGGCGCTGCTGCTGTTGGGGCTGGTGGCAACGGCCGTATTCAGCAAACAGTAAACAGCTGACAATTTTCAGAGCAGACGGCCGCCCGCCGGCCAGCAGCGGCCGCCTGTGCGGTTGACAGACCACGCTTTCGGGTCATAATTCATCGTTTCGGCGCCGCGCCTGCGCGCTGGTTCGGCGAGCTGGAGTGCGGGCGAATAACAAGGTGTAACTTTCATGGAAAAAGCAACATTTGGCACCCGGGCGATGGCCTGGTTTGGCGATATAGATCCTCTCGCTAATGTTTGATACCTGGGTCATTCCGGCCTGACAGTTTTCAGCAAGCAGTTTTCAGTGACCAGTAAACCGGACTGAACGCCAGCCACAATGCTCCCAGACTACCCGACAACATTCTGGATCGCGGCGTTTACGGCCGTTTTGATCGTGGGCATCGCCAAGGCCGGATTCGGCGGCGGCATCGGCTTCGTGGCCACACCCCTGATCGCCCTGACCATTTCCGTAGCCGACGCCGCGGCGCTGCTGCTGCCGATCCTGATCATCATCGATCTGCTCTCAATCCGCCATTACCGCGGCATCTATGACAGGGCAAGCCTGAAACTTCTGCTGCCCAGTGCCGTGGTGGGCATCACACTGGGCGCCCTGTTCTTCAACGCTCTGCGCGATAACGATGACATGCTGCGCCGCGCGCTGGGCCTGCTGGCGGTGCTCTTCGTCGTCTACCAGGTCGGCCGTACGGCCATCATGGGCGCGCTGGAAGGGCGGCGGCCCGGGCGCCCGGTGGGCATTTTCCTGGGCGTGCTGTCCGGCTTCGGCTCAACGCTGGCACATGCGGGCGGCCCCCCGGCGACCATGTACCTGCTGCCGCAGAAGCTGCCGCGGCAGGTGTTCGCGGGAACGGCCGTCTGGTTCTTCATGGCCGTCAACCTGATCAAGCTCATTCCCTACGCGGCGCTGGGCCTGCTGCGCCTGGGCAACCTGACCACCATCCTGCTCCTGGCCCCGGTAGGCTTCGTCGGCGTACGCCTGGGCATCTACCTCAACCAGAACTTCGACCAGGAATGGTTCAACCGCATTATCTATCTGTTTCTATTCCTCACGGGCCTGCAGCTCCTTACCGGCGGCGCGCTGACGCGCATGCTGCTAGGATGAGGCAGGTGGCAGAGCTGCGGAGTGACGGCGCCGCGCCAGATTCCGCACTCTGCACTCCGCATTCCATTCAATCCGGCATCACAAATCCGAAATCTGACATCACCTCTTCCCGTTTGCCGCTTCTGACGGCTTCCCTGGCGGCCATGACCA
>JBJYWZ010000588.1:0-6396 GCA_046259725.1 Promineifilaceae bacterium (SeqCode) | reverse complement strand
AGAGTTCGGCCGCTTTCCCCGTGATCCAATCCCAGTAACGGCCGTCTTCAGGCAGAACATCCAGCATGCCGGTAACGCGTTGTATCGTTGCCAAGTATCTCCTCCATGAGGGTAATTACGACCGTCTATTATAACGATTGTTCGTAGGGAGGGTACTTCTATCCGTCTGCGGCGCTCATAGACTTGCTGAAGGCGGGGTTCAACTTACTCAAAGGCAAGGTTGTCTTCACACTGTTCGCGAAAGCCGCAGGAGGAACAGCGGCGAGGATCGCTGTGGTTGGGTTCCAGGTCATAGGCCACCTGATCGCGCCGCATCTCCTCCAGCGTATCCAGCAGATCCTGTTCGAGAGTCGCTGTGAAGTCAACGGAGAAGGCGCGATCGCTGTACTGCAAAATCCCGTGAGTTGGACGGATGCCGTAAACTGCGTCCACCAGGCGGCAGTAAGCCATAAGCTGCATCACATGCCCGGGATAAGGCATGCGCGGCGCGCGGCCGGACTTGATTTCAACGGGGACGATGCAGCCGTTCTCTTGCTCCACCAGGTAGTCAGGCCTACCGGCCAGGCGCAGCTCGGGATCAGTCAGCACGTCGCTGTTCTTGAACCACGTCCCGTCATCGGAGTAGATCACGCCGCCTTCCGGAAGTCCGGATTGTTTCTGCCAGCGGCGGGAGAGCAGCAGCACGCCCGCGGCAAATGCAATCAGCAGCAAACTGAGCGTGAGGCTTCCCCAGGCCATGGCTTACCACGCCCCCACGGCAAATTGAAAGACAAGGAGGGCAAGAGCCGCGAAAACCAGCATATAAGCCAGGCGGCGCAGCCAGGGCAGGCTGCGCACACGCCGCCCGTGACCCGCATGATAGCGGGTCCCGCGCTCCATGTGGCGGATGTTGGCGCTGTTCAGTCCCTGTACATTCTTATACCACCAGGCGCGCCGGCAGTATAGATATTCAGCCAGCTCACTGGCATTCGTCCACTTATAGCTCATATGTTCTAGTTTACATATTGCCGCCCACGTTTGTCAAGTTATTTTTACATGAGAATTCCCGGGAATTCCCCCCACCGCGTGAAATTAAATCCGAGTCCGCTTCAGGGCCGTATAAGGATCTTACGCACGCCGGGGCGCGCGGCGTGCTTGAAGGCGGCCGCTGCCTCTTGCAGCGAGTATTCACCTTCGATCAGGGGCGTGACCTGCACGGCGCCCGATTCGAGCAGGCGCAGGGCGGGAGCGAACGGCCCACAGCGCGAACCGATCACCGTGATTTCGCTGACCACCAGTTTGGAGAGATCGATTTCGCTGCGGCCGGCAAATGTGCTTTTAAGGATGATTGTGCCCAACGGCCGTACCAGGCGCAGCGTCTGTACGAAGCCGGCATCGTTGCCAGTTGCCTCCACCACCAGATCAAAGCTGTTATCACCGTAATCTCCGGCCAGCCCGGTGATCAGGCCAAGGGCCGCCGGCAGTTCGAGCGACTGCGGCCGCCGCCCGAGAACGGTCACTTCCGTTCCGGCCAGGGCCAGAACCTGGGCGATCAGCAGCCCCAGGCGACCTGGGCCGACAACCGCTGCGCGCGCCGCCGGCCGCACGGCGATCTGTTCGCGAATGCGCACCGCCGCGGCAAGTGGTTCGGTGAATACGGCCGCTTCATCGCTGACGCCGTCAGGTACTTCAAACAAGTTATCTACGGGGATGGTCACATAATCGGCGAAGACACCGTCGTGATGGTGAATGCCCAGCGCCTGGCGATCGGGGCAGTGCTCCGGGCCATCTCTGCGGCAGGTGGTGCATTCGCCGCAGCCGATATTGATCGAACCAACCACCGTACGGCCGATCCAATCAGGATCGACGCCGGCGCCCACGTCTGTCACTTCGGCGACGAACTCGTGGCCCAGCACCCCGCTGAACCCGGCATAGCCCCGAACGATTTCCAGATCGGTGGAGCAGATACCGGCCAGAAGCACACGAAGGAGCGCCTCACCTGGCTGCGCCTGCGGTTCCGGGTAATCTTCCCGAAGAATCAATCGACCGTCTGTAACGGTAAGGGCGCGCATCGACGATCCTGCCTTTATGCGATGAGGCAAAGACAGGTGCGTGTGACCGGGGAAAACACCTGACGAGACGGGAAGACCGTTCTCAGCGGAATAATCCGCGGGTCACACACCCGTCGAAATTTAACTGACGAGGGGAATTTCACCCTTTTCCCAGGAGACCAGCATCGGCGTGGCGATGAAGATCGAGCTGTAGGTACCGCTGAGCAGTCCAACGAGCAGCACGGCGATAAACGGCTTGATCGAGGCGCCGCCGAAGAGAAGAATGGCGACAAGGATGAACATGGCGTTCATCTGCGTCGCCAGGGAACGGTGAATCGTCTCCAGAACCGAGCGGTTGACCAGCTTTTCGTAGCGTTCAAACGGCCGTTTGGAGATGTTCTCGCGGATGCGGTCGAAGGTAACGATCGTGTCCTGCAGGGAGAAACCGGCGACGGTCAGAACGGCCGTGAGGAACAGCGCATCAACCTCCCAGCCCAACAGCACGCCCGTGATAGCCGCGAAGCCGAAGATAATAAACAGATCGTGGATCATGGCCGTCACAGCGCTTGCGCCGTAGCGGAAGGAGTTAGGCACCTGGCGAAACACCAGCATGATGTAGAAAAGAATCGCGATTGCGGCCACGCCGATGGCCAGAAAAGCCGCGCGCGTCACCTCCTGTCCGACAGTCGGGCTGACACTCTGCACATTCAACGTACCGGGAATCACCGGCGACAGTTGTTCAAGGGTATCCACGATGGCCTGCGATTCTTCAGGTGTGGCAAATTCAGCTCGAATCTGCCACGCATTCTGCAGGTCTTCGCCACGCAGAGCGATAACCGACGGATTATTGACGCCGGCATCGGTGAATACCTCACGAATCTGGTCTTCGGTCACCGGATCCGTAAACTGTACTTCATAACGCGTACCGCTGCGGAAATCGACACCGAGCTGAAAGATTGAGCCCGTCGTCACGTAGGAATAGACCATGGCCGCGATACCAAGGCCGATCAAGATAGCGGAAAATGTGTAATATTTGCGCCGGTTTTCGACCAGGTTAAAAAAGAAGTCAAAGCTAAACATTTATTCCTCTTTATACCCCTCTATATTCCCAGCAGTATTTTCTTGTCTTGCAGCCAACCGGACGAGCGGCCCATGAAGATGCGTATCAGGGTGCGGGTCACGATGACGGCCGTGAACATACTGATCATGACGCCGATGGCCAGTGTATAGGCAAAGCCCTGCACCGTGCTGGCGCCGAAATTACGGGCGAAAATCCACAAAATGAAGCAGATGACCAGCGTGGCGATGTTGGAGTCGCGAATAGAGGTCCAGGCGCGATCATAGCCGGTGTTAATCGACTCACGAAGCGAAGAACCGTTCCGCAGCTCTTCCTTTATACGTTCAAAAGCCAGAATATTGGCGTCGACTGCCATACCGGTTGATAGTAAGAAACCCGTGATGGCAGGCAGGGTCAAGGTTACGGGGATAAACATAAATACGGCAATATTGAGGAGCGCGAAAATGATCAGGGCGATATCGGCAAAAAATCCTGGCAGGCGATAATAGATCAACATGAAGAGAAGAACCACCATAACGCCGATGGCCCCCGCGCGGACGCTGGACTGAACCGAAAGCTCGCCCAATGTGGCGCCGATTTGCCGTGTAGTTTCAATAGACAGAGGCACAGGGAGGCTGCCGAACCGCAGCTGCAGGGCCAATCGCTGCGCCTCTTCCAGCGTAAAATTACCCGTGATCGTGCCCGAATCACTGATAACGGCGCTGATGCGCGGGCTGGAGATTACTTCTTTATCCAGGACAATCGTCAGGAAGTCGCCCTGGTGCTCGCGCGTATACGTTTCAAAAAGGTCGGCGGCTTCCGGCTGCAGACTGAAGGTGACGAGGAATTCACCGTACTGCGTGGCCTCCGAGTTGGCTTGTTTTAGATCGGCACCAGTGATAATCGTCTCATAAGTCGGGGCAGGATTCGCCACCTCATCGGTCACAGGCTCTCCGGCGGCAAACTCGCAGCGCGATGGGCCGGTATTCAGCGAAGTGCGGATACACATGCCCTCAGGCAGCGGCGTGCTGCCGGTATCGACAAGCTCCAACAGGGCTGTCTGCTGAATCAGCGAAAAGGCTTCCTCGGGGTCGGCAATGCCGGGCAGTTCGACGAGGATACGCCTATCCCCTTCCGTCTGCACAAGCGGTTCCGTGACGCCAAGAGCGTTGACGCGGCGGTCAATAATCTGCCGCGCGGTGTCCATCTGTTCGGGCGTTACTTCCTGGTTGTCGGGCACATCGGCCCCCAAAAGCACCTGCAAACCACCTTGCAGGTCCAGGCCGCGATGGATTGTGTAATCAGGGCTGACGACTACAAAAATGGCCGCGGCTACAATCACGATAATGATGCCAAGCCAAACAAAATCTCGTTGTGTCATAAATAGCTCTCTTTTTTCCAGGCTGTCGATCAGGCAATTTGAGCCCGTACCGGCGGACGGGATGTCCACGGTCCTTTAATTCTGGCCCGCAGCAAACAAGCGATTATATCAAGAGTGATGAAGTAGACCAATCTTATGCGGTCTGGTTACAGGTGCAGTTTGGCGAAGATGAGTGTATCGCGGAGGGCGTTGGTCAGGTGGTGGCGGTCATCGCGGTGCAGCGTAGCCTCATGCTCAAAACCGGCTCGGCGAGCGACAGCGGCGCTGCGCTCGTTGAGCGAATCACAGCGAATCTCAACCCGCCTGGCTCCCAGGATATTGAACGCGAACTCAGTGATGCCGTTGACGGCTTCGGTGATATAACCCTGACGGCCGTAACCGGAACGAACCCAATACCCTATCTCGAACTTGGGCACGTCCCAATTGATGCGATGCAGCCCGCTGCCGCCGATAATCGTTTCGCTGTCCTTAAGAAGAAGCATCATCCACAAATCTTCGCGTGACAGGAATTTGAGCTGGCCCTGGCGCACGCGCGCTTCATACCATTCTGCATCGGGCAGATCGACGGCCCAGGGCATCCACTGGCGCAGTTCATCCACGGATTCCAGGGCCGCTTCATGCAGGCGCGCGCCGTCGCCCGGCAGCGGGCCGCGAATCGTCAGCCGCTCCGTATCAAAACTGTAGGGGAATTCTATCAATATGGGATCAGGCATATCATTTAATGGTGTGCTTCGAGGCAGACGACCCCCAGAGGGCCGACAACGGCCGAATGGACCGTTCCCCTGGGCAGATCCAGGCGATCGCCAGGCCCTAATTCAAGCTGTTTGCCGAACTCGGGCAGAGCAAACGTAATCGATCCGCTGACGACATAGATCACTTTGTCGTAAGGGTGGGTATGCGCGCCGTACACATCGTGCGCGCCGTTGGACCAGCGATAAGGATTTAAATTTTCTTGCGCCAGGAGACGGCGCAGTTCTATTTCACCCGGTCGACCGCTGTTGGACCATGGTTTAACTAAAACTCCGGTAGGCTGCATTTGAGCACCTCGTCGTTGGCTGGAACATGCCAACCATATCTAGTATTCAGCCGGACAGGCGTCCTCTGAATTGACGCTGCTCCTCGTTACAAATGGCCGTTTATGCGCAAAAGCGCCTGCAGCCTCTCGTCGTTTCTCTCTTATTTAAGTCTACATAAAGAATACTATACGTCAACCTTATCTTATGCGAATTGTGGGCCCTTATAGTCGATATATTGGCCGGCTATGACTCAGATAACGATGTTGACCAGTTTTCCCTTGACGACAATGACCTTGCGCGGTTCCTTCCCGTTCAGATAACGGTTCACATTGGCGGATGCGAGCGCTGCTTCTTTCAACGCTTCATCGGCCGTATCGGCCGGGACCTCAATGCGATCTCGCACCTTGCCGTTGATCTGCACGATCAGCGTAACCTGCTCTTCCCTGGCGATCTCTTCATCCCACTCCGGCCACGGCTGCTGGTGGATGCTGTATGGGCCGCCCCTTCGCGACCACAGTTCTTCGGTGATATGAGGAGCAATGGGCGCCAGCACCAGCAGCAATTTGTCGACCGCTTCGTTCCATACCGCTTCGCTGACATTTCTTTCACGCTGCGCAGACACCAGAACGTTGCGCAGCTCCATGATCGCCGCCACGGCCGTATTGAACGAGAAGCTCTCCATGTCCTCACTGACCTTGCGTACAACCTGGTGCGTTTTGCGCTGTAAGGCGCGATTGGCCTTCTCGTCGACATCTCCGGCTTTATACTCCGCCGTGGCCAGATCCCAGATATCATTCAGCAGGCGCTGCGGTCCCTTGATACCGTCATAATTCCATGGGCCGCCCTGGTCCCACTTAGCGAAGAACATGAGGTAGGTGCGTACCGTGTCCGCACCGTACTGTTCAACCAGGC
>JBJYWZ010000587.1:0-4320 GCA_046259725.1 Promineifilaceae bacterium (SeqCode) | reverse complement strand
GGGGGCAGAAGCTGGATCAAAAGGTGGTGCTGTCCTGGGCGGACCAGATTATTGATGCCCTCGCCTATCTGCATGTACAGGATCCTCCTGTGCTGCACCGCGATATCAAACCTGCCAATATTAAGTTGACGCCCGACCAGCGCATCAAACTTGTGGACTTTGGTCTGGTAAAGCTGTTGGCTGCGGATGAGGCGCGTACCATTACTGTGCTGCAGGGTCGCGGCACCGCGCTTTATACGCCGTTGGAACAATATGGTGGTGAGGGAAGTCACACAGATGCGCGGACCGATATTTATGCGCTCGGGGCCACCTTATATCATTTATTGACTGATTACCCGCCACCTGATGCAAAGACCCGTTTTCTAAAGCCAAACGATCTCCGCCCGCCGGATAAGGTAAACCCACTTGTATCGCGACAAGTCTCAGAGGCGATCATGTGGGCCATGGAGATGCATCCCAATGACCGGCCCACCAATGTTCGTGTATTTCAGAGTGCCCTGGAAGGCAAGACAAAACGGCCGGAAGTGACCGGTGCAGACAATCTTGACCTGGGCATCAATAAAGTAATTCGCAGCAATTGGCTGCCCATTACGATCGTGCTGAGTCTTCTAGTAGTCGCCGTAATTTTGACTTTTCTGGTGAGTTGATAATGTCCTGCCCGCGCTGCCATGCGTCTGATGGCCAGATCCGCGATGGTAAAACGCCCGCCGGCAGCCAGCGTATGCGCTGCAAACGCTGCGATTGCCGTTACACGCCATCTCCCAGGGAAGCTGGATACGACGAAGAGGTGCGCCTGCAGGCGTTAACCCTGCACCTGGAGGGCGTAAGCCTGCGCGAAATCGGCCGTCTCCTGGAGGTTAATCACCAGAGCGTGGCCAACTGGATCAAAGGTTACGAGAACTACCTGCCAGCCGATCTGCCGCCGAGTATTCTTGAAACGGCGATAGTGGACGGCTTCTATAGCCCCCCGCATAAAAAACACTCCGGAACCACCGGGCGGTCTGAATAAAGACCACATTACCGCAGGCCAACACCACGGAATTAGACACTTCTATTGACGTGACCGGAGGCCTAAGATATAGTTGCCTATGCTGGCATACGGACGAGTCTGCCGGGATGATAGATTAGAAGGTGTAACCCCGAATTCCACGAATCGATTGTTGACTGAGACAGCAAAGGAGTAGTAAATGGCAAGCGTAACCTATAAACATGTGTACAAGCGCTTTGGCGACGTAGAGGTTATCAAAGACCTGAACCTGGATGTTGAAGATAAAGAGTTTGTAGTCTTTGTTGGCCCGTCTGGCTGTGGCAAATCCACCAGCCTGCGTATGCTCGCCGGCCTCGAAGAGATCAGCGAAGGCGAGATCTTGATTGGCGATCGCGTCGTGAATGACGTTCCGCCGAAAGACCGCGACATCGCAATGGTCTTCCAGTCCTATGCCCTTTACCCGCATATGACGGTATACGATAACATGGCCTTTGGTCTGAAGTTACGCAAGACTCCGAAGCAAGAAATTGACCGCCGCGTAAAAGAAGCGGCCGAAATTCTGGGCCTGACCAATTTGCTGGATCGTAAGCCGAAGGCGCTTTCCGGTGGCCAGCGCCAGCGCGTTGCTGTGGGGCGGGCAATTGTGCGCGAACCGGCCGTCTTCCTGATGGACGAGCCGCTGTCAAACCTTGACGCCAAGCTGCGCGTGACTGCCCGTGCCGAGATCAGCAAGCTCCACCAGCGCCTGGGAACGACATTTATCTACGTGACGCATGATCAGGTTGAGGCGATGACCATGGGTGATCGCATCGCCGTGCTGGCTGACGGTATCTTGCAGCAATGTGACTCTCCGAGAAATCTTTACAATTTACCTGACAATGTCTTTGTCGCCGGGTTCATCGGCAGCCCGTCCATGAATTTCTTTGACGGTACGATGGTTGCCGAAGAAGGTAACCTCTATATTGATACCGGCGATTTTCGCGCTAAACTCCCTGATGATCGCAAGAAGTGCTGTGACGAGTATATTGGCAAGGAGCTAATACTTGGCGTTCGTCCGGAGCATATCCATGCGCCGGAATACGCCCCGCCGAATGTCATGCCATCACCGGTACATGGCACAGTTGAAGTCGTCGAACTGCTTGGCGCCGAACTGCATTTGATCGTAGATTCAGGAAAGAATTCCTTTGTCGCCACTGTGGACCCGCGCAAGGATGTGCACATGGGTAATGAGATTGATCTCGTAATGGACATGAGCGCATCGCATCTCTTTGATAAGGATACCGAAAGAGCGATTCGCTAATTCCTTCGCTAGATTATGATTCACCAGCCGCTGCCGGCACACAGGCAGCGGCTTTTTTCTTCCAGGTGACTTATGCCATCAGCACACTATACAGTTGGTGAGGATTTTCCGCTGCAATTCGCCTGGCGCCTGCCTGAAGGCGATTATATTCGGGCCGTGTTCCGGGCACATATCCTCGACACAGTTCCGGAAGCCGACAAATACATTGTCAGGCTGCTTGAACTGCAAGCCGGACGCCAGGAAGATGAAGATGGGCAGCTGCGGCCGCGTGAACAATTTTCGCGAGAATACTGGTCAATGGTGGGCGATCTCGTGGGCAGGAAGATAACGATTGCCTACGAGGCGGACGACGGCCGTGCACTTCATATGCGCCTGGCAACCTTGACCGGCGAACACAATTTCTTCTCACGTTATGAAGATGCCGAAGTGATCGCCCAAGGTATCATGGCCGCCGCCAGACGGCGCAAACAGGAAGAGGAAGAATGAAAAAGGCGCAATCATTCGATTGCGCCTCTTTTGATTTTCAGGCTGGGATTCAGTCTGAGCCTTACAGACCGGCGAAGATACGCCTCCAGAGATCGGTTTGCAGCATATCCTCAGGATCGTATTTTGCCTTGAGGCCCTTGAATTCAGCGATGGTTTCTTTCCCCAGATAGGCCTCCGCAACGGATGGGCGCAGCGTACTATCTTTGGCAAGGTAAAAACGACCCCCGGCAGCGAGTACAATTTCATCCATTTCGTAGGCTAATGATTCGATTGGCCCGCGCCGGGAATCCGTCACACGGAAATCCATGGCCATAGAAAAGCCGTCCAGACCATGCGTCATTAAGAAGTCATCAGGCCTGTGGCGCTTGAACACCGTCAGATAATTGGGAATGCCCCTGCGCTGGCAAAGTCGCAAGATATCGGCAAAAGCATCACGCGCCGTTTCCTTGGGAATAAAGGGCTGATACTGGATCAGGCCGCCTGGGCCGTAGGCGTTTTTCCAGTCCGGGACGTAATCAAGCAGAAAGTGAAAGGCCGCGTGCGTCTGCCGGTATTGGCGGGTCCCGCCGAAGCGGCCGGAAATCATTTTGGCGCGGTTAACCAGCGACGTACCGAGATTGTTCATAAACGGCCGCATTCCCATCCAGACAATCGAGCGTGGCAGAATGCCAAACATATTGGGTGTGAGATGCTGGTTCTCCAGGCGCAGCGATTGGCTGGGCGCCAGGTCCGCGCCGGGCGGCAGGTAATTAGCGCGGTGAACATCACCTTCGCCGAGCGCGGAGCCTTTGCCGAAGGAGTTGATCCAACCAACGATGTAGTCAGACGCTCCGGCATAGGCGTTGAAATAGTCAAACATGCCGTCCAGATCATGCTGCGTTTGTGTAAAGACGTCCAAATAACCTGAATAGATGCGCTTCATTTGCATCGTGATGCTCGTGAATATCCCCAACATGCCAAACCCGCCGATAGCAGCATAAAACAGGTCACTGTTGTTATCGCGGGAGCAGGTGACGATTTCGCCGGACGGCAGCATGAGATCGAATTCAAGAATGTGATCGCCAATCGTGCCCACCTGGTACGCGTTCTTGCCGTGAACATTCATCCCGGCGCAGCCGCCAACCGTGGTTGCGCTGGTCCCGGTGACGACAGGGGGCCACCAACCATCCTCAAGAATATACTGCCACAATTGGGATAGCGAAACGCCGGGCTCAACGCGAACGACGCCTTGAATGGGGTCCCAGGCCAGAATTCGGTTCATGCGGCGCAGGTCCAGCAGGATTTGTTCGCTGTTCAAAGCAGCGTCGCCATAGCTGTTGCCGCCACCGCGCAGTCCCACGCTGAGCCCGCTGCGGCGCGCAAGTTGGAATGCTTCAAATAGCTGTTCTTTTGTTACCGGGCGGTAGACATAGCTGACCGTCGTTGTGGCGCCGCCCCAGGAATCAACAGCTTCCAGATGTTCCAGCGCTGGGCCGGAACTATTTCTATTTTCTTCTCTGCCGTTTAGCAGAATATCTTCTTCGATCATGGTATCAATCCACTTTAA
>JBJYWZ010000586.1:0-3484 GCA_046259725.1 Promineifilaceae bacterium (SeqCode) | reverse complement strand
AGTAACCAGTAATAACCTTACTGGTTGCTGTTCACTGAATACTGTCAACGTATTACCGACGAAAAATGCGCCACCGCATTCCCTGCCGGTGCAAATAAGCCATAGTCTCACCGAGGCGCATCGGCCGAAAACCAAAGTAATGACGCACCGAATCAGTCTCCGCAACTTCAGGCACAAAAAAACGGTCCACAAAAAAGCGGCTCACCGGTGGCCAATACCACCAACCGAACATGATATATGCCCACGGCCGTAAAAGGAACATCGGCAGCTTAACATAGATACGTCGTACCCCCTCCATGGTTAATATCTGGCGCACAAGATCGCGGTAGTGGAAGCGCTCATCGCCGGCCACCGTGATCGTCTTATTGATTAAGTCTTCCCTCTCCAGACTATCAACCAGGCAGCGCGCGTAATCCTCCACCCACAGCGGCTGCATCGGGATCTCCCCGCCGCCCGGCAGCCAAACAAAAGGCCATCCCCAGATGGCTATGCCTAGAATAATTTCTGTAAAACGATCGCCCAATCCGAAAAGCGTACTGGTGCGAATGATGGTATAGGGAATTCCCGACTTGCGTACGAGGCGCTCGACGCTCCCCTTCGTACGCAGCAGACTATGTATCGCCTCGGCATTAGCTCCGATGCGGCTGGGAACAATGACGCGCTGCACGCCAGCCCGCTGCGCTTCTTCCAACAGCCGTTCCGTGCCTTCCACGTCGACATGGCGCAGCAGTCGTCCTCGCCCACGCGTTTCAGCGCCGGCCAGGTGAAATATAATATCTACGCCCTCAAGCTGCTCCCTTAACGAGGAAGGCGAATTGATACGCCCCTCATATGCCCGCCATTCCAGGCCGTTTAGCGTCAGTAGATTGGTCAGAGATCGGCCGACAAAACCAGTTGCGCCGGTAACAAGAATCATTGCTTATCCCGCCGCACACGATTGCCGCATTCCGGTTCCCTATACTGTTATCCACTCTTACTGGCAGCAGGTGCGGATATCAACGATCTCTTCAACATGAGGGGCAATCGTTTTGCTGACCGTCTCCTCATCCAGGTTGTGCACTTTAAATGTAACGATCCGGTTCGCACTTGAATCACCGGCAAACGTACCGAAGGACAGAAATTCCCCCCCGGCCTCAGAGATAGCATGGGTCAGCATTTCCAGTTCGCCGTGCACGTCCGGCACCAGTGCAGTCACCCGCACACCCGCCTGCCTTGCGCTCATTAGCTCAAGAAAAATGCGGAAGAGATCCGTTTCCGTGATCAGACCCACCAGTTTGCCCTGCTCCATCACCGGCAGGCCGCCGATCTTATTTTCATCCATCAGGTAGGCCGCTTCTTCGATCGGCGTATCGGCTGAGACAGTGATCACGTTCTTGCTCATGATCTCCTTCACCGTGATCTTACCAATCAGATAGTTCAGTTCCCATACGCTGAGTGAAGTCGCATCAGAAGGAGCCGCGTTCAGCAGGTCTCCTTCCGATATAATACCGACCATCTTGCCCTCTCTAACAACCGGCACGCGCCTGATGCGGTTCTTCCTCATCAGATCAAGGGCTTGCATGATGGGCATATCGGGATCAACTGTGATAACCGGGCTTGACATGCGCTCTTTGATTAGCATCAGATACTCCTCAAATTCCAAAGTCGGAAATAGTGTAGTCATTGGCGCTCCCGCTCTTAAAGCGATCCGCGCCAGGTTAATTGCTTAGATAATCTACGATCTGCCCTCTTTTTGCAAGTCATATAGTCATGCCTTGGTTATAATCCGCTATCATGCACAGCGACAGAGAAAGCGGCGATCCCGTGCTGCGTGTATGCTACTTCGGAACCTACCGGGCTGACTATTCGCGCAGCCAGATCCTACTCGCCGGCCTGCACGGCCGTCCCCATGTCCAGGTCTACGAATGCCATTCCCAGCTATGGCACGGCATAGATGATCGTGTCGAGCAGGCCAGCGGCGGCTGGCGCAATCCCCGCTTTTTGGTGCGTGTCCTCGCCTCCTATTGGCGCCTTTTCCGCAAACATAACCAGACGCCAGAATACGATGTAATGCTTATCGGCTATCCAGGCCAGTTTGACGCCTATCTCGGCCGTCTTCTCACCTGGTGGCGGCGCAAACCCATGGCCCTGGACATCCTGATGTCCCTTTACCTCGTCGCCGAAGAGCGCGGCCTGACCGAAAAGAGCCCCTGGACAGGACGCCTGATTTTTCAGCTGGAAAAAGGAGGCCTGCACCGGCCCGATTTGCTTCTCTCTGAAAACGACGCCTATGAATCCTACTACTGCCGCCGCTATGGGTTGGATCCACGCGGCTTTCGCAAAGTGCCGCATGGCGCCGATGACCGCATTTTCTACCCCCGCAGCGTAGATCGTCCCGATCATCCCTTTCTCGTTACCTACCACGGCACCTACCTTCCGTCCCACGGCATGGATGCCGTCATTGGCGCGGCTATCCTGCTCAAAGATCAACTGGACATCCACTTTCACTTCTTCGGCGACGGGCCGGAACGAGACCACCTTGTCCAGGTCGCGGCTGAAGAGTCGCTGGAAAACGTAACCTTCCACGGCTTTGTCGACAGGGAAGAACTCCTGAACTCGCTTGCCCGCTCGCACGTTACGCTCGGCGTCTTCGGCGAGACCAAACAATCTCACTACACCGTGCAAAATAAGATCTGGGAGGGATTGGCCATGGCGCGCCCGGTCATATCCGGCGATTCGACCGTCGTACGCGAGTCACTCACCGACGGCAAGCACATCTACCTCGTCCCCCGCGAAGACCCCCAGGCATTAGCGGAGGCCATCAAAACCCTCAAGAAAAACCCACAATTGCGCGAAGAAATCGCCCGCGCCGGCTATCAGCGCTTCCTCGCCGGCAACAGTATCGCCGCCATCGGCGCTACCACCGAAAGAGCCCTGCGCACCCTTCTTGAAACGCACTCATAGAGCAAATTGCTATTCTGGTTCGTAGCAGGCGCTTCAGCGCCCTTATCGTCACAACGTCGTCGCCCTGAGCTGCCCGCACCCCGCCGCAATATCGATCCCCCTTCTCTGGCGCACCGTGCTCGGCAGGCCATACTCACGCAGCACTCCTTGAAACGCCTTCGCTCGCTCCGCATCAGCCGGCTGCCCGCCATACCCTTGTGTCGGGTTCAAAGGAATCAGATTCACATGCGCCTCCATCCCCTGCAAAAGCCGGCCCAGTGCATGCGCCTGTTCGGCCGTATCATTCTCCCCGGCGATCAACGTCCACTCGAAGAATATGCGACGGCCGCTTTTTGCGCTGTAATACCGGCAGGCATCCATTAAGATGTTCAGCGGCCAGCGTTTCGCCGGCGGCACCAGCGCCTGCCGCTCCTCATCCGTCGCACCGTGCAAACTCACCGCCAGCTTATACGGCCGTCCCTCGTCGGCAAGCCGCCGGATCCCCGGCACGATCCCCACGGTGCTGATCGTCATATGCTTCGGCGCCATCGCCAGCCCATGA
>JBJYWZ010000585.1:0-1599 GCA_046259725.1 Promineifilaceae bacterium (SeqCode) | reverse complement strand
CTTGGTAATCTACCCCATGATCCTGAAGCCAGCTTCGGAAACGCCCCACTTTTGTCTCCAGGGAGCATGTCGGCGGGAGGGTGTCGAGATAGTGGCCGAAGGCGATGCGGAGGTCAGTCTGCTCCTCCGCGTCGAGACTGTCCCAAGGGCGTAGCTCCTTTTCCCCATTGTTCATGGCGTCTCTCCTCTGTCGAAAGGACTTCGCTTCGACCAGGGCTGGGCGATTCTGCGTTGCTGGTCCGCCAGTGGCCTCGTTCAGTCCTCAGGTGCCTGGGCTGTTCCCTGAGCGCTGCTTCCAATCCAAAACGACAAATTCTTTCCGAGGAACTCGTCGAAATGCATGTAGTGCGACCCGTCACAGGAGAAGGTGAGCCCAATCATGCCGTTGAAAATGTTGATCGACGCAGAACGAAGATAGAACGTCTCGTCCATTAGTCGTAGCTCCCTCATCGCGTTTAACAGAGAGCCGATCTGCTCCTCAGGGATGACCACGCCCTTTGCGTAAGCACGAAGGGGAAAGGCGAAACAGATATCCGGGTCCGCAAGAGCCTCATGGTCGAGGATACGGTAGCGAAACGGATCGTCCACCGTCCAGATGGTTACGCGGCTGCTGGAAAAGTGAATCATTCCCTGAAAGACTCCACGCTCTACGAATAACTCTTGCATGATCGAGAGTGACCCCGCAAGATTTTGGTCCATGGGGCTCTCGGCCCGACTCTGCATGAAGACAGTACCCCTGATCGAGGGGTCACCCTTGATCTGCACCCAACGCGATGGCTCATCATAAAGCCTCCCGGTCACCGGCAGATCGCGCAGATCGAAGCTGGCACCAACATACCCGAGAAGTTCACCCTCGGAGCGGAGTACATGCAACGCCGTGAGCGACGGACGGCGGGATAACAGGCTGACATAGGCATCCGAGAGCAGAAATCCCCAGGCAGGGACTGCCTCGCGCATGTAGGGACGGGTCGAGCGATCGCGTCCAAAATGATCAACGTCGATACCAGAGCCATTGACGTTATCACTGATCTGAATGCCTTCGCGATTGACGATGAACAGCTCACTGCAAGCAGAGATTTCCCGAAAACCCGAAAGCAACACCGCGTTGAGCTGGTCTCGATCCCCCCATACTGAGACGCAGGCCTCGGCCAGCCGGGCGATCGGCTCGTGCAACAGTCGGGCGACCGCTTCTCGCTGGCGGTACACCGTGTCTTTCAACACGTCCTCCATCCCCCACCTCGACAAGCTACGCAAGTTTCACGGCATCCTACCCTGGAGCTGTGACAAAAATCTGTGCCACTCTGTTACGAAAGATCGGCGCGTATTGCGGCGCGTCACGACGCCTGCTAAGGCCGGAGAGGATTGATCCGTTCAGAGTGTCCGCCGACGCGCCGCTCGCCACGCTGGCAAACGCCAAATCAGCAAGCCGCCCGAGCGATCTGAGATGTCTGTTCCTGGGCCGAGAGCCCGACGCTCTATCCCGAGCGTCCATTTCTCGGCGCAAATCAGCCCCCTGCCTTGCGGCAGCGATCTCAGCGAATCGCCTCGACCTTGGCCTGGGCCAACCGGACCATGTCGTCCGGCAAGGGGATATAGCCC
>JBJYWZ010000584.1:0-3565 GCA_046259725.1 Promineifilaceae bacterium (SeqCode) | reverse complement strand
TCAATGCCAGCGCATCCCACTGCGACAGCTTGATGAACAGCCCGCTGGTACTGCCGATGACAATGGAGAAAATGAGGAGCAAAATGGCGCGCGTACGGGGAGACATGAAAATGGCGAATCAGGAATGCGGAATTTGGAATGAACTGATCTGGGATTTTGAATCGGTCTTGTCAGCCGTTTTGCCGTTCCGGGGCATATTGAAGTGTAAAAAAGCTGCTGTGCTCCTTTACTGCAATGATATCCGAATTTCGCTGGCCGCGTGAATTGTGCTATGAATAGAGAAACAGGTAGTTATTACCATTATTTTTGAAAATGAGGTGTTGGTTTGGCGTACCAGGACGGAATGTCGCAGGAAGAACTGCAGGCGGGATTTGACGAGTGGGCTCATACCTATGACCGGGATGTCGCCTCGATTGGCGGATTTCCCTTTGCCGGATATTCCCAGGCGCTGAAGATCATCCGGGAATTAGCCGGGGCCATGCCGGGCATGTCTGTGCTCGATCTGGGTGTCGGTACAGGTAATCTTGCCAGGCGCTTCGTGGAGTCCGGATGTCAGGTGTTAGGGGCGGATTTTTCCTCGGAGATGCTGGCAAAGACGCGCCAGAAACTGCCCGGACTGGATCTTGTTCAGGTTGATTTGACACTGGATGAATGGCCTGCCGCCCTCGAGCGGCGCTTCGAGCGTATCGTTTCCAATTACACATTTCACGAGTTTCCCCTTGCGACAAAAGTGCGCATTCTCTCGCGCCTGGCCAGGCGAAACCTTGCCGCAGACGGCTATATCGTTATCGGCGACATCATTTTTCCAACTCGCGCTGATCTGGATAGAACCAGAGTAGAAGTGGGGGATGAGTGGGAAGAAGAATACTATTGGATCGCGGAAGAGGCGCGGGAAGCGTTGGAACCAACAGGCTGGCGAGTCAAGTTCCACCCGGTCTCCTTTTGTGCCGGCGTCTATCTGCTGACCCCGCCTGGCAGCGTGTAGCGCTGATCTTATAAAAAGGGCCGGAGATCGAAACCCCCGACCCTCTTACCAAACAACGTGCTTAATGGCGAACCGCGGCTTCTACGCGTTCGGTTCACGCAGGCAGAGACCTACGACATCGACATCAGCGTAGTTGCTGCAGCCACCTCCGACGATAGTACGGTCCCAAACTCGCAGCCGGATGACATAGCCGCACTGCGGCATGCCGCTCGTATCCAGTGACCAGTTCCCCGCCTCTCCGAAGGTGGAGACGCCCCCGGCATAAGTCCTGGTCAGAGGCATGGTTGAGCCGGCAGGCAAAGGTGCGGGGCTGGTGAAGCTGCCGCCCAACGCGGGCTCAACGGATAGCGTGAGCTGGCGGAAGTGATTGTCCGTGGCCTCGTACGTGCCGTTGATCACATCACCTATCGTGAAATCGGCGCATGCGCCGCCGCCGGATGTGATATTGATTTTCGCTACGGGCGGCGTATTGTCGACTTTTATGGTGACGACATTGCTGGTCCATATCGGGCCCGGGTTCGCCGGATCGACGGTGCGAATGCGTACATACCAAACGCCATCGCTTAGTCCGGCGGTGTTCCAGCGGGCCAGTACGTTACCAACGGGGAAGTACATGGCGTTTCCAGGACCATTCGTCAGGTCTTCTTCATAATCATACCAGCCGGTTGCATCCGTGTCCTGAGTGATATCAGGCATATTGCTCCAGATTCCGTTCAGCAGCCGGTCGCGCTTCAGCGTGAACGAGCTGTCCTCTATTTGATACGAGCCCCAGGTGTTATCCTGTGTGTACTCGACCCTGTATTTCAGCTTGGTAGCACCGTTGCTGATATCTGGCGCATTGCCGATGTGACCGGTGAGGACCACCACGCCGCCGAAGGGACTGTCGTCAGCGCTCAGGCATCCCACAGTTGGCGAATCACCATTTGCCAGGCCGGTGACACTATCGATTTGACCGACATCCATACTGCCGGCTGTCTGGATGATCGGGAAGTGGGTGCCTGGCTGCGATGATCGGGCAGGATAGACGTGGATCAGCGTGTGCAGCCTGTTGCCCCACACGGGGACATAATTGGGGTTGAAGCAGGGCGGCGCTACGTTCCAGGAGAGGATGGCACGGATAGGTATCACCACGGGTCCGTCTTCGCACGGCTTCTTATACTTGGTCAGATCCACCGGCAGGAAGACGGCATATTCCAGCCCCCTATCAGGGATGCTGGCGATATCGTGCACGCCGACCGAGGTCGTTCCCAGGCAGGTCTCGTAGAATCCGTTGTTATTGAGATCCGCCCAGAAGGTGACGTACTCACGGCTCCCCTGGTGGCAGAGGTCGCCGTTATAACCGGACGGCCTTTTGAGACGAATGACGCCGGCCAGGGTATCCGATCTTGAATTGAGGCCGATGCACTCCAGTTCCTCATAGCTTGTATTGCCGTTAGTGGGATTCAGCAGGTCGCCAATTTGCGACCAGTCGATCTCCAGCTCCGACAAAAAAGATTGGCCGCCGCCGGCCATCAAATCTGCGCTGAGGGCCGGCTGATCGATGAACTTCTGCAGCTCAGTTAAGGCGTAGCGATGTGGCTCCACCTTTTGCTCCCGATACTGCCTGTGCAAATCCGCCACTGAAAGTTCCTTAGGTGCGATAGCTTCCAGAGGCTTATCCAGGTCCAGCACCTGGGCCAGCTTCGGCAGATCGATTTCGATCTCCAGCTCCTTAAAGAGATCTTTTACCAGGAAGAGCTGCCAGGGGTCGATCTGGATGTGCGTGTTGTGGATGTCGCCCCAAACGGGGATAAAGTTAGGTGAGTTGGGCGGCGGCGGAGCGTTCCAGGAAAGAATCGCGCGCACCTGAGCCAGATTCTCGATAAAGCAGAATGTCTTCTTGGGATCGATTTCTAAGGTTACGGCGTACTCGAGCTCCCTACGGCCAGTCGTGCCAACTGGTATGTCATAGGCTGTGAAGCTGGTCAGGCCCAGGTCATCCCAGGTGGCTCCATTGTCGGTCGAAAAGAAGAAGCGCACGTACTCCGGGGTTCCCTGGGAGCAAATATCGCCGCCGTAGCCGGTCGGCTGCTTGATATGCACGACCGCTTCCAGACGGTCGAACTGCGGCTGGAAGCCGACAGAACATATATTCTCGTAAAAAGTATTGGCCTGAATCTGAAGGATTGCCTTGAATTGGCTGTCCTTCAAATTGCCGAAGTAATTGGGATTGGACAAGAGCAGCGAGCGGAACTGCGCCCGCTCCCGCGCGTGAGGCTGTTCCTCTCTGGCCTCGGATGTTTCGTCTTTGTTATCTGTTATTTCATTATCCATTTTGATTCTCCTGGTTGCGTTGACGCGACACCATATCGAATGCGGGTAGTTCTTTGGGAGATTGCCGGATTCTATGTGATTGTCATCACCTCCTTTGAGGGTAGTTGGTCTGTCATCAGACCCACTGAAAAAGTGACATAGTAAACTGCAATGCAGAACGGCCGGCTCTCCTTTCCGGTAAGGGTCAAGCCGGGTGCTTCTGCTGTTTACAAAACGTTTTCGCTTTCGATGCGGTAAATATATGTGAATTAACGCTGTAGACAGCGT
>JBJYWZ010000583.1:0-2897 GCA_046259725.1 Promineifilaceae bacterium (SeqCode) | reverse complement strand
AGGCGGACGGTTCCGTGCATCTGCCCGTCTTCATGGTCTGCGGCGGCTTGTGCGCCCTGGGCAAGATCTACGTCCTGGAGCAGGTCGACGGCGCGTGGCAGGTGACCGGTTCCGTGGGGCCGGAGATCATGGCCTGAGCGTGATTAACCAGGGCTCAGTGGGGCTCAATGACTCTATCTTTCCAAAAACTGATTTTAGCGCTGAGGTGGGGGAGAGAACCCCAAGGTTAAGATTTTCGTAACAGATCCACAATACTTTCGTACGCTTCCGCTGCTAGCATAAGGGGCGGGTTGGACAGATGATCTTTGTCACTTACTGACCAAGCTGACCAACCTGCAACCTGAAACCGGCAGGTATTCATCTGGGAGCCCTGCCAAATGAGTGTCGCGCTTGAGCGCGAAAAGGAGCCTGAACGTGAAGCAGAAAGTATTTATGTTGGCAGTAGTTTTGTTAGCGATTTTGGTGACGGCGTTACCGGCCCTGGCGGATGCGCCGGCGGAAGGAACAGTGATTGAAGGGCATAGTGTGCCCGGCGGCGTCACCTTGGGCGATACCCGCACGCAGGTGGAGGCAAAATGGGGCGAGCCTTATCTCTGCAAGGATATCATACATTTTGACGGGCGAAGAGGTATTGACGGCATTTGTGAATATGAAGCGGATGGCCTTAACCGGGTAGAAGCTAGATACCATGCGGCCGACGGCACCTGGCAGGCACAAGGCACGCCGGATGATGTACTCTACGAAGTTTGGTGGCCTGAGTCTACCAGCGGCTGGGTTACGACTGCCGGTGTCAACACCACGATGGCTTTGAATAATCCACAGGCGGTTATTGAGGCCTACCCAGACGCCCAGGTCAAGTACAATGGTGACTTTATCTACGAGATAAGGGATAGTTCGGGCATCAGCATCTTTAGGAATTGGAACATTTATGGCGGCTTCGTAACTGTCAGTATGGCTATCGGCAAAGGCATACCTGTACAAGAGCAGTGGATCGGGTATTCAACCGTTGCCGATATTGACCTGACGGCCGTTAAGATAAAAAGGAACCGCCAGATCACGGCCCAGGTGCTCGTCCATGACTTCCAGGATCAGCCCGCCGAAGGCGCCGCGGTTTCCGCCAGATGGTTACTTCCTGACGGCAGCCAGAAGAGCGTGCAGGGTGTTACGTCCGGCAGTGGCACTGCCACCTTTGAACTGGCCGGCAGGCTCGATCGCGGCGACTACTACTTGTTCATAGATGATTTGCAGCTGGCAGACCATATCTGGGACTATACCCGCGGCCTGCGCAGCGCAAGCATCACCGTCAAGTAGTCTGTTCCAAAGAATCAGCAAAAACGCCACGCAGCTCGCAATTCGCTCTGTGGCGTTTCTTGCTCTCAAGCAGTCTCGTTTATAGATACACCTGCCTATGCCAGATCCGCTTGTGTGCCCGCCACTCGATATAGGCCAGCGCTCCACCAGATCAGGCCAACTCCGGCCGCGGCAGCCCCAAGATCAACAACGCTCTCCGGAAATATGCCGCTGGGGTGCATGGCAATGGGAATCAAGCCGGCCATGAAGAGGATGGCGGCGATCCTGGAATAGACGCCCGCTCTGATTACGGAAATGCCGAAGAGGATTTCGCCTGTTAGAAAAGTGAGAAGACCAGCTATGAATACAGGCGCGCTGGGGCCCTCTTCAATCAGCGTGATTATCTCCCCGGGAAGATAGATGCGCATAAAAGCGCCGTAGAAATCGAGGCAAACAACGAAAACCAGTCCGGCAAAAAGAAGGATAAAGGTGGCGCCGCCCAGGGTACCAGACTCTCTTCGCTGGCCGAGATAGAGAAAAACTAGAAAGAAGAGCGCGAAGGTGGCGGAAAGCCAATCAACAATCTCTCCGGGCTGCGTGTTCGGCAGGCGTGCCAATATCCGGCCGAGGATCATGCAGCCTCCGCTCAAAAATCCAGCCAGGGCGCCTAGACGATAATGCGTCGCAATGGACATGTTCACCTCCGTTGCTCAATAAAGCCAAGGCCCGCCCCCTGATTGCGCCAGTAAACCCATCCGGTAACATCATATCACAATTGTGTCCATTCTCTGACAGAAGTAGCCAAGCGGCAGATCATGCCCGGCGCAAATAAGGGCATAGACAACGCCCCAGTGACAGGCTATATTAAGTGCAGTCGGCATGGACCGCGGCGCACTGTGTAGAGAAACATCCGGCATTTCAAAACTTCAGCACCCGGTATTTAAGCGAATAGACAATCAACTCTTGGGAGGTAAACCATGGCAACAAGCAACCCGTTTGACAGCTACACGATCCGCATTTACGGGGGCGACAGCGGCCGTGTCGCCCTGCTCCTTTGTTACAGTTCGGGTGGATTCTCCGGACGAATCGATTTTTATCCCGATGGAAGCGATCTGCCGCAAGATTACCTCTGGCACCCGTCGGCCGTCGGCGAATATGTGGTGCTGCATATGCCCATGAGCCGTTTCGAGGCGGTCGCGAATACGGTTCGTTCAGAAGGGCCCCTGCACCTTTACATCAACGCTAACAGAGGCGCCGGCGCAGTCACGCATGGGGACGGGCATTTAGCCACCACAGACCGCGAACCGGTAGGGGAAGAAGAAGACGAAACACCGTAAGTATGAAGGTCATGGATAAACTGACGATTGGTGAAGTAGCCGAGGCGACCGGCGTGCCCACGTCAACCCTGCGCTACTATGAAAAGCTGGGCATCATTCCGCCCCCGCAGCGCAGCAGCGGCCAGCGGCGCTACCATCCGGAGGTCTTGCAGATCATGGCCGTCATCCAGCTTGGCAAAGATGTTGGCTTCAGCCTGCCTGAAATCAAAGAACTGCTCTACGGCTTTCCGGAGGATATGAAACCTTCCGAGCGGTGGAAGCGCCTGGCGC
>JBJYWZ010000582.1:0-4225 GCA_046259725.1 Promineifilaceae bacterium (SeqCode) | reverse complement strand
CCCGCCTCCCGGCCGCAGCGCAAACAGCATCCGCCATCCACGCCCTGGCGCCAGCCGCCGTAATCGACCCACAAATAAGAATCGGAAAACGGCTCCACCAGGCGCCACAGCAGGCGCTTCTCCGGCACGTCCAGCTCGCTGCTTCCCCACCACTGCTCGCATGACTCGCAGCGATACAGCGCGGCAAACACCTGCCCGGCATATTGGCGATAACTCCCCTGATTACTGTCTAAACGGCTTCCGTGAACCCTTTCTTGGACACTACGTGTGGGCTTAATCTTCATGGTAAGCCTTACCTTTCCGGTTAATGCTAGACGACCAACCAGCTGCAAAACAACCCAGGTTGTGCGAATGAGATTCAAGTATTAGAGCGTTCGGCACCGCAACGGCCGTCCCGCTGAAAAATTAACTGGTGACAGATTCGCTGAACAATAACACCCTCACTCATTCGACAGCCCCGTGCGCGCATTGACAACGGATAAGTGAAAATTGATAATAGACTGTAGGCGGTTGGCTGTTACTTCTCCACCCAATAGGAGGAAGAATGTCCCAAAAAAGATCGATTTCGAGAGTCTTGCTATTCTTGGGGATCGGCTTAATTTTGTGGGCCTTTCAACAAGCCGCGGCATTCAGCAACGAGCCATTCGCAGCCAGCGGCGATCCCCTTATTGGCTACCCA
Source organism: Promineifilaceae bacterium (SeqCode) (assembly GCA_046259725.1). Taxonomy (GTDB): domain Bacteria; phylum Chloroflexota; class Anaerolineae; order Promineifilales; family Promineifilaceae; genus JAACFF01. The sequence goes on along the minus strand of JBJYWZ010000582.1, from coordinate 3,546 downwards.
TTCACAATCAGCCCGGCGGCAATCAACGAAGTCAAACCAGCAGTGGCCTATGACCCGTTACGTAGAGAATATCTTGTGCTGTGGCAAAATCTAAGGTCCGGGGCCGACGATATTTACGCGCAGCGTATCTCTGAGCAGGGTGAACTACTGAGCTGGTTTTTTGTCGCCGAAGGCAGTTCCCCCGAGGTAGCATACAATCCCAAAAATAACACCTATCTGGTCGTCTACGAAAAATATGTAACCACCGATTATGATGTCTATGCCCGCCGGATAGACTTCACCGGGCCGCTTGGCGCTGAATTTCCCGTCGCCTTCAACCTGATGGAAACGGAACACAGCCCCGCGGTTGCCTACAACATGCATCCCAATTACGATGAATTTCTTGTTGTTTGGGAAAACGTCCCCCCTCCGCCTGCCGCGATTAACAGGGTTGAAGGGCAGCGCGTGGCAGGTAGTGCGGGCGGCGGAAATGGGGGTGGTGAAACAATTGCCGGCCGTCTTCCCATCGCCAAGAACAGCAATTACAATCTCGATCCCGATATTGCCTACAATCTGAACATGAACGAATTTATGGTGGTCTATACGCGCCAGCCTGGTGGGGGAGGCGGTTACGACGTGTTCGGACGGCGGATCACGGCCGGCGGCGCCCTCCTGACGGAAGCCCCAATCGATACTTCCGGAAAGGACCAGTACAACCCTTCCGTGGCGGCTTATCGCCTCAACAAAACGACGCCCTACCTTGTCGTCTTTAACGACAAATGGAACGATACCGCGGGTGATGTACGCGGCTATATGCTTGACCGGCAGGGACAGCCAGTAACGCTCGTCAATATCGCTGTCACCCCCGGGCAGCGTGAGCTTGATCCCACGATTAGCGAAAACGAAGCATGGGATGGATATTTCGTCTCCTGGGCACGCGGGCCGGCCGGAAACACCGGAATATTCGGGATGCAGCTAAGCAGCAGTGGCCTGACATCCCCCGAGTTTGACCTATCCAAATACAGCGGCACGCCTGCCGTATGTGACCGGGGGCGGCCAGACATTGCCGTGGGCATATCAACCGCCCTGGCCGGTTGGCAGGATACCTGCGGCAGTGCCGGTGGAATTGATATCGTCGGACGGATGATTGGCTATCGAGTCTATCTACCTCTTGCGCTGCATTAGTCTAAAAAACTTAGATCCGCATCACGCCCCGCGTCCGTCAGCCCATTTCAGGACGTCACAGAAGCGTGAATCCGCATTTCAATACCTCATCAGCCAGATTGGGCGCCGCGGTGCCAATGAGGAGGCTCAATCAACATTTCGCGAACATCGTCATCCAGTGCTGCCCTAATCGTAGCCAGTGGGATGCCACGGTTATTTTCTACCAAATTAGCATGACCAGGATGAGGTCGTCCAAATCTGTGATGCAAAGCTACAGCCGTCAAATTCCCGTCGAAGACGGGCGAACCCGATGAGCCTGACTTTGTGCTGGGCGTATAGGCAATCCTGGTTCTGTTGGCATTGAGTTCCTCGAATCCCGGTGTAGCAAATGTGATCTGCAATGGCATTTGAGGCGGCGGCGGCTTTTCCCGCCCAGGATGTTGTACTATCAGGACCGGCGTCTGCTCATCCGGAATAGGCGGGTCGGCGGAAAGATCGATCCACCCACGCGGTTCGATTTCACCTTCCGGAATTTCATCGCCAACATCGCGACTTAGTCTCAATACAGCAAAATCCAATTCATGACCTTCAGGTAATTTCTTCTTCTTAATTCCATCTGGACTATCTGCTTTTTTACTGTAAGGCTTATAGTCAAGGATCCCATCCGAATGCATAGCGATCCATGCGCGATTATCTGCTGGTTCGCTATTCGGCTTTGTTCGCCGGTAATCAAATCGCACCTGTACTTCCTGCAAAGGCCCCCTTCCGCCTGTGCCTCGTATTTATCCGTGTAGTCAATAACTACGGTGCCTGCCCCACCGCAAACATAGCAATCAACATACACATGATTCATGTCCGCACCGCAGTGTGCACAGGTGGAATCGAACTGGTTGTTTGTTTTGCCACGGCAGGACAGGTTCTGGTGCTCACCGGCTGCCCCTTTTTGTTAGTTTACAGTATAACATGAACGTGCTGCCGGTACTGGCTTTTTCTGCCGTAAAACCCGATAGATTTAGTCGCCAGATCTCCTCGACCTGGTCATCGACCCGTGCCTCAAAACGGCCGTCTCTTGCACCCAATCGTAGTAGCTTTCAGCTTCACTTTGACCATGCCTGGTTTTTCATTATGATCTCCACCGCACTAATCCCCAAAAGCAGCGCTACCAGCGCCCATAAGAAGGCTGTCCCGCGCAGGGGCAGTACCAGGTCGCCAAAAGTGAGCAGGCCGGCAAGGACAAAGCCAGCGCACAAATTGATCGCAACAGCGCCATCCAACCCCAACCCTGCCCCGCGCCGGCCCAGTATCCCTCGTTCCAGGAACAAAGCGATGCTTATGCCAAGGAGCACGCCACCCAGGATCATAGGATAAAAGCGCGGGGCGGTAGGGACCCCCAGAAACTTCACCAACCGTGCTGGAAAAGAGATCAGTAGAATCCCCAAAATCAAATTAATGATCCCATCGACAGTCAGAAGCAGCGATTCATTCATACCCCCAATTGTATCCGAACATTTACCCATCAATCCCGTCCAAAACCCAACTTCAAGCAAACCAATATCACGTACGGAGTCGCGAGCCGCCCATAGCGCGCCCCACGGCCGTCTTGACAGCCCCTGTTCGTAATAAAACGACCCGTTGCTGTTCTCAGCCGCATGGAAAAAGATGCCGGCCCCGGGCTTTTGCCGGGCCTCAATCCGCGCCGGCTCTCCTTCTCAACACGCTCAACATCTCCGCCAGGTCCCGGGCAACGCTAAAAACTTATGCAATTATTAAACAAACATGAGTTAATCTACACAAAATATGTACAAAACCGGCATATTACCCTATACTCTCTTCACGAACACGCGCAAAGGAGCGCACTCACCTGAACAATAGGACCTCGCGCGGCGATCTGAGCAAGAGATCGGGTCGCAAAAAAGCGGGCTGAAAACAAAGGAGATTCGAAAATGAATGCTAATTCACGAGAAGGGACTTTAAATCTATACCCCACGGAGATTCAGGGAAAACTTGAACGGAATGAGTACGGATGGTCGCCTGATGTGAAATCCGGGCATACGGCCAAACCAGGCCGTTCTTCTGCCACAGTCTGGGCGGCAGCGGTCTCCGCGATGCAGAGCGTTGGATATGGCTTCAGGCAGCTCCTGCAGTTTGCAGCTCCCGCGGGAGAAAGCAACTTTAAAAGACAGATTCTTTAGCCTGTAGATTCCACGAGCAAACAATCGGGCCGCAAAAAGAAGGCGTTCGCGTCCACCTCCTGCGCGAGCGCCTTCTTTTTGATCCAATGCAGGGTGCTGCCATGTCCGTAAAGGTCCGCATCACGCCCTAACGGCCGTCCAAATACCCAATTGATAATTGAAAATTTACTAATGGCTATTCTACCCCACCGTCTCCGCCGCCACCCGAACC
>JBJYWZ010000581.1:0-2802 GCA_046259725.1 Promineifilaceae bacterium (SeqCode) | reverse complement strand
ATGGAAGACATCCCTGTAATTATATTCTGCGGCGGTGAGGGCACGCGTATGCGTGGGGGTACGCTCACCAAGAAAGAGCTGGTGGAGATAGACGGCCGTCCGATTATCTGGCACGTTATGCGCATCTTTTCCGCCTATGGCTTCAACCGCTTCATTCTTCCCCTCGGTCACGAAGCGACGCAGATAAAACGCTATTTTCTGGACTATGAGGCCATGTCCAATGACGTTACCGTACGCGTGGGCAAGCGGCGGCGGCATGTCTCCTTTCTGGGACGCGAGGCGCATCCCGAATGGGAAGTCTCCTTGATTGATACCGGCCTGAACACGGATAAGGCGAGCCGCGTGGCGCGCGTGGAGCCTTATATTCAGGCCGAGCGCTTCTTCCTGACTTACGGCGACGGCGTCAGCGACGTCAATATCGACGAGCTGCTGGCTTTTCACAAAAAACACGGCCGTCTGGCGACCATTACGGCGATCCAGCCGGATCATTACCAGTATGGCATTATGGACGGCGACGATGAGGGCCTGGTCGGCCGTTACGAGCAGTATCCGCGGCTGCCTTATTGGATCAACGGCGGCTTCATGATTTTCGAGCGCCAGGCGCTGGACTATATGCGCGGCGGGGATAATATCGCCCTGGAAACCGGCATCCTGCAGGACATGATCGCTGATGAGCAGGTCATGATGTACCGCCATCACGGCTTCTGGCATTCGATGGATACGCTGAAAGATGCCATCGACCTGCAAGATCTGTGGGACAGCAGCGCTCCCTGGCGGGTTTGGGATTAATGGTCGCCAATAACTGCGGCCGCCGCAGTTTTGCACGGCCGGCGATCTGCTTTATCCTTGAGTGAACAGCGGCGGCTTCCCGACGAGAGAGTAGATTGGACGATTTTTTCTGGCAGGATAAACGAGTATTTGTGAGCGGCTGCAGCGGCTTTCTGGGCTCCTGGCTGGTGGAAGCCCTCGTCAGGCAGGGCGCCAGCGTGGTCGGCCTGGTGCGCGATCACGTGCCGCAGTCGATGTTGTTCAGCAGCGGAACGGCCGACCACATCCGCATCGTCAACGGCGCGCTGCATGACATCACCTTCCTGGAGCGGGTCCTGGCCGAGTATGAGATCGAAACGATCTTTCATCTGGCGGCGCAGACCATCGTGGGCATCGCCAACCGCTCGCCGCTCTCCACGTTTGAGACGAACATCCGCGGTTCCTGGCATCTGCTGGAAGCGGCGCGGCGCACCGGGACGATTGAGAGTATGGTCGTGGCCAGCAGCGAGAAGGCGTACGGCCAACCGCAGGCTCTTCCTTTTGTTGAAGAACACCCGCTGCACGGCCGTCATCCGTACGATGTGTCCAAGAGCTGCGTCGATCTCCTTGCCCAGAGCTACGCGGCCACTTACCAGCTCCCGGTAGCCATCACGCGCTTTTCAAATCTTTACGGCGGGGGCGACCTGAACTGGAACCGCCTGATTCCGGGCACGATTCGCAGCGTGCTGCGCGGCAAAGCCCCCGTCATTCGTTCCGACGGCACGTTCAAGCGCGACTACGTCTATGTCGAGGACGCCGTCAATGCTTACCTGACCCTGGCGCGGCGGGCCAACCAGCCGGGCATTTGCGGCCAGGCTTTCAATTTTGGACTCGGGCTTCCGGTCAGCGCCCTGGAAGTTGTGCAGACCATCATCGACGTCTCCGATCATCCTGAATTGGAACCCATCATCCTGGACGAGGTGCGCCACGAAATACGTGATGAATACCTCAGCCCGGATAAGGCTAACACGATGCTCGCCTGGCAGCCGGACGAGACGCTGGCCAGCGGCCTGATCAAAACGATGGATTGGTACAGGCGCTATCTGGAACTCTAGGGGAAACTGCCAGCAGGACGCAGTGATCACCTGACAGACCGACCAACTGACACACTGACTAGCTGAAGTTCTGACCAACTATCATGCGCGTACTTGTAACCGGGGCAGCAGGATTTATCGGCCGTGCGCTGGCAGCGCGGCTGGCGGCCGATGATCGGCACCAGGTGGCCATTCTGGTGCGCGACCATTATCGCAGCGAACTGCTGCCGCAGGTGCTGGACGACTTGAAGGATCGCCTTCTCGTCGTTTTCGCCGATCTGCGCGACTATCAAAACACCGCGCGCGCAGTACGCGCCGTCAGGCCCGATCTGGTGTATCACCTGGCCGCCGGGGGCATCAGCGACCCCTACCTGGATGTAAACGCGGCGATCGAGAAGAATCTTTTCAGCACGTTGAATCTCCTGCGCGCCGCTTTTGAGCAGGAGATGGATTCCCACCCGCGGCAGCTCGTGGCCGTGCGCACGCCGGGCGAACTGAGCGCCATGAATCCCTACGCGGCCAGCAAATCGGCGGCCTGGCAGTTCTGCGCCATGTTCGCGCGCACGCGCGGTTGGCCTATCGCGGGCGTGATGCCCTTTCAAACCTACGGGCCGGGCCAGCATGATCGCCATCTCGTCAGCGGGGCAATGGCCGCGGCGCTGGCTGGAGAAGACTTTCCCATGACCGAAGGCAGCCAGGAAAAGGATTGGATCTATATCGACGATGTCGTCGACGGCCTGATTGCCGCGGGTGAGGCCGAACTTCCGCCCGGCACAAACATAGAGCTGGGAACGGGCGCGCTCCACAGCGTCGCCGAGATCGTTTCCAGGGTCTACGACGTAGCCGGAAAGGGGGGAAGGCCCGTTTTTGGCGCGCTGCCTTCGCGCGCCGGGGAAGTGCAGGCGCATGCGGCCGACGTGGAGACGGCCAGAGCCCTGATCGGCTGGCAGGCGTCCATTTC
>JBJYWZ010000580.1:0-1557 GCA_046259725.1 Promineifilaceae bacterium (SeqCode) | reverse complement strand
AGAAATTCGGAGAGAGCGGCCAGCGTGCTGTCCGTTCGCTTCGTCAGCTCATCGTAGCTCAGGAAAAAGGCGCGGGATGAATCGGGCAGCGCACGGCCGTACTGCGCCAGCGTCTCCAGGCGCTTGATGTATAGCGATGTGGCAATCATCTCATCCAGGCTGACCATAGTCATCATGCTGTTGATCGTCCCCAGCGGCTCCCTGATCAGAAAAATGAATCTGACCCTGTTCTCCGCCAGCTCGGCCAGCAGCTCAGGCGCCAGCAAATCATCATGCACCAGCTTGTCCAGCATATAGCGTTCCGGCCCCGGCAGGCTGAACGGCTGCAGGCGAAACAGGTTGTTGCCGGCAAGCAGTTTGAGGTCCGCCGCGCTGCGGTAAGGCAGCATCGTTTCGCCGTAGCCGCATATTTCGTCGCTGTTGCCCAGCAGCATGGCCAGCAAGGATGACCCGGCGCGCATATGCGAAAGAAGAAACAGGTAGTCATAAGGAGAGCGCGTGTCTGCCAGACGGCCGTAAGCGTGAAACAGCAGAGTAAGCGCGCCCTGCCTGGCGCCGTCCGGCACCATCCCGGCTAATTGTTTGCGCACCTTCGTTTGCATCGCCATCGATTTCCTACGACAATGTGGCTGCCCGAAAAGAAATGTCCATAAGGCAGCAAAATTCTAACATAATGGCCCCATCATCACCATCCGCCCAGGTCTCCCCGTTCACCCCGCTGACCAGGGAAGAGGAGCTGCGCCTGTGGCCGCTCGCCGTGCACGCCGGCCACCTCTTGCAGACACTGCGCTTCGTCGATTACCGCCGGGCCGAAAATGATGCTGCCCTGCTGGCGCTCAGGCTGCGCGACCGCTTCTCTCCCGAGGAATTGCGGCGCATGGCCTTCGCCGGCCTGCCGCGCGGCGGCTTCATCGTGCTGGCCATGCTGGCCTACCAGCTCGATCTGCGGCCCGATCAGCTCCAGCCGCTCGATTACGATTCTTCGGACATCATCTGCCTGGTAGACGACTGCTCCCTGTCCGGCCTGCGCCTGCAGCAGACGCTGTCCAACATGACCGGAAAACGTGCCGGCGTCGCCCTGCTTTATTCCGCAGCAGGCCTGCGTGCCGCCGTGCAGGAGCGCTACCCGTTCGTCGAGTTCTGCCTCTCCGCGCATGACCTGGCTGAAAAGCAGCCTGATGGATCGCTTTCAGAAGACGGCCGCATGGAATCGCTGCTCGACGGCCGTCTTTACGCCGGCCCCCTGGAGACAGTCGCCTTCGCCTGGAACGAGCCCGATCTTTTGGTCCTGACCCCCTTCGACGAACAGCCCGCCAGCGAATGGCGCTTCGTTCCCCCTCACAAATGCCTCAAGAACCGCGCCGCCCTCAGCCTTCCGCCGATTGCAGCGGGTGCTGCGGATGAGTGGATCGTGCCTGACGGCATCGTTTACGGCTGGTTCGACGGCCTGCTGTATCTCCTGGACACAACAAAGCAAGAAGTGTTCCGGCTGGACGATTTCGCCGCCGGCTGCTGGCGCGCGCTTGCCGGCTACGGCTCGCTGGAAACGGCCGTGCA
>JBJYWZ010000579.1:0-16951 GCA_046259725.1 Promineifilaceae bacterium (SeqCode) | reverse complement strand
CCACCGAAGAAAATCGTTCCGCTGCCGCGCCAGCCGCGCAGACAATCTTCTTCGCCATGGTGAGCATGGTAGCTGGCGACCCGGGCGTAACGGCCGACGTTGCAGACGGCCGTGTTATCGGAAAGACGATCGATGCCGCATGCGCGCGGGCAGACAACGCAGTTTTTCAACCCGGCGACACTCTGCTCAGCGCGCCTTTGCAGCTCGCCATTCCAATAGAGGGACAAATAGGCCGGCTCAAACTGGGCCCTGGATATCGTAAATGCGTTATTGTCCGCTGTTTTGTTCATCGTTGATCAATCCTACTGATAACACTCTAAATCATCCCGACCTGAGGAATCAAGCCTGTTTAAGGGCCCAAGAACCGCTATTTTGTGCGTTCCGACCCGCTTCAGGCCGGCTTTTTGGGCGCTCTTAACAAAACATGTGACATATGTCACCCATACTAAGGTGACTTGTCACTTGACGCAACGGCCAAAAAATTGATCATTTGATTAGGTGGACAAGACTGTGTTAACGGCCTTCATTTGGGGATGCTGGCATTCATTGCTCAGCAGCGGTTCAATCTCAGAGAAGGATCACTTTTTTGAAATAAGAGCTGATTCTACCAAGCGGGGCCGGCCCGAAATAAATTTTCCAGAATGCGGAAGATGAAGGAGCCCATATATGGAAACAACCACATTTAACCTCACAATGATGTACGGCGATCACCACGTGATCGAAGTGCGCAAATTAGTTTCAGCGATTCCCGGAGTAGAAGAGGTCTACGCCAGCAGCCGCTTTCAGGTCGTGGAAGTGACCTACGACGAGAGTAAGGTTGACGCCGCGACCATCGAAGAAAAACTGGATGAAGCGGGCTATTTTGGCGAGATGTCGTTTCCGGTAGAGGCCGGGACAGGCACCACGGCGCCAGACGGCCAGAAGGCATTTTTCCGCCATACGGCCGTGCTGGCACAGGCGGGCCCGGTCGTCAGTTTTGCACAGAAAGCGCCCTATAAGGGAAGGCCGTTATGGCCCTGCCCTGGTGTAGGTCCGCTGCGCGAAAGTGAATAAGAGGAAGTTGTGAATTTTTCCAGAGGATAACCTTATGGCTAAGAAACCCAGAACACCAGAGGAACGCACGATTGATCCTGCAGCGCAGCAGATGCTGATTCGTGCGGATGAACTTAAGATAGGAACCGCTTTCAGCCGCGCGGACAGCATGTCGGCGTGCAACATCGGCTCCGCGGGCATGTGCTGCAAAATCTGCGGCATGGGCCCCTGCCGGCTGACAAAAGAAGGGGACACCGGCGTCTGTGGCGCTACCATTGATACGATTCAGGCACGCAATCTTATACGGGCAATCGCCGCCGGCGCCGCCGCGCACTCCGATCACGGACGCGATATGGCTTTTACATTAAAGGCGGTGGCAAATGGTGAAGCGGAAGGCTACCGCATACGTGATGTGGCCAAACTGCGGATCGTGGCCCATAGATACGGGATCGAGATCGAAGGACGCGCCCCGGAGGAGATCGCCAATGATCTGGCCGATCTTTACATCGCGCAGTTCGGCCAGCAGAAGGGTGAACTGGTCGTCGTCAAGAACGCTCCTGAGAAACGCCTAAAACGATGGCGCGAACTGGGCGTCGTGCCGCGAGGGGTCGATCGTGAAGTTGTCGAGTCACTGCACCGTACGCATATTGGTGATGACCAGGATCACGAACATATCCTCAATCATGCGGTGCGCACCGCTATTTCTGATGGTTGGGGCGGCAGTATGATAGCGACAGATGTCTCCGATATTCTCTTCGGGACACCGGCTCCAATCCTTGGCGAGGCAAACCTCGGCGTTTTGAAGGATGACATGGTCAACGTGATCGTCCACGGCCATGAACCGACGCTGAGCCAGATGATTGTGGCGGCCACGCAGGATCCGGAAATTATCGCCTATGCCCGAGAGGCGGGCAGTGAAGGCATTAATCTGGCGGGCATCTGCTGTACGGCGAATGAGATCTTGATGCGCCAGGGCATTCCCGCGGCCGGAAATTTCCTGCACCAGGAGCTTTCCATTCTCACCGGATCTGTCGAGGCGATGATTGTTGACGTCCAGTGCGTGATGCAGGCGCTTGTCGGGCTCGCCGAGAACTTCCACACCAAGATCATCACCACGTCGCCTAAGGTAAAAATCAAGGGAGCGACGCACATCGAATTTGATGAACACCGTGCCCTGACGATTGCCAAGGAAATTCTCAAGGTTGCCATCGACAACTACAAGAATCGCGGCGAGACCAAGATTCCTCAAGTTAAGGAAAAGCTGGTTCCCGGATTCTCACACGAATATATCAACTACATGCTCGGCGGCAGCTACCGCGCGTCGTTTAGGCCTTTGAACGACGCCATTCGCGACGGCCGGATTCGCGGCGTTGCGGCCATTGTCGGTTGCAACAACCCGCGCAGCCCCCAGGACTATCTACACGTCAAGGTCACACGCGACCTGCTGAAGCAGGATGTTCTTGTCGTTGAGACGGGCTGCGGGGCGATTGCCGCCGCGAAATTAGGCCTGCTTCTCGGAGAGGCGGGGCTCGACCAGGTCGGACCCGGTTTGCGCGAAGTGTGCGAAACCGTTGGCATTCCGCCAGTACTGCACATGGGCTCCTGTGTGGACAACACGCGCATTCTCACCGTTTTGACGCAGATGGTCGAAGAAGGCGGGCTGGGCGATGACATCGACCAGATTCCGGCAGTTGGTCTCGCTCCGGAGTGGATGAGCGAGAAAGCCCTTTCTATCGGCACCTACTGCGTGGCCTCAGGCGCCTATGTTCTCTTCGGCGGTAGCTCTCCCGTGAGCGGTATGCCTGACCGCGTGAGCGAGAGCGATCTCGTGGCCGAATACATCAGCAGCGGCTGGGAAGAGCTCTACGGCGGCAAAATGGAATGGGTCAACGACGCCGATGAAATGGTCAGACGCACACTGGCCCACATTGATGCAAAGCGAGAGGCTTTGGGACTCCGAGAGTACAAACCCGAAAAGTTTGGCGCCAGCGGGGACCTGCGCATGCTGGAATTGGAAGAGCTGCCGTTTGCCGAACAGCGTGAAGCTCTCTACGGCGTCGCCGCAGACTAGGAGGAAAACATGTCTCGATATATTGCAACAAGAGCTATCCGGGGTGCGAATGCCCTGGTTCATGAAGCAACCTTGATGTTGGATAAGGCCATTGCTGAAAAAGGACCGGACACGCCGGTATCTTTTCCCAACACGGCATACTATTTGCCGCTCATATATGGCATGACGGGCGAGAAAATCGAAACGCTGGCCCAGCTTCGACAGCCCCTGCAGCACGCGACCGAACTGCTGCACCCGCTTCCCTCCAAACAGTATTGGACGCCCTATCTGGGTGAGACATTGGACAGCGGTATGGCTACGTTGATCGCCGCGGAGGCGATTGAAGCGATTCGCTTTGTATATGATCTACAGCCGGAACCGATGCCCGGTTTCGCCCTGGCCGGAGGCACCAGCTACAGCAGCAACGGGAACGCGCTGCAAGGTCATCTGAACGGGCCGATTGACGATATTCAGCTGCGGTCGTGGGGCATTCAGCTTGTAGACGGCCGTATGCCCGGGTTCGCTGCAATCGTCGGCTGCGCCAAGTCGAATGAAGTCGCCGTCAGGCTGATTCGCGAGCTGCAGCAGCGCAATATCCTGACGTTTCTCTCGGGTAACGTCAACGGCCGTTCGATCATTCACCAATTGAACGAAGAAGGCGTGGAACTTGGTTATGACACCTACACGGTACCGTTTGGAACCGATACGCTGAGCGCCATCTACGCCCTGGGTTTCGCCACACGTTCCGCGCTCACCTTCGGCGGTATCAAGGCCGGCCAGGCACGCAACATTTTGCTCTACAACAAGGAGCGCGTTTTCGCCTTCGTCCTGGCGCTTGGTGAGGTGGACGATCTGAAATACGCGGCGGCGGCCGGAGCGATCAACTTCGGTTTCCCCGTCATCGCCGATACGGTAATACCCGAGATCCTGCCCACTGGCGTCACGACCTACGAACATGTCGTCAGCATGCCCTTCAACGAAATTGAAGGAAAAGATGACCTCGAACGCGCGGAGCGTCTGGTTAAGAAGTGCATCGAAATTCGCGGGCTGAAGATCAAACTGGCTGAGGTGCCTGTCCCGGTACCTTATGGCTCCGCCTTTGAAGGCGAGGTCGTGCGCAAGAACGACATGCGCGTTGAGTTTGGCGGTAAGAATTCGCGATGCTTCGAGTATCTGTATATGTCGCCGATGGATGAAGTGATCGACGGCAAGATTGAAGTCGTGGGGCCCGGTTTTGAGGATATTCCCGAAAAGGGATCGATGGACCTGGGTATTGTTGTGCAGGTCGCTGGGCGCGAGATGCAGACCGACTTCGAGCCCGTGCTGGAGCGCCAGATTCATTACTTCGTCAATGGCGCCTCCGGCATCCAGCATATCGGCCAGCGTGATATCGCCTGGATTCGCATTTCCAAATCAGCAGCAGAGAAAGGATTTGATCTGACTCATTTCGGTAAGATCCTGCATGCGCGTTTCCACGCTGATTTTGGGGCGATTGTGGACAAGGTTCAGGTGACGCTCTTTACGGAACCGGAATTGATCGCCGAACAGCTAGAAAATGCCCGCGAGGCGTATAACTTCCGCAACCAGCGTCTGGCCGATCTCACTGATACGGCTGTGAATGAATTTTACTCCTGCACGCTGTGCCAGAGCTTCGCGCCTGATCACGTGTGCATCGTCAGCCCCGAGCGCCTTGGCCTTTGCGGCGCCTATAACTGGCTCGACTGCAAAGCCTCCTACAGCATCAATCCCACGGGACCTAACCAGCCGATCATGCTGGGGAAACTGCTCGATGCACAGACCGGTTATTGGGAAGGCACGCTCGATTATGCCAAAAAAGGGTCCCACGGCGTGATCGAAGAGATCTCCATGTACTCGATCATGGAAAATCCAATGACCGCCTGCGGCTGTTTCGAATGTATCGTGATGTACATTCCCGAAGTGGAAGGCGTCATGATCGTCAGCCGTGAGGATACCGGCATGACGCCCGCGGGCATGAAGTTCAGCACCCTGGCCGGCGTCGCCGGCGGCGGCTTGCAAACTCCAGGCGTGATGGGCGTGGGTAAGTATTACCTGATTAGTCCCAAATTCATCTCCGCAGACGGCGGCTTCAAGCGCGTTGTGTGGATGAGCAAGGTGCTCAAAGAAACGATGGCTGATGAACTGCAGCACGTCGCTCAGCGCGAAGGCATTCCCGATTTGATTGATCGCATCGCCGACAGCTCACAGGTTGAAGATGTGGAACAGCTTCAAGAATGGGTCAAGAAGGTAAACCATCCGGTCCTGAAAATGGGTTCGATGGCCAAAGAAGCGGAACCAGTGCGAGAGCGGGCAGCAGTGAGGGAAGAGGACGTCGTCATCCAGGCAGCAGCCGTCGTGGAAGAAGCCATGGCCAAACAGGAAAGCAAAGTTGCTGAACCTCCTGCGAAAGCAAAAGCTGTCGCCGAACAGAATGGTCGGGCCGGCAAAGAAAGTCAGCCCGAAAAAGCCAGCGAATTGGCAGAAGTTGTCAAAGCGCCCGCGGAGCCCAAAGCGGCCGCGCCGGTAGAAAAAGAGCCGCCGCCGGCAGAACCTGAAGCAGTCGAAGCGGCCGTTCCGAAAGAACCGGAAATCGCGTTACCGCCTCTCGAAGCCGCGCCGTCAGCCTCCGGTTCGCAGGCTGATTTGCTTCAGCAGGCGCAAGAAGCAGCCTTGAGGCAGAGCGTGGCGCTGCAGAAGGCAGCAGCCGAGGCCTTGCGTCAGGCGCAGCTACTCGGCAAGGCGAGAGAAGCGGCCGCCAGACCGTCGACACCGGCGGAAGCCGTGGACACCTTGCGATTGGCTCTGGAGGCCGCGTTGGGCGCGCTTGGAGGTGCACCCGTTGTGGCGCCGGCTGCTCCGGCAGAGTCGGCCGCGGCGCCGCCTCCTGCAGCGGTACCGGTCGTGAAGGAAGCGCCCACGCCGCCTGTTGTGGAAGCGGTCGTGGAAAAAGCGCCCCCGGCAGCTGTAGAAGCGGCAAAAGAAACGGTGCTTGAACCCGAGGCCGCGCCGGAGCTGAGAAAGCCGAAGGCGGGCGCCGGGCCCGATACAGAGTGGCTGGCAGAAGGAACCAAGACACCGCTGGCCAGAGAGAAATGGTCAGGCAAAGTACGCGAGATCACGATCGGCGCAACTGAAGCCGAAGGCGGTACGCGCGGCAAATCGATCACAGTCGGCGGCGAAACCGCCATGCCCTATATGCACTTTGAAGGAGAAACGCCGCACAGGCCCGTCATCGCTTTTGGGATCAAAGACAGGAAACCAACCGATTGGTCGGAGCTTCTTGACCAGGCCTGGGGCGAGGTGATGAATGATCCCGGATCCTGGGCCAGGGCGGCCGAAAGGGCGGGAGCGGACCTGATCCAGTTGACGCTGGACCTGGATAATACGCCCGAATCGGCCGTAGCCACGGTACGCGCAGTGCTTGAAGCGACAACGCTGCCGCTGATCGTGTTTGGCCCCGGACAGGCCGATATCGATAACGAACTGCTTGTGCCCGTGGCCGAAGCATTTAAGGGCGAACGGCTTGCGCTGGGTGTTTGCGAAGACAAGAACTACCGCACAATCGTGGCCGCGGCCATGGCCAACGACCACCTGGTAACTGCGCGCACGGCCATGGACGTCAACCTGGCCAAACAGCTCAATATCTTGATCAGCGACATGGGACTTCCGCTGGAGCGAATCATCATGGATCCGACCACCGGTGCGCTGGGATACGGATTTGAATATGGCTACTCGGTGATGGAACGGCTGCGATTGGCCGCTCTGCAGGGGGACAGCATGACCCAACTTCCAATGATCGTCACACCCGGCGAGGAATGCTGGAAGACGAAGGAAGCGAAGGTCGGCGAAGGCGTCCCCGAGGAATGGGGCCAATGGTGTGAGCGGGCAATCACCTGGGAAACGGTGACGGCGACCATGCTCATTGAATCCGGCGCCGACATTGTCGTCCTGCGACATCCCGAAAGCGCTAAACGGGTCCATATGGCAATTGAAGATCTGGCGGGCAGCCGGTAGGTCAGTTAGTCACGATGTCAGCCGGGTGGCCATGAATCGGGCTGACATCGTGAAACAGACAAGAGGACATGAAAAATGGCTCTTTCAGGCATACAAATTTATAAGCTACTTCCCCAAACCAACTGCAAAGACTGCGGATTTCCAACTTGCCTGGCCTTTGCGATGAAGCTGGCGGCAAAGCAGGTTGAACTTTCGCTCTGTCCGCATGTCAGCGAGGAATCGGCGGCGGAACTTTCAGAGGCATCGGCGCCGCCGGTACGGCCGATTACCCTGAGCGCCAACGGCAATGAGTTTAAGGCGGGTAACGAGATTGTATTGTTCCGCCACGAGAAGAAGTTCTTTAGCCCGGCAGGACTGTTTCTGCGCGTTTACGACAGTGAATCGACCGATTCCATACGGAAAAAGGTGTCGGCCGTAGCCGGGTACAAGGTGGACTACGTCGGTATCGAGCTGTCGTGGGACGGCATCGCCGTCCAGGCGGACGGCGGGAATTTTGCGGCGGCTGTCTCAGCCGTGCGCGACGTCTCCCACCTGCCCCTGATCCTGATCGCTCCGCTGCAAGATCTGCAGCAAGTCCTGCCGCAGCTGGATGACGGGAAGCTGTTAATCGGCTATGCAAACGCGGAAAACTGGCAGGAAATGGCGGCGCTGGCCAAGGAACACAAAACGGCGCTGGCTGTGCAGGCGAATACCATTGATGAGATGGTTGATTTGAGTGAAAAGATCAACCAGGCGGGAGTCGCCGACGTCGTCCTGGCGCCGTCGCAGCGTTCGCTCATCGGCAGCCTCACCGCCAATACGACGGCCAGGCGCTTGGCTTTGAAGAAGACATTCCGCCCACTTGGCTACCCCATCCTGAATATTCCCGGGGACGCGCCAACGGCGGAGATGGAAACGATTCTGGCCGCCCAGGCGATCGGCAAATACGGCAGTTTCATCGTGCTCGATCACTTCCAGCCGGAAACCGCTTACCCGCTTCTGGTCTTGAGGCAGAATATTTACACCGATCCGCAGAAACCAATCCAGGTCCAGCCAGGTCTATACGAAATCAACAATCCTGGTCCGGATGCCCCGGTGTTGGTGACAACCAATTTCTCCATCACCTACTTCAGTGTCGCCAACGAAGTTGAAAGTGCCGGGCTGCCGGCCTGGCTCCTGGTCACCGACTCTGAAGGGATGAGTGTCCTCACAGCCTGGGCTGCCGGCAAGTTCGATTCCGAGCGCATCGCCAAGGATGTCAAACTCTTCGACGTTGCCGGCAAGGTGAACAAGAAGCTGCTTGTTTTACCTGGTCATGTGGCGGTGTTATCTGGAGAAACTGAGGAAGAATTGCCTGGCTGGGAAGTTCGGGTCGGCCCGCGCGAAGCGGTGGATCTGCCCGCCTTCATGAAACAGGTTCTGGCTCAGTAAAGCAGATGGTGCAGATGATTTATGGCTGATCACACGGTCACTTTTGACAATGGCGCGCTGGTTACTGTACCAACCGGCACACTGCTGACGGAAGCCGCGACCAGAGCCGGCGTAAGCATAAATGAGCCGTGCGGCGGCCAGGGACGGTGCGGGCGCTGCGCGGTGAAGGTCGTCGACGGATCAGTTCGCAGGCGCAGCGTCCTGCGCCTGTCGGCGGAGGACGTGGCCGAGGGGTATGCATTGGCCTGCCAGTCGGTCGTGGAGGGTGACGTACAGATATTTGTACCGGAACAGGACGCCCTTGATCGCCGCCTGTCTACAGATCGGCTGGTGGCCGATGTGACTGTACCTGTCGGCTATGATTCGTGGGCGGACCAATCGTTGCAGCGCATCAACGTAACGCTTGTGCCGCCTACGATGGATGACCAGCGCGATGATTGGAGCCGCCTTGAACATGCGCTAAACCAACAGCTGGGGCTTGATAGTATGACGGTGTCACTATCGCTCTTGCGCCAGATAGGCGCGGTTCTTAGAGAAGGAGAGTGGCAGGCGACGGCGCTCGTGGCCCTCGATCATGATGGCGGCAGTGCAGGGCATAAAAACGGCCGTTTGATCGCCCTGAAACCGGGACACACAAACGAAGACGCGCCGCTCTGGGGCGTCAGCATAGATATCGGGACGACAACGGTCACGGTCTGGCTGGTAAACCTGATAAGCGGTGAAGTGCTGACACAGGCGTCCGAATATAATCGCCAGATTCGCCGCGGCGAAGATGTCATTTCGCGCATCATTTATGCCGGCAAGAAAGGCGGGCACCAGGAAATGCGCGAGCTGGTATTGACAAGCATCAACACCCTCATCAACCGCGCCTGCGACAAGCTCGCCGGAGCAAGAAGCGCCTCATTCGCCGGCAATGGCTCTGATCCCAAGCAGTGCTCAACAGCTCAGATCGTCAAAGCAACAATTGCCGGAAACAGCATCATGACGCATCTGCTGCTGGACATCCCGGCAGAGAGCATCAGGCAGAGCCCCTTTATCACGGCCGTTAACAGGCTGCCAACCCTGTCCGCCCGCGATGTAGGTCTGGACATCTATCCGGAGGCTCCCGTAATCTGCCTTCCCGGTGTGGCCAGCTACGTTGGTTCCGACATATCGTCAGGCGTGCTCTCATCCGGACTGGATGACATGGAAGAGGTGGCCCTCTTCATGGATATTGGCACGAATGGTGAAACGGTCCTGGGCTGCCGCGATTGGCTGGTCACCTGCGCCTGTTCGGCCGGCCCTGCGTTTGAAGGCGCCGGTGTCAAGGACGGTATGCGCGCCACGAGGGGCGCTGTCGAAGAGATCTGGATCGACAGCCGGACTTTTGAGCCGACATTACGCGTGATCGGCGATGAAAAACCACGCGGCATCTGCGGTAGCGGGTTGATTTCTCTGCTGTCGGAGATGTTCCTCACCGGCGTCATCGATAAGAGAGGGTTTTTCAACAGCGACCTGGCTACAGAGCGTATCAGGCGCAACGAGAGCGGTTGGGAATATGTCATTGCCTGGGCGAAGGATACCTGGCACGAAAAAGACATCACGATAACGCGCGTGGATATCGACAACCTGATCCGTGCCAAGGCGGCGATATATGCCGGTATCAGTGTCCTGGCAGACAGCGTGGGAGTGCCGCTCGATTCGCTTCAAAAAGTGTTGATTGGCGGCTCCTTCGGCAAATTCATTAATGTCGAAAAGGCTGTACAGATTGGACTGCTTCCTGACATGCCCTGGGAGAGTTTCCTGTTCCTGGGGAATACGTCTGTCCTGGGAGCGTACTATGCTTTGTTGGACAAGAAAGCACTGGCGCGTATCAACGAAATCGCCGGTCGAATGACTTACATCGAACTATCGGCTGATAACATGTTCTATGAGGCATTTACATCGGCATTATTCCTGCCGCATACCGAGGCGGACCGTTTCCCGACGGTTGCGCAGGCATTAAATGACGCAGTAAGTAATTCGTGACCTGACAGTAGCAGCAGGACACAAAGGGAAAAACAGCATGTATATCGTAGGTGAAAATATCCACATTATTTCGATAAATGTAAAGAAGGCGCTGCGCGAAAAGGACGCCCGCTTCTTCCAGGAACTCGCCGCGGGCATGGTAGAAGCAGGCGCCAAGGCGGTCGATCTCAATCTCGGTCCCCGCAAGAAGGATTGGGAAGAGGTTTTCCCGTGGATGGTCGAAACCGTTGAGGCGGTAGTCGATGTTCCCCTGAGCTTCGACAGCAGTAATCTTCTGGGGATTGAAGCCGGATTGAAAAAGGTGACGAAAGCGCAGCCGATCATCAATTCCACCTCCGCCGAGCCGGAACGGTTGGAACAGGTACCCCTGCTGGCCAAGAAGTACAACACGCGGCTGATTGCCCTGACGATGGGCAAGAGCGGCATCCCGGTCGGCGCCGACGAGCGCGTCAACATTGCCCTTGAGTCACTTATTCCGCGTGCGCTTGAAATCGACTTCCCGATAGCGGACCTAATCATCGATCCGCTGGTTCTCACGGTTTCCGGCTGCCAGGAATACTGTCCCGAGCTGATCGAGGCGGTGCGCATGCTGCAGTTCGCCTGGGACCCGCCGCCGCCGGTATTTGTCGGCCTGTCTAATGTCTCAAATGGTGTACCACCAGAAAACCGGCCGCTGATCAACCGTGTCTACTGCGCCATGTTGATGGGCGCCGGCCTGTCAATGATGATGGCCGATCCGTTCGACAATGAGCTGAAAGAAGTAATCCGCATCATCGAAGAACGAGACGAATCAACGGCCGTCAGCAGGCTTTATTTAACCATCCACGATCGAATCGCGGCGATGGAGTTACCGGAACCCGGCGACTTTGAGATGAGCGATCCCGAGCAGGCCGACATCTGGCGTACAGTACAGATCCTGCTGAACCAGGTGATTTACGCTGATTCTTATCTGGAGCACGGAGTGGCGGCCTGAATTGTAAACGATAGCCTAAGGAGATAGCGATAGATCGCAAAATCTAGAGTTATCTCCCTGACAGGATAATTATGGCAATTAAGCGGCGAGAAACCGCATCAGCGCTGGTAGTAGGGGGCGGTATCGCAGGGATGCGGGCCGCCCTGGACCTTGCTGATGCGGGTTTGAAAGTCTTTCTGGTTGAACAAACGCCAAGTCTGGGCGGACGCGTGTCGCAGTTGGGCTTCATGTTTCCGCAGCATGATTGCGTCCTCTGCCGCGGCACGCCCGATCATGGTTATGGCTGCACACGGCCGTCCATTTCCCCCGCCTATATCAACCACAACCAGCACCCGAACATTGAGGTTTTGACCTGCACGCATGTCGTGGATATAGAAGGACAGGCTGGTGATTTCACCGTCTCCGTACGGCAGGATCCCCGATATATCAATCCGGAGTTGTGCATTAACTGTGACTACTGCGCTCAGGTGTGTCCCATCGAACTCCCGGACGCTTACCAGCGCGGCCTGACAAAACGCAAAGCGGCCTACAAAGTGTCATCCAGGGCCGTGCCCGATGCCTATGTGATCGACCGCGGCCCCTATTGTGACGAATGCGGAAAATGTCTCGAAGCATGCCCCACAAATGCCATCGATCTTGATGAACTACCGCGACTGATGGCGCTGCAGGTCGGCGCCATCATCTTGGCGCTCGGTTTCAAATCCTACGATCCGAGCCCGCTGGAAGAACTGGGCTACAACCGCTATCAGAACGTGGTAGATGCAATGCAGTATGAGCGTATCGCCAGCCGTTCGGGACCGACGGAAGGCACCGTCGTACGGCCGTCGGACGGCGCGCAGCCAAGGTCTATTGCCTGGCTGCAGTGTATCGGTTCTCGTGACCAGCAGAACAGCTACTGTTCATCGATCTGCTGTATGTATGCCACAAAAGAGGCGATGCTGGCCAAACAACGGTTGGGCGAAGACACTGACTGTGCCATATTCATTATGGACGAGCGGGCGTTCAACAAGGAGTACAGCACCTACTTTTCACGTGCCCGCGACAGTCACGGCGTGCGCTATGTGCGCAGCCGGATTTCCGACATTCGTGAAGATCCTGGCAGCGCCGATTTGATCCTGCGCTACGCCAATGCTGATGGCCGGCTGCACGAGGAAAGGTTCGAGATGGTCGTGTTGGCGACGGGCCTGCAACCACCTGATTCAGCACGCCATTTCCAGAACCTGCTGGAACTGAATCTTAACGAATACGGTTTTTGTGAAACACACAAGTTTTCACCGCTTCAAACCACTCATTCCGGCGTCTTTGTTTGCGGCGCCTTTTCTTCGCCCAAAGAAATCTCTGAGACGATTTTGGACGCCAGCGGGGCAGCGGCAGAGGTGATGCGCCTGCTGAATCCACACCTAAACACCTATCCTTTCACCAGCGAGTTTCCATTCCTGGTGGAAGAGGTCATGCCGTCCGAAAGGGATGTCAGCGGAGAGGAGCCAAACATCGGCGTGTTCGTCTGCAGCTGCGGCGGCACAATGAGCGAGACGCTCGACCTGACGCAGCTCGCGAACGAAGCAAGATCATTGCCAGGTGTCGGACACTCCGAAGTGATCGATCTGGCCTGCCTGCCCGATCGCCTCACACATATACAGAACCTCATCCTTTCCGAGGGACTGAACCGCGTGGTCATTGCCGGATGCAGCAACCGCACGCACGAATCGCTGTTTCAGCGCGCAGTCAGGCGAACAGGGCTCAATCCGTATCTCGTAGAACTGGTGAATCTTCGCGACCAATGCGCCAAGGTACATGCGCGGCAGCCAATTCTGGCAAACAGAAAGGCACATGAACTTGTCAGGATGGCCGTAGGGCGCGTAAGTGCTGCCACACCTGTGCACAAGCTGGCGTTTTCAACGTCAGGAACCGCACTGATTATTGGCGGCGGCCTGGCAGGTATGACAGCGGCTCTGGCCATTGCCGACAGCGGCTACGATGTCCATCTGGTTGAACGGACGGATATGCTGGGCGGACATCTACAAGAGCTTTATTACGTGGCAGAGGGCGAGGATCCGCGCCGGCTGGGCAGGGACCTGATCAACCGCGTGCGCGCACATCAGCGAATTATCGTGCATACCGATTCAGAGATTGTCGCACACGGAGGTCATGTCGGCCGCTTCTGGGCGGATCTGAAGACGACATACAGCGACGGCCGCATGGAAACAGAGCGTATCCAGAACGGCGTCACGATCATTGCCACCGGTGGCCGGGAAGTACGCGAGCATCCCTGGCTGGACATTCCGGGCGTGATCACGATGGAAGATCTGGAAGCAACTGTCGTGCACCATCCGGAGGAAATAGCGGCGCTCAATGACGTGGTAATGATCCAGTGTGTACAGCCCGCAGGCATGCCCGAATACTGCTCTCGTGTTTGCTGCACCAATACCATGAAGAATGCAATCCGCCTGAAGCTTTTCAAGCCGGATTGCAATGTCACAGTTCTATACAAGAATATTGTAACGTACGGGTTCCGCGAAAAGTATTACACCGAAGCACGCAAACTCGGCGTCAACTTTGTGCGCTATGAAAGTGATCGACCTCCGGAAATAGTTACTGACGATGAAAACGGTCAGAGAAGCGTGCGCGTATTGGATTTGAGTCTGAATCGCTGGCTATCACTTCCCGCCGATGTGATACCGTTGAGCATGCCCATCGCCCCTTCGGCAGGAACGAAAGCGCTGGCAGATTTGCTGCGAGTGCCGCTTTCCAGTGAGGGATTTTTCAAAGAGGCGCAGATCAAGCTGCGCCCGATGGATTTCATGCGCGAGGGGATCTTCCTGGCCGGTATGGCTCACTATCCCAAGTTCATCGAAGAGACCATCAGCCATGCGCTGGCCGCGGCCGCCCGCGCCCTGACCCTGCTTTCGCAAGGGACGATGTTCCTGGGCGGCGTAGTCGCCGAGGTAGACCCGGAGAAATGCGTGGGCTGCCTGACCTGCACGCGAGTTTGCCCGTTTTCCATTCCCCAGGTAGTGCAGTTGCCGAACCGCCACGGTGTGGGAAACCTCGGAGGCGCTGCTTATATCGATCCCGCACAATGCCAGGGTTGTGGAACATGTACTGGCGAATGCCCGGCAAACGCAATTCAGCTCGTCAACTACACCGATGAACAGATGACTCTTAAAAGTATCAATGGATTAGGCAGCTGGCGGATTCATTCCGCTAAGACAGCAATCTTGAAGACTTAAGCAATGAATATAGAAAAGACCTTCGAGCCTGAAATCACAGCCTTCTACTGCATATACTGTGGTTATATGGCAGCAGACAGCGCAGGAGCTCAACATGTGCAGTATCCGGCCAACGTCAAATTTGTGCGCATGCCCTGCACCGGGAAAACCGACGTACGTTATATCCTTGAAGCGTTCGAGCAGGGAGCTGATGCGGTATATGTTGTCGCCTGTCCTATTGGCAACTGCCACCATGTCCGTGGCAACGAGCGCGGTTTGGCGCGCCTGAAGCGCGCGCGGTCAATTTTAGAAGAAATTGGTCTGGAAGGTGATCGCCTGGGGATATTCTTCATGTCTGGCAGCCAGGGGCTTACATTCGCCGCTGCTGCACAGACGATGACAGAACGCGTAAAAAAGTTGGGTCCTAATCCGCTGAAGATTGTGCCATTGCCCGAGGTCGTTCCGGCAGTGGATTTTGAAGAAGATATTGCTTTTCGCGGGCGTCGGGCAGGCGACTAGTCGGGTTTGACGCGAGAATGCCCCGTGACGGAGGTGCAATGAACGCGAGCAACGGTACACAGAAGCAGCCAACCGGCGCTGTTCTCGTACTGGGTGGAGGAATCGCAGGCATGCAGGCTTCGCTCGATCTTGCCGACCAGGGCTTCAAGGTTTACCTGGTCGAGAAGAAATCGGCCATCGGCGGCAAGATGGCGCAGTTGGATAAGACCTTTCCCACCAATGACTGCGCCATGTGTACGATTTCCCCCAAGCTCATTGAAACCGGCAGCCATCCAAACGTCGAGATCCTGACTAACACTGAGGTTCTGGATGTATTAGGTGAGGCGGGAGATTTCACTGTTCGTGTGCGGCGCAACCCGCGGTATATCGACCTCGAAAAATGTGTGGCCTGCGGGGACTGTGCGCAAGTTTGTCCCGTAATTATTCCGGATGAGTTTAATGAAGGATTGGCCCTGCGCCGGGCAGCGTACAAGCTCTATCCGCAAGCTGTCCCCAACGCCTATGCGATTGAAAAGCGCGGTATCGCACCATGCCGGGATGCCTGCCCGGCGGGCCAGCGGGCACAGGGATACATCGCCCTCATCCGCGAAGGTCGCTGGCATGACGCGCTGCGGGTTATCAAAATGGATAATCCATTCCCTGGCATATGCGGCCGTATCTGCAACCACCGCTGCGAAACTGCCTGCAATCGGGCATTGGTTGATGAGGCGATTAACATCAGAGCTCTCAAGCGCTTCGTCACCGACAAGGTCTATGAGGAGCCGCGGGAAGCAGTCGAAAGAATTGAGCCCCTATTTGAAGAGCACGTGGCGGTCATCGGCGCAGGGCCTTGTGGTCTGACCGCGGCACAGGATCTCGTTCTTGCCGGTTATCGCGTGACAGTTTTCGAAGCAATGCCGGTTCCTGGCGGCATGCTGCGATTGGGTGTGCCGGAATACCGGCTGCCGGCTGAGATTATCGAACGGGAAGTACAGGATATCATCGAACTTGGCGTAGACCTGCGTCTGAACCATCGCGTCGATGATCTTGACGAGCTTTTTGAACGTGGATTTAAGGCCGTGCTAATCGCTGTCGGCGCGCATGAAGGGATTCGACTGCCGATTCCAGGGGCAAATCTCGACGGCGTGATCATCAATACTCATTTCTTGCGCGATGTCCGCCTCGGTAAGTATGAGAGCGACCCACCGGCGGCCGGCGCACCTCCCTTAGGAGAAAAGGTTCTGGTACTGGGTGGCGGTAATGTGGCAATTGACTGCGCGCGCAGCGCAGTCCGTCTGGGTAAAAAGGTACATCTCGCCTGCCTGGAAAGCAACGACGAGATGCCGGCGCATGGATGGGAGATTAATGCGGCTGTCGAGGAAGGGGTCGTCCTTTATAACGGCCGTTCTTTTAAGCACATAATTGACAACGGTTACGGCCACGCAGCAGGCGTCGAGTGCACACTGGTTGAATCATTCTATTTCGACGACACAGGCAGATTGCAGCTTACCGAAGTACCAGACAGCACCCATGTCCTCGAATGCGATACAGTGATTTTCTCGGTTGGCCAGCGAGCAGGTCTGGCCTTCATTCCCGATGATGCCGGTGTAGGCATTACAGACAGGCAAACCATTGCAATTAATCCAAAGACGCTGGAGGCAACACGCGAAGGTGTTTTCGCTGCCGGTGACAGCGTATCAGGTACAGCCTTTGTTATCGAAGCAGTGGCAAGCGGGCACA